>NZ_CP019426.1:5571666-5905000 GCF_009834515.1 Pseudomonas sp. R84
CGGTTGCGTGCGTGACATGCTGCTGGGCATCACGCCCAAGGATTTCGACGTCGCCACCAGTGCCACGCCCGAGCAAGTCCGCGCCGAATTCCGCAATGCGCGGATTATCGGTCGCCGCTTTAAACTCGTGCACATCCATTTCGGTCGCGAAATCATCGAAGTCGCGACCTTCCGCGCCAATCACCCGGTCAACGATGACGACGAAGACAGCAACCAGTCTTCGCGTAACGAGAGCGGGCGGATTCTGCGCGACAACGTTTACGGCACCCTGGAAGAAGACGCGCAACGCCGCGACTTCACCATCAACGCCCTGTATTACGATCCGGTCAGCGAGCGCATCCTCGATTACGCCAATGGCGTACACGACATCCGCAATCACCTGATCCGTCTGATCGGCGATCCGAAGCAGCGCTATCAGGAAGACCCGGTGCGCATGCTGCGGGCCGTGCGTTTTGCCGCCAAGCTCAACTTCGGTATCGAGAAGCACACCGTGCAGCCGATTCGTGAACTGGCGCCGATGCTGCGCGAGATCCCTTCGGCGCGTCTGTTCGAAGAAGTGCTCAAACTGTTCCTCTCGGGGCACGGCGCGATCACTTTCGAAATGCTGGTCGACCTGCAACTGTTCGCCCCGCTGTTCCCGGCCAGTGCCGATGCGCTGGAACACAACCCGGAATACACCCACACGCTGATCAGCGAAGCGCTGACCAACACCGACCTGCGCATCAAGCAGAACAAACCGGTGACCCCGGCGTTCCTGTTTGCCGCGCTGCTGTGGCCTGCCCTGCCGGCTCGCGTGTTGCGCCTGCAAGAACGTGGCATGCCACCAATCCCTGCAATGCAGGAAGGCGCCCACGAGCTGATCGCCGAACAGTGCCAGCGCATCGCGATTCCGAAACGTTTCACCATGCCGATCCGCGAGATCTGGGACATGCAGGAACGTCTGCCACGCCGCAGCGGCAAACGCGCCGACCTGTTACTGGACAACCCGCGTTTCCGCGCCGGTTACGACTTCCTGCTGCTGCGTGAAAGCGCTGGCGAGGAAACGGATGGTCTGGGCGAATGGTGGACGGACTATCAGGATGCCAACGACAGTGAACGTCGCGACATGATCCGCGACCTCAGCGGCAAGGGCGATGACGCCAGTGGCGCGCCGCGCAAACGTCGTCGCAGCAGCGGCTCCAAGCGCAAACGCACCAGCGCCCCGAGCGCTACAGGCGAATAAAGGCATGGAACGCATCTACATCGGCATGGGCAGCAACCTCGCAGACCCCGCCGAACAATTGCGCAGCGCCGTTGAGGCGCTGGGGCAATTGCCGCAGACCAAATGGGTGGGCGTTTCCGCCTTCTACCAAAGCGATTCCCTGTTGCCTGGCCAACCACGCTACACCAACGCGGTGGCCGCGCTCGACAGCGCGCTCGCCCCGCTGGAATTGCTTGATGCGTTGCAGGCGATCGAAAACAATCAGGGCCGCGAACGCCTTGAGCGCTGGGGCCCACGTACGCTGGATCTGGATATTCTGTTGTTCGGTGATCGACTGATCGACGAACCGCGCCTGAAAGTCCCGCATTACCAGATTCAGGAACGCGCCTTCGTGCTTTACCCGCTCGCCGAACTGGCCCCGCAGGATCTGCGTCTTGCCGACGGCCGCAGCCTGCCCGATCTGCTGGCAGCCTGCCCGTTCGTCGGTCTGGAACGCCTTCCCCACGCCTGACACAAATCCCTTGTAGGAGCTGCGGAACGCTGCGATCTTTTGATCTTCAAAACCAAGATCAGAAGATCGCAGCGTTCCGCAGCTCCTACAGGAATAGCTTTCCATATCCAGATTTATTGTCGGACAAAAACCCCGCGCATCAGCCCCGCGGCGCCGCTGAATCGCATCAGTAACGCCGGTAACACTCCCCTCGTAACAATGCGGTAACACACGCAATTGACTTCCTGTTGGCTCATCACGACTATAGGCGTCCCGCTGCCGCCAACCCGGCACATACGGGCGCAATCCAGGCCTTATAAGCACGACAAAAGAGCGTGCGCCTGAGTAGATGAAGAATCACGCGCGTTACTCGCAGTAGTTTCCAGAGCGCCTGAACGAGGATTTTTTACATGCCAGCCATCACCCTGACCACGCTCCAGAGCCTCAAGCAGAAAGGTGAAAAGATCACCATGCTGACCTGCTATGACGCGACCTTCGCCCACGCCTGCAACGAGGCCGGTGTCGAAGTGCTGCTGGTGGGCGACTCCCTCGGCATGGTCCTGCAAGGTCACGACAGCACTTTGCCGGTGACCACCGCAGAAATGGCCTATCACACCGCTTGCGTCAAACGTGGCAACACCGATGCCCTGATCCTCGCGGACTTGCCGTTCATGGCCAACGCCACCCTCGAACAAACCATGAGCAACAGCGCGATGCTGATGCAGGCCGGCGCGCACATGATCAAAGTCGAAGGTCAGCTGTGGCTGGCCGAGTCGATTCGTCTGCTCGCCGAGCGCGGCGTACCGGTTTGCGCGCACATGGGCCTGACCCCGCAAGCGGTGAACATTCTCGGTGGCTATAAAGTGCAGGGACGTAACGAGAACCAGGCGCGGCAGATGCGTGCTGATGCGATCTCGCTGGAACAGGCCGGCGCGGCCATGCTGCTGCTGGAATGTGTGCCGAGCGAGCTGGCCGCCGAAATCAGTCAGGCTGTGAAGATCCCGGTCATCGGCATCGGTGCCGGTAACGCCACCGACGGTCAGGTTCTGGTACTGCACGACATGCTCGGCCTGTCGATCACTGGCCGCGTGCCGAAATTCGTCAAGAACTTCATGCACGGTCAGGACAGCATCCAGTCCGCGCTGAAGGCTTACGTCAGCGAAGTCAAAGCCACCACGTTCCCCGGCATCGAACACGGATTCTCTGCATGAACACCGTTAAAACCGTACGCGAACTGCGCGCCGCCGTAGCCCGCGCCCGCAGCGAAGGCAAGCGCATCGGCTTCGTGCCGACCATGGGCAACCTGCACAGCGGCCACGTTGCACTGATCACCAAAGCCACCCAACGTGTGGACTTCGTGGTCGCGAGCATTTTCGTCAACCCGCTGCAGTTCGGCGCTGGCGAAGACCTCGATAAATACCCGCGCACGTTGGCGGCGGATCAGGAGAAGCTGCTCGAAGCCGGTTGCTCCCTGCTGTTCGCGCCGACTGTCGAAGAAATGTACCCCGACGGCATGGCCGGACAGACGCGCGTCAGCGTGCCGCAATTGTCCGAAGGGCTCTGCGGTGACAGCCGTCCGGGGCACTTCGAAGGCGTGGCGACTGTTGTCAGCAAGCTGTTCAACATGGTCCAGCCGGATCTGGCGATTTTCGGCCAGAAGGATTATCAGCAATTGGCGGTGATCCGTGCCTTGGTGCATGACCTGAACATGCCGGTCCAGATCATTGGCGAGCCGACCGTACGTGCAGCCGATGGCCTGGCGCTGTCGTCGCGCAATGGTTTCCTCAGCGAAGAACAACGCGCGGTGGCTCCGGTGGTCTATCGCAGCCTCAGCAATATTGCCGAATCGATCAAGCAAGGTGAACGGGACTTCCCGGCGCTGATCGGTGGCCAGTTGCAACAGCTGGAAGCGGCAGGCCTGCGTCCGGATTACCTGGAAATCCGCCATGCGCTAACCTTACGCCCGGCGACGGCTGAAGACCGTGATCTGGTGATTCTGGTGGCCGCGTTCCTCGGCACCACACGGTTGATCGACAACCTGCACCTGAACCTCGATACGCCCGCTTAAAAACACCGCAATCCCCCCTGTAGGAATGAGCCTGCTCGCGATAGCGGTGTGTCAGTCAGCATTAGCGTTGAATGACACACCGCTATCGCGAGCAGGCTCACTCCTACAGTGTTTTTCGGTGCTCTTGAAATTGCATTTCAAGGCGTATTGCCGCCCCCAAAGCCTTCGGGCACACTGCCCGCCGTTTGATTCCAACCCGGGAAAACCCTCATGCACGCGATCATGCTCAAGGCCAAACTGCACCGCGCCGAAGTCACTCATGCGGTGCTCGATTACGAAGGTTCGTGCGCCATTGATGGCGAGTGGCTGGACTTGTCCGGTATTCGCGAATACGAGCAGATCCAGATTTATAACGTCGACAACGGCGAGCGTTTCACCACCTACGCGATCCGTGGCGAAGAAGGCTCGCGGATGATCTCGGTCAACGGCGCCGCTGCGCACAAGGCCAAGGTCGGCGACCGCGTAATCATTTGTGCCTACGCCCATTACAGCGAAGCCGATCTGGTCAATTTCAAGCCGCGCATGCTTTACATGGCGCCGGGCAATGAACTGAGCCACACCAGCAACGCCATCCCGGTTCAGCTCGCCTGATCCCGATTTCGCCCCGCCCCCTCCGTTTGTCGGCCAGTTCCCGGTCTCGATGTTAAAAAAGTACAGGGATCTGGTCAGACAAAGTCAAGACAGAACGCAGCGCGAGGTTTACTGTATTCGCCCTGTGTCCGGAAATCGTGTCGACACAGTTGATCCCGTGCACAAACATGGCGTGCCGGGTCTGTTCAGTGTTCAAAAGGCCGTTCAAGTAAAAAGGAAAACCGCAGCGATGGCGTATTACCTCACTCCTCAAGACGTTACCGCTCTGCCCGCCTGGCAAGCGTTGAAAGATCACCGCCAAGCCATGCAGGATTTCAGCATGCGCGAAGCCTTCAACGCCGATCCGCAGCGCTTCAACCAGTTCACCCTCAGCAGCTGCGGACTGTTTCTCGATTATTCGAAGAATTTGATCAACGCCCAGACCCGCAATCTGCTGGTCGGTCTGGCCAATGAAGTCGATCTCAAAGGCGCCATCAAAGCGCTGTTTGAAGGCGAAATCGTCAACACTTCCGAAGGCCGCCCGGCGCTGCACACCGCCTTGCGTCGCCCGGTGGGCGACAAGCTGTCGGTCAATGGCGTCAACGTGATGCCGGAAGTCCACAAGGTTTTGAACCAGATTACCGATCTGGTTGGCCGCATACACGATGGCCTGTGGCGTGGTTACACCGAGAAGCCGATCACCGACGTGGTGAACATCGGCATCGGTGGCTCGTTCCTCGGCCCTGAGCTGGTCTCCGAAGCGCTGCTGTCGTACGCACAGAAAGGCGTGCGTTGCCACTATCTGGCGAACATCGACGGTAGTGAGTTCCACGAACTGACGCAGAAACTGCGCGCCGAGACCACGCTGTTCATCGTTTCGTCGAAGTCGTTCAACACCCTCGAAACCCTGAAGAACGCTCAAGCTGCACGCGCCTGGTACCTGGCGCAGGGCGGTTCGGAAGCCGAGCTGTATCGTCACTTCATCGCTGTATCGAGCAACAACGCAGCGGCCGTGGCGTTCGGTATTCGCGAAGAAAACATCTTCCCGATGTGGGACTGGGTCGGCGGTCGTTATTCGCTGTGGTCGGCCATCGGTTTGCCGATTGCTCTGGCCATCGGCATGTCCAACTTCAAGGAATTGCTGTCCGGGGCTTACACCATGGACCAGCATTTCCAGACCGCGCCGTTCGAACAGAACATGCCGGTGCTACTTGCGCTGCTCGGCGTGTGGTACGGCAACTTCTGGGGCGCGCAAAGCCACGCGATCCTGCCGTACGACCATTACCTGCGTAACATCACCAAGCACTTGCAACAGCTGGACATGGAATCCAACGGCAAGAGCGTGCGTCAGGACGGCACGCCGGTGTCGACCGATACCGGTCCGGTGATCTGGGGCGGCGTCGGCTGCAACGGTCAGCACGCTTACCACCAGTTGCTGCATCAAGGTTCGCAGTTGATCCCGGCCGATTTCATCGTGCCGATCGTCAGCTTCAACCCGGTTTCCGACCACCATCAGTGGCTGTACGCCAACTGCCTGTCGCAGAGCCAGGCACTGATGCTCGGCAAAACCCTGCCGGAAGCCGAGCAAGAGTTGCGCGACAAAGGCATGAGCGAAGAAGAAGTACACAAACTCGCGCCGCACAAGGTGATCCCGGGCAACCGTCCGAGCAACACCATCGTGGTTGAACGCATCAGTCCACGTCGTCTCGGCGCACTGGTGGCGATGTATGAGCACAAAGTGTTCGTACAAAGCGTGGTCTGGGGCATCAACGCCTTCGACCAGTGGGGCGTGGAATTGGGCAAGGAACTGGGCAAAGGCGTTTACAACCGCTTGGTCGGCAGCGATGAAACCACTGCCGATGACCCTTCTACCCAGGGCCTGATCAACTACTTCCGCGGTCGTCACCGCGGGTGATGTAAATGGGTTGCCCACAATTCCAGTGGGCAACCCATCTTCAATGTGGGAGCGAGCCTGCTCGCGAATGCAGTGTGTCATTCAGCCTCTTTGTTGACTGACTCACCGCATTCGCGAGCAGGCTCGCTCCCACAGTTGTTTTGCGCATGACTTGAACCTCTGCATCGCTCGGCGCATCTTTATTCCTGTCGCTCCACAAGAATAAGGAACCGTCATGTTCGATATCAGCACGTTCCCCAAAGCCGATGCCGTCCGCCGGGCTGCGCAATTGAGTCAGGAAGACTATCGGCGCCTGTACCGCGAATCCATTGAACACCCCACGGCCTTCTGGGCCGAACAGGCCACGCGGTTCCTCGACTGGAGCACGCCGTGGCAGACCGTTCAGCGCTACGACCTGAAAACCGGTGAAGCCGCCTGGTTTGCCGGGGGCAAACTGAACGTCAGCTACAACTGCATCGACCGCCACCTGGAAAAGCGCGGCGAACAGACCGCACTGCTCTGGGAAGGCGACGATCCGGCCGAATCGGCACAAATCACTTACAAAAAACTCCATCACCATGTCTGCCGCTTGGCCAACGTGCTGAAAAGCCGTGGCGTGAACAAAGGCGACCGGGTGTGCATCTACATGCCGATGATCCCCGAAGCTGCCTACGCTATGCTTGCCTGTGCACGAATCGGCGCGATCCATTCGGTGGTGTTTGGCGGCTTCTCTCCTGATTCCCTGCGTGACCGTATTCTCGATGCCGATTGCCGCACAGTGATCACCGCCGACGAAGGTGTACGCGGCGGCAAGTTCGTGCCGCTCAAGCAGAACGTCGACAAAGCCCTGCAGAGTTGCCCGGACGTCAGCACCGTCGTGGTGGTAGAGCGCACCCAAGGCAACGTCGACTGGGTCGAAGGCCGCGACCTCTGGTATCACCAGGCTGTACGCGATGTCAGCGACGATTGCCCAGCGGAACCAATGGACGCCGAAGATCCGCTGTTCATCCTCTACACCTCGGGCAGCACCGGTAAACCCAAAGGCGTACTGCACACCACCGGCGGCTATTTGCTGCAAGCGGCGATGACTTTCAAATATGTGCTCGATTACCGCGACGGCGAGGTGTTCTGGTGCACCGCCGATGTTGGTTGGGTCACCGGCCACAGCTACATCGTCTACGGCCCGCTGGCCAACGGCGCGACCACGCTGATGTTCGAAGGCGTGCCGAGCTACCCGAACAGTTCACGATTCTGGCAGGTCATCGATAAACACCAGGTCAACATTTTCTACACCGCACCCACTGCGCTGCGCGCGTTGATGCGCGAGGGCGCCGAACCGTTGAAGGAAACCTCGCGGCAGAGCCTCAGATTACTCGGCAGCGTCGGTGAGCCAATTAACCCGGAAGCGTGGGAGTGGTATTTCAACGTGGTCGGCGAACAGCGCTGCCCTATCGTCGACACCTGGTGGCAGACCGAGACCGGCGGCATCATGCTCAGCCCGCTGGTCAGCGCCCAGCGGATCAAACCGGGCTGCGCCACGCAGCCGATGTTCGGCGTACAACCGGTACTGCTCGATGAACACGGAAAGGAAATCAAAGGCGCCGGCAGCGGCGTGCTGGCGATCAAATCCAGTTGGCCGGCGCAGATCCGCAGCGTCTACGGCGACCCGCAACGCATGGTCGACACCTATTTCAAACCCTACCCCGGCTACTACTTCACCGGCGACGGCGCGCGCCGCGATGAGGATGGCGATTACTGGATCACCGGGCGCATCGACGACGTGATCAACGTCTCCGGCCACCGCATCGGCACCGCCGAAGTCGAAAGCGCGCTGGTGCTGCACGACAGCATCGCCGAAGCCGCCGTGGTCGGTTACCCCCACGACGTCAAAGGTCAGGGCATCTACGCCTTCGTCACACCCATGAACGGCACCGAACCGAATGACGAGTTGAAAAAAGAATTGCTCGCCCACGTCAGCAAGGAAATCGGCAGCTTCGCCAAACCAGACCTGATCCAGTGGGCGCCGGCCTTGCCGAAAACCCGTTCAGGCAAGATCATGCGGCGCATTCTGCGCAAGATCGCCTGCAACGAACTCGACAGCCTCGGCGACACCTCGACCCTGGCTGATCCTAGTGTGGTGCAAGGCCTGATCGACAAGCGCCTCAATCAGTAACACCCCGGGCGCGGTCAAACGCCCGCGCCCGCCCTTTCGCACTGAGTGGTCATGGAATTCATCCGCAGTCGTATTGAAAACCAACTCATGAGCCTGACCGGGCTGTCCCTCGGCCAACTCGATCTGGAAAACCCCAAGGGCGATCCCGGCCTGTTCGGCCCCGACTCGGTCAGTTGGCAAGTGCACGGCGATTTCAGCAGCATGTTGATCGGCGGGATCAGCGCGTTGTTGCTGCAAGCCCTGCATCCACTGGCACTGGCCGGGGTTTGGGATCATTCGAATTTTCGCCAGGACATGCTCGGGCGCTTGCGGCGTACCAGCCAGTTTGTTTCCGGCACCACGTTTGGCTCGCGCCGCGATGCAGATTGGTTGATCGAGAAGGTACGCACCATTCACCTGCAAGTCGTCGGCACCGCGCCGGATGGCCGGCCTTATGCGGCCAGCGATGCGGATTTGCTGACGTGGGTGCACGTGGCTGAAGTCAGTAACTTTCTGGCGGCGCATTTGCGTTATCGCAATCCGCAGTTGTCGGGGGCGGATCAGGATCGTTATTACGCGGAAATCGCCGTGATTGCCGAACGCCTCGGTGCGCGGGATGTGCCGAAATCGCGGCAAGCCGTAGCCGATTATCTGCAACGCATGCGCCCGCAGTTGCTGTGCGATGAGCGCAGCCGTGAGGTTTTGCGCTTGTTGCTCGACGCACCGGCGCCGAGTGTTCTGGCGCGACCGTTTGGCGATCTGATGATGAAGGCCGGTATCGATCTGTTGCCGGATTGGGCCAGCGATATGCTTGATGTGCGACAGAGTTCGCTGCAGCGCCAGTTGATTCGCGCCAGTGTCAAACGCAGCGCACCGATGCTGCGCTGGGCGATGCGCAATGGTTCGGTGCAACGCGCCAACCGCCGGATGGGGCTGAGCTGACGCTCAGAGCCGCAAGCCGCAAGCTGCAAGCTGCAAGCTGCAAGATTTAAGCTTGGGGATTGAAGCTTGGAGCTTGCCGCTCAGTAACTGCTAAACTCCCGCGCCCCCATTCTCTCCAGCAAGGCGCCCGCATGTCTTCCTTGAATCAGGCGCTGCGCGCCGCCCTCGATCAACGCCAGGATCTGCTGGCCGAGTTGCACCGCCAGGGCACCGATTGCTATCGGCTGTTCCACGGCAGCCAGGAAGGCGCCGGCGGTCTGACTATCGACCGCTATGGCCCGCAACTGCTGGTGCAAAGCTTCCACCAGACGCTCGAGCGCGATGACCTGCTGCAATTGCACGCGATGGTTAATCAGAGCCTGGGGCTGGAAACGTTGCTGGTCTACAACGACCGCTCCCGTGGCAATTCGCGCATTGATCGTGAAGACAGCGTCTACAAAGCCGAAGACGCCGCGCTGGCCGATCTGGTCGGTCACGAATGGGGTCTGAACTACCGGGTGCGCGGTCGCCATGCCGGACAAGACCCGCTGCTGTTCCTCGACCTGCGCAACACGCGCGGCTGGGTCAAGGATCACGCCAAAGGCAAATCCGTGCTCAACCTGTTCGCCTACACCTGCGGCGTCGGCCTCAGTGCGGCCGCCGGTGGCGCGCGTGAAGTGTGCAACCTGGATTTCGCCGAAGGCAATCTGGCGGTCGGTCGCGAAAACGGTCTGCTCAACCCGCAGTTGCCCGAGATGGAGTTCATCCAGTCGGACTACTTCCCGGCCATTCGCCAACTCGCCGGCCTGCCGATCAGCCAGCGTCGCGGGCAGAAACTGCCGAGCTACCAACGCCTCGATCAGCGCCAATACGACCTGGTCCTGCTCGACCCGCCCGCGTGGGCCAAGAGCGCATTCGGCACTGTCGATTTACTGCGCGACTACCAGAGCCTGCTCAAACCGGCCCTGCTGACCACCGCCGACAACGGCGTGCTGATCTGCTGCAACAACCTGGCGAAAGTCAGCATGGACGACTGGCGCGAGCAGGTGCTGCGCTGCGCCGAGAAGGCTGGGCGACCGGTACGTGAGTGGAGCGTGATGACACCGGGCGCCGACTTCCCGTCCATGGACCAGCAACCGCCGCTGAAAACCCTGATCCTGCAGCTCTGATCCGACCGCGCGGCTGACAACTGTCCAATGAGGGAGCGAGCCTGCTCGCGAACGCGGAGCATCAGCCAACTAATAGAGCGACTGGTATGACGCCTTCGCGAGCAGGCTCGCTCCCACATGGAAAGCGTTCCGACAGAAGAATCTGAACAATCCTGCTCCATGCGAGGTACTTCGGAACCAGAATCGCGTGCCATACTCCAAGGCACTCCGATTCAGACAGATGAAGCCGCACATGCCCAAAGGATTGATTCGCGCGATTGGCGCCCTGTTGACTGCTCTGGCCCTCTACAGCCTGCTGGGGTTTCTGATTTTGCCAGGCATCGCCCTGCGTGTGGCCAATCAACAACTGGCCAATTACGCCACGGTGCCTGCGCATATCCAGCGTGTCGAACTCAACCCGTTCAGCCTTGAAGTCACCCTGTGGGGGCTGGTCATTGGCGAGCCGGGCAAGGAGCAGATCGGTTTCGATCGCCTGTACGCCGACCTGCAAATCGACAGCCTGTGGACCAAAGCCCTGCATCTGGCGAACATCGAGCTGGACAAGCCGAAGACTGAAATCCTTTTCGCCAAAGACGGCAAGCTCAACCTGCTGGGCCTGTTCAATGTGCCGGCCAGTGAGCCGACACCGGCCGATCCGAACGCCAAGCCCTTCCCGCTGCGCATCGACAACATCAAACTGGCCGGCGGCGTCGTGCACTTTGAGGACGTGCGCCCGAGCGAGCCCATCGAGTTTCTCTACGATGACCTGAGCTTCGAATTGAAAAACCTCAGCACCCTCCCCGAAGACAGCGCCGACATGACCCTGGTCGCCATCGGCCCCGCTGGCGGCCGGATCGACTGGAGTGGCAATTTCAGCCTGATCCCGTTCACCTCCGAAGGCACCCTGAAAGTCACCGACGGCAAGATGAAAGCCTTCTGGCCCTACGTGCGTGATTCAGTGCCCTTGGTGCTTGAAGACGGTGTGATCAGTCTCAGCAGCGAATACAAACTCAATCTGTCGAAAGAAACCGAACTGCAGTTGAACAACGTGGCGGTGAGCATCGCGCCGTTTGCCATCAAAGCCCCGGACGGACGGCCACTGGCGAAACTCGAACGCCTCGACGTCAGCGAAACCTCGGTGGATCTGGCCAAGCAACAAGTCGTGGTCGGCAAGATCCGCAGCAACAAACTGGAAACCTGGGCAGCCCTTGAAGCCGACGGACAACTGGACTGGCAGAAACTGTTCGCCAGCCAACCGTCGAAACCCGCCGCCAAAGCCGCCGCAGAACCGGCAGACACGCCGGCCGCTGCCGACTCGCCAAAAGCTGAACCCACTGCGCCGAGCAAGCCTTGGCAGGTGCTGCTCAAAGACGTGCAATTGCGTAACTACACCGTGCATCTGGCCGACCGTTCGGCAACACCTGCGGTGGCACTGGATATCACCCCGCTGAACGTCGACCTGCAAGACTTCGACAGCCTCAACGGTTCGCCCTTCCAGCTCAAGCTCGATAGCGGCGTGGGCAAGCAAGGCAAGATCACGGCCGACGGCACCGTCAATCTCGCCCCGGTCAACGCCCAGCTCAATGTGAAAACCCAGGACATCGACCTGCGCGTCGCACAGTCCTACATCAACCCGTTCATTCGCCTGGAACTGCGCAGCGGCATGCTCGGCAGTGATCTGAAGGTCAATCTGAAAAGCACCGAACCGCTGGCGCTCAGCGTCACCGGACGGGCGCAGATCGATCAACTGCACACCCTCGACACTCTGAAAACCCGCGACTTCCTCAAGTGGCAGCAGGTGGTCGTCGAAGGCCTGAATTATCAACACGGCGACAGCCTGTCGATCGACAAGGTCAACCTGTTCCAGCCTTATGTGCGGTTCATGATCAACGATGATCGCACCACCAACATTGACGATCTGCTGATTCCGCAGCCCGCCGACAGCGGCACCAAAACCACAGCGGCGAAACCGGCCAGCAACGAAAAACCGCTGGGCATTCACATTGGCGGCATCGCCATCAACGACGGCTCGGCCAACTTCGCCGACTTCAGCCTGACGCCGAACTTCGCCACCGCCGTGCAGCAGCTCAACGGCCAGATCGGCACCATCGACAGCCGTCAGGCGAAACCGGCCAGCGTCGACATCAAAGGCAAGGTCGACCGCTATGCACCGGTGACCATCAAGGGCGCGGTGAATCCGTTCGACCCGATGGCCAGCCTCGACATCGCTACCAGTTTCAAACGCGTCGAGCTGACCACGTTGACGCCCTACTCCGGCAAATTCGCCGGGTACCGCATCCGCAAAGGCCGGCTCAACCTCGACCTGCATTACCTGATCACCAAGGGCCAGCTCAAAGCCGAAAACAAAGTGGTGGTCGAGCAATTGCAGCTCGGCGAAAAAGTCGACAGCCCGGATGCCGTGAGCCTGCCGCTGAAATTGGCGATTGCCTTGCTCAAGGATGTCGACGGCAAGATCTCCATCGAATTGCCGGTGACCGGCGACTTGAACAACCCGCAGTTCAGCGTGATGCCGATTGTCTGGCAGACCCTGCGCAACCTGATCGTCAAAGCCGCCGCCGCGCCATTCAAGATGATTGGCGGCCTGATCAGTGGTGGCAGTTCGCAAGACCTTGGCACCGTGTCGTTTGCTCCGGGTTCCAGCGAGTTGAGCAAGGATGCCGAAGCGGCGCTGATCAAACTGTCTCAGGCGCTGAAGGAGCGTCCGGCACTGCGTCTGGAGATCGAAGGCACGGCCGCCAAAAGCAGTGACGGCCCGTTGCTCGCCGAGCAGCGTCTGGAACGTGAATACCAGTACAACTACTACAAGATGCTCCAGCGTCGTGGCGATAAAGTCCCGGCTCAGGCGTCGCTGCTGCAAGTGCCCGACAGCGAGAAAGGTCCACTGCTCGAGGGCATTTACCGCACCCGCCTGAAAACCCAGCCGCCGGCCGAATGGAAGGATCTGGGCAAGGAAGAACGCACGGCGAAGATGCGCGAAGGGGTGATCCAGTTCTGGAGTGGCAGCGATGTGTTGCTGCGCCAATTGGGTCAGGACCGTGCCAGCAGCATCAAGGATTATCTGGTTGATAAAGGCCAACTGGCAGACGACCGCGTGTACTTCATCGACGCCAATCTGGGTGAAGCCGAGAGCGATGGCCGCGTAGTAACGCAAATGCATCTGGATGCCGAGTGATGAAACCGCAGTGGCTGGCCTTGATCGCAATGACGTTCGCGGCCAGTCACGCCTCGGCGTCCGATACCCTGCGCTGCGGCAGTCAGTTGATCAGCCTTGGCGACCGCTCAAGCGAAGTCCTGCAAAAGTGCGGTGAGCCGGTCAGTCGCGATTTGCTCGGCTACAAGCGCAGCGCCAATCGCCGCGAGGAGTTTCAGGTCGAGGAATGGACCTACGGCCCAAGTAACGGCATGTTTCAATACCTGCGCTTCGAAGGCAATCGCCTGCGCCAGATCAACAGCAAACGCGGTAACTGACCCGACACCGATTCCCCCTGTAGGAGTGAGCCTGCTCGCGATAGCGGTCTGTCAGCTAATCAAATTGCGGACTGACACACCGCTATCGCGAGCAGGCTCACTCCTACATTTGTTTTGTGTTGTCTCTGAAATAGAACAGGCCCCGACACAAGTGGCGGGGCCTGTAATGGTCACATCCGTGTGACCGTTCGCATGAACTCTAAAGTTGCGGCAGACGTATTGCTCGGCCCGTCTGTCGCGCCTTCTCCCGGTCCAGGCGAGAAGTCATGCCTTACTCGGCTTTCAGGCCGTCAGCGGAGACCGCTTTGACGCCTTTGATTTTCTTGGCGATCGCAACAGCAACGTCTTTCTGCGATTCAGTTACAGCAGTAGTCGACGACAGCGATACAACGCCTTTGTTGGTTTCTACTTTGATGTCAGTGCCTGGAATGCCTTTTTCGGTGACCAAGTCAGCTTTGACTTTGGTGGTGATCCAAGTGTCAGAAGTAGCTTCTTTAGCCTGGGTGACTTCACCGGCAGCCAGAGTCATTGGAGCCTGGGTAGCCTGAGTGGATTGTGCGAATGCACCGGAAGCCATGGTCAGGGTCAGCGCGGTAGCAGCAGCGGCAGTGATAGCGAACTTCTTCATACGAGTAACTCCTGTTTTTCTGGAAAGTCTGCTGGTTGTCTTGTCAGCAGGGTTACCAAGGTAGTTGCGAACGCTGTGCCAACTTTTGCAGCTATATAATTTCTTTATAAATCAACAAGTTATACTTATCACGAATTTTCGAAATCATGCAATTTGCATGAGCCGGACAATATTCGCATGCAACTTGCGGTTTTTTGGAAAGTTCCTAAGACGCTGAAATTATTGAAGCTTTTGTGAACGGCTGCGCAATGAAAAATGCCCCGCATTGCGGGGCATTCTGGTCAGCACACAACCCAGTTATGTACCACTGGCGGTGCAGCCTTTAGGCGAGTAATCCGGCGACACGTTTGTAGTACACGCCCACCCAGTGGTGGCGGTACGTGTCAGAGTGATTGTTTTACCCAGCACAGGAGCTGGCGCGTTGGCGATCGTACAAACGATTGTTCCCGCACCATCGGCGGCAGTACCGGAGGCCGTCAGCGCGCAATTGGATGTCGAGGTCGCCGCATCGCCCTTCACGATGGCCAGTGTCGGATTGGTTCCTTGATTGATGGTGTCTTCAAACGGCACCTTCAGCGCACTGATCTCCGCCAGCCCCGCCGTTACCTTCGACCGCGCCTGATACTTGGAATACTGCGGCAAGGCGATGGTCGCCAGAATCCCGATGATCGCCACCACGATCAGCAGTTCGATCAGAGTAAAACCTTGTTGTTTTTTCATAGACACGCTCCATGCATGAGTCGAAATCTCATGATCTGCAAGGGACGCAGCATAGGCCATGCCAACGCCTCCAAGCCCAGCCCGTTGGGCGCGAACCCCCTACAACGCCTTTTCCTACAACCCGCAACCGCACTATCTGACAATTTTTGTCACCTGCACCGGGCGTGTTTGGCGCTGTCACTTGACTAGGCTATAAGTCATGAACTGCAAGCGTGCGGGATCCCCATGAATGACATCGCTCTGAGCGGTCTGGCCAAACAATTGGTGCAGGCCGAACTGCTCACGGAAAAAGGCGCCCAGCAAGCCTGGCAACAGGCCCAGCGCAATCGCCTGTCGCTGGTCAGCTATCTGGTGCAGAACAAACTGGTGAAAAGCTCACAGGTCGCCGAGATCGCTTCCGAGCACTTCGGCATGGCGTTCCTCGATCTCAACTGTCTGGACAAGGAAACCCAGCCCAAAGGCCTGGTCAGCGAAAAACTCGTACGCCAGCATCACGCCCTGCCTTTGTGGCGACGCGGCAACAAGCTGTTCGTGGGGATTTCCGACCCGAGCAATCATCAAGCGATCAACGACATTCAGTTCAGTACCGGGCTGAGCACCGAAGCCATTCTGGTCGAGGACGACAAGCTCACCGATGCCATCGAGAAGTTCTTCGACACCCACACCAGTGGCCTGGAAGACATGGCCGATGTCGATCTCGATGGCCTCGATGTCGAATCAATCGACGACAGCAAACAGGAGGCCATCGGTGGCCTCGATGCCGACGATGCGCCGGTGGTGCGTTTCGTTCACAAGATGCTGCTAGACGCGATCAAGAGCGGCTCATCCGACTTGCACTTCGAACCTTACGAGAAGAACTACCGGGTGCGGGTGCGCACCGACGGCATCCTGCGCGAGGTGGCCAAGCCACCGGTTCAACTGGCCGGGCGCATCGCCGCACGCCTGAAAGTCATGGCCAGCCTCGATATCTCGGAACGGCGCAAACCGCAGGACGGGCGGATCAAGATGCGTCTGTCGAAGAGCAAGTCGATCGATTTCCGCGTCAACACCTTGCCGACCCTGTGGGGCGAGAAAGTGGTGATCCGGATCCTCGACCCGTCCAGTGCGCAGATCGGCATCGACGCCCTTGGCTATGAACCAGAGCAGAAAGACCTGTACATGGCCGCGCTCAAGCAGCCACAGGGCATGATTCTGGTCACCGGGCCCACCGGATCGGGTAAAACCGTGTCGCTGTACACCGGCCTGAATATCCTCAACACCGTCGACATCAACATCTCCACCGCTGAAGACCCGGTGGAAATCAACATGGAAGGCATCAACCAGGTCAACGTCAATCCCAAACAAGGACTCGACTTTGCTCAGGCGCTGCGCTCGTTTCTGCGCCAGGACCCGGACGTGATCATGGTCGGCGAGATCCGCGATCTGGAAACCGCCGAGATCGCGATCAAGGCTGCGCAGACCGGTCACCTGGTGCTCTCGACCCTGCATACCAACAGCGCCGCGGAAACTCTGACGCGCCTGCATAACATGGGCATTCCCGGTTTCAACATCGCCACGTCGGTCAGTCTGATCATCGCCCAGCGCCTGGCGCGCAAACTGTGCAGCCACTGCAAGAAGCCCATCGAGATCCCACGCGAAACTTTGATCAAGGAAGGCTTCCCCGAGGAACGCATCGGTCATTTCACGATCTACGAGCCGGTCGGTTGCGATCACTGCAACGGCGGTTACAAGGGACGCGTGGGGATTTATGAAGTGGTGAAAAACACACCGGAGCTGCAACGCTTGATCATGGCCGAAGGCAACTCGCTGGAAATCGACATTCAAATGCGCCGCGACGGCTTCGACGACCTGCGCACCTCCGGGCTGCACAAGGCCATGCAAGGCATCACCAGCCTTGAAGAAATCAACCGGGTCACCAAGGACTGAACATGGCGGTCAAGGCAGCGAAAATCAGCATTTATGCCTGGGAAGGCACGGACAGGAAAGGCAGCAAAGTCACTGGCGAATTAAGTGGACAGAACCCTGCACTGATCAAGGCACAACTGCGTAAACAGGGGATCAATCCCGGCAAAGTACGCAAGAAGACCGCGTCGTTGTTGAGCTTTGGCAAACGCATCAAAGCCCAGGACATTGCTCTGTTCACCCGGCAGATGGCGACCATGATGAAGGCTGGTGTGCCGCTGCTGCAGTCGTTCGACATCATTGGCGAAGGCTTTGAAAACCCGGCCATGCGCAAACTGGTGGACGAGGTGAAGCAGGAGGTCGCGGCCGGTAACAGCTTCGCCACAGCCCTGCGCAAGAAGCCGCAGTATTTCGACGAGTTGTATTGCAATCTGGTCGACGCCGGCGAGCAGTCCGGCGCACTCGACACGTTGCTGGAACGGGTCGCGACCTATAAGGAAAAAAGCGAACGGCTCAAGGCCAAGATCAAAAAAGCCATGACCTACCCCACCGCCGTGGTGCTGGTGGCAGCAGTCGTGACCGGAATACTGCTGGTTAAAGTGGTGCCGCAGTTTCAGTCGGTGTTTTCCGGTTTCGGCGCAGAGCTGCCGGCCTTCACGCTGATGGTGATCAGTCTGTCGGAATTCATGCAGCAATGGTGGTGGGCGATTCTCGGCGCGCTGGTCGTGACGATCTTTGGTACTCGCCATGCACTGAAAACATCTCAGGCATTACGCGATCGCAAAGACACCTGGCTATTGAAACTGCCCTTGGTGGGCACGCTGATGTACAAATCCGCCGTGGCGCGATTCGCTCGAACCCTGTCGACCACATTCGCTGCCGGTGTGCCGCTGGTGGAAGCGCTCGACTCGGTGGCCGGCGCCACCGGCAACGTGGTGTTCAAGCGTGCTGTGCTGCGGATTCGTCAGGACGTCTCGACCGGCATGCAGCTGAATTTTTCGATGCGCAGCACCGGGGTCTTTCCCAACATGGCCGTGCAAATGACCGCGATCGGCGAAGAGTCCGGCGCGCTGGATGAGATGCTCGACAAGGTCGCGGGGTTTTACGAAGAGGAAGTGGATAACATGGTCGACAACCTCACCAGCCTTATGGAGCCATTTATCATGGTGGTGCTGGGGGTAATCGTCGGTGGGCTGGTGGTGGCCATGTATTTGCCGATCTTCCAACTTGGCTCAGCGATCTGACATGCCTATCGAAGAACTGTTCGCCCTGTATCCGCTGGCCTTTGTCTTCACCGCCCTGCTGCTGGGTCTGGTGGTCGGCAGCTTCCTCAACGTGCTGATCTGGCGTCTGCCGAAAATGCTCGAGCGCGACTGGCGCCAGCAGGCCCACGATGTGCTCGGTTTGCCTGGTGAAACGCCGCTGCCCACTTACAACCTGATGCTGCCGCACTCCGAATGTCCGCATTGCGCCCACCGGATTCGCCCGTGGGAAAACATTCCCCTGTTGAGTTACCTGTGGCTGCGCGGGCGCTGCTCTGCGTGTACCGCACCGATCAGCAAACGTTATCCACTAACCGAACTGGCCTGTGGGTTGCTCTCGGCCTTCATCGCCTGGCACTTCGGTTTCGGTTGGCCGGCGTGCCTGTTGATCGTCCTCACCTGGGGTTTGCTGGCGATGAGTCTGATCGACACCGAGCATCAACTGTTGCCCGATGTGCTGGTACTGCCGTTGCTGTGGCTAGGGCTGATCGTCAACAGCTTCGGCTTGTTCGTGCCGTTGCACGATGCACTGTGGGGCGCGGTGGCCGGTTACCTGGCGCTGTGGTCAGTATTCTGGCTGTTCAAACTGCTGACCGGCAAGGACGGCATCGGCCACGGTGATTTCAAGCTGCTGGCGTTGCTTGGAGCGTGGGGCGGCTGGCAGATTTTGCCGCTGACGATCCTGTTGTCATCGCTGGTCGGCGCCATTATCGGGGTGATTTTGCTGCGCTTGCGTAATGAGAAAACCTCGACCCCCATCCCCTTCGGCCCCTATCTGGCAATTGCCGGCTGGATTGCCTTGCTCTGGGGTGGTCAAATAACCGACTTCTATTGGCAGTTTGTCGGTTTGAAATGAATACCCCTGTGGAAAAATCCTGGATTCTCGGCCTCACCGGCGGCATCGGCAGCGGCAAAAGCGCGGCGGCCCAGCACTTCATTGATCTGGGTATCCACGTGGTGGATGCCGATCATGCGGCGCGCTGGGTGGTAGAGCCGGGGCGTCCGGCGCTGGCAAAGATTGCCGAACACTTCGGCCCCGGCGTGCTGCTGGCCGATGGCACGCTGGATCGCGCCGCCCTGCGCAAACTGATCTTTGAAGTGCCGGAAGAACGCCGCTGGCTCGAAGCCCTGCTGCATCCGTTGATCGCCGAGGAAATCGCCCATCACCTGGCGCTGGCAAAATCGCCTTACGCGATTCTGGTTTCGCCGTTGTTGATCGAATCCGGGCAATACGCGATGACTCAGCGCATTCTGGTGATCGACGCCCCGCAACAACTGCAGATCGAACGCACCTTGCAGCGTGACCAGACCAGCGAAGAGCAGGTTCAGGCGATCCTCAAGGCCCAGTCGAGCCGCGAAGATCGCGTGAATCGTGCCGACGACGTGGTGGTCAACGACCGCGACCTCGCCTGGCTGCACAGCGAGGTCGAGCGTCTGCATCACTTATACCTGACATTATCCGGAGGCCATGCATGAGCCAGACCCCAACCGTTGAATGCCCAACCTGCGGCGCCCCCGTGGAATTCACTGCCGAAAACAAGTTTCGGCCGTTCTGCTCCGATCGCTGCAAACTGATCGACCTCGGCGCCTGGGCGTCGGAAGAACACAAGATTCCGGTCGCACCGGACGCCGAAGATGAACTGTTTTCCGGCGATTTCGATCCGCGCCACTGATCCGATCAGGGCCGCATAAAGCCGTAGTCCTGATTGTCGTCGAGGTTTTCCGCGAGAAAACGCAACTCGTCGGCCAGGTCTTCGGCGTTGCGCACGGCCTTGCTCTGCTGCACCACCGCACTGAGCAAGGCGCGCAAACTCAACCCCGGGTCAAAGCCCACCTCCTGCGCCATGTCCAGACTCTGCCGGGTTTCCTGCCTTGCCCACTCGTAAACGCTCATGCCGCTGCTCCTGAAGGGATTTGTGCGAGCATGAAATTTCCCGCGCGCAGCCGGTTTGATGTGGATCAAGACTTCGGATCGTCGTCCTTCCACGGCGCCGAAAGGTAGCGTGTGCGGTTGAAGGTCTCCAGCCATTCCGGGCTGAATACCACCAGGGCACTGACGATCATGCCGTTGATGAACGCCTCGGGAAACAGCAGCAGCCACAGATAACCGATGAAATCTTCCAGCCACTCCGGCATGGCAAAGAGACCGTCGTACCACAGCAGCGTCAGGCTGAGGATCAGGCACAACAGGGCTGACAGCGCGGCGGCAAAGAAGCCGGAACAGAAGATGTACACGAACGGATTGCGTGGCTGTGCGCGCTCGACGACGATCGCCACGCATTCGGTAACCAGCACCGGCAGCAAAATGAACAAAGTGCCATTGCCCCCGACGGCCAGTAGATCCTGACGCCCGAGCAGCACCAGACCCATTTGCGCGACCAGCCCGCCGACAATCGCCAGCGGCCAGTCCAGCAGCAACGTTACCGCCGTCATGCCGATGAAATGATAAGACACGCCCGTGTCGAAATCCCTGCGCACCAGCCACAACAGGAACAACGCGAACACCGTCCCGAACAGCAGATGCTGACGCCGGCTGTCACTGAACAACTCGACCCACGGCGCACGCAAAATCGCCCAGAGCAGCACCGGCACATAAATCAGCCAGCCGAGCGTCAGGCTCGCCGTCGAAAGCAGTTCAGCTCCAATCATTCCCTCACCCTCCATCGACATTCAGCTGTAGGAGCTGCCGAAGGCTGCGATCTTTTGATTTAACAGCAAGATCAAAAGATCGCAGCCTTCGGCAGCTCCTACAAGGGCAAGGTGAACGGGCGGTTCAAGCAAAGCTTTCTGCTTGTCGCATTTGAACGCTAAGCTTGGGCTTATGGATGACTCAGATTATTTACGCCTGCTGACCATCGCGGCCGAGCAGGCCAACGCCTTTCTGTCCAATGCCCGCAAATGGGAGCGTGAGCGTTGGGTCTGCCAGCGCCTGCTGCAAGGCCTGAACATTCCCTACCGCGCCGATGAATTCGCGCCGGCCGGCGAGCCGCCGGACGTGCTGTTTCGCGATGCCAATTTCGAGGTGTTCTTCGTGCTCGACGAGGGGCGCCGGCTCAACGATGAATGGCGCGATGAATTACAGCGACGACGCAGCGCCTTTTCTCTCAGCCAACTGGTGCGCCGTGAGGCCAAGCCCAAGCGCATTCCGGCCAATGAATTCCTGCTGCGACTGGCACCGACCTTGCGCAAGAAGGCGCACAACTACAAGGAACGTGGCATGGATCTGGGCGAACTGGATATCATCGCCTTCGCCAGCCTCAAACGTGAAGTACTGGACTTGAACAGCCATTTTCCACCGCCTACCGAATATCTGCGTCAGGGTTGGCGCTCGCTTTCCCTGGTTGGCCCGACCTTCGCCCGTGTGCTGTTCGCCCATCCGGACGCACCGGACTTTCTGCGTAGCAACCTCGGTCGCAGCATTGTTTTTGATGTGGGAATCAGCCTGTGACACCACTTCAGCAATTGATCGCCGATGTGCCGCAGACTGGGCGTGTGCGCTGGATCGGCGTGCGCCCCGAGTCGCGCGGGCCGATGATTGAACTTGATGCGGTGGAAGCGCGGCTGGAAGCAGGACTGACCGGCGATCACGCCCGCCCCGGTGTGCGTAACGCGCGGCAGGTGACGCTGATCCAGTGGGAACATCTGCCGGTGATCAGCGCATTGATGGGGCGCCCCGATGATCAACCTGTCAGGCCTGAAGATCTGCGCCGTAATCTCGTTATCAGCGGTATCAATTTGTTTAGCCTCAAGGGTCGGCGCTTTCGTATCGGTCAGGCAATATTCGAAACCACGGGCTGGTGTCAGCCCTGCGCACGGCTGCAGAACAACCTTGGCCCGGGCACCTTTCAAGCGGTGCGCGGCCATGGCGGAATTACCGCGCGGGTGTTACAAAGCGGGATCATTCGCCTCGAAGACCGGGTCAGCGTCGAACCGGTTCCGGACAGCGGCTATGCTGCGTTCAACCCCGGATAGAAACCGCTGTAGCTTCTGCCCATTCAGCAACGTCTACCTGACGAGGCAAATATGACCAGCCGCCTGAACCCCGAAGACCAGAAACATGTCGAAGAGTACCTGCAACTGTCCCAACACCGAGTCGAGCGCCGGCCTTTCCGGCCGTGGATGCTCCTGGTGCTGGTGCTGGCAGTGACCATTGGTCTGGGCCTGTTGAGCCGATTTATCAGTTACCTGACGCTATGAGCTGCCTCGCGCTCGCTTGGGTAACGACACCGATTTCCTTTAAAAACCTTGCGAGTTATTCCTATGTCCCATCGTATTGTTATTGTCGGCGGCGGCGCCGGCGGTCTGGAGTTGGCTACCCGTCTGGGTAAGACTCTGGGCAAGCGCGGCACGGCCAGTGTGATGCTGGTCGACGCCAATCTGACGCACATCTGGAAGCCGCTGTTGCACGAAGTGGCCGCCGGATCGCTGAACTCTTCCGAAGACGAACTCAACTATGTTGCCCAGGCAAAATGGAACCACTTCGAGTTCCAGCTGGGGCGCATGAGCGGGCTCGATCGCGCGCAGAAGAAAATCCAGTTGGCCGCCACCTACGATGAAAACGGCGTAGAACTGGTGCCGGCGAGGGAAGTGCAGTACGACTCGCTGGTGATCAGCGTCGGCAGCACCACCAATGATTTCGGCACGCAGGGCGCGGCGCAGCACTGCCTGTTCCTCGACACCCGCAAACAGGCCGAGCGCTTCCATCAGCAACTGCTTAATCACTATCTGCGTGCACACGCCGGGCAAACCGATGTGGTCGAGCAAATCAGTGTGGCCATCGTCGGCGCTGGCGCCACGGGTGTTGAACTGGCGGCAGAACTGCACAACGCCGCCCACGAACTGGCGGCTTATGGTCTGGACCGGATCAAACCGGAAAACATGCACATCACCCTGATCGAAGCCGGCCCACGGGTGTTGCCTGCCCTGCCGGAACGCATCAGCGGGCCGGTACACAAGACCCTGGAAAAACTCGGGGTCAATGTGATGACCAACGCTTCGGTCAGCGAAGTGACCGCCGACAGCCTGATCACTGCCGATGGCAATGAGATCAAGGCCAGCCTGAAAGTCTGGGCTGCCGGTATTCGCGCACCGGGTTTCCTCAAGGACATCGATGGCCTGGAAACCAACCGCATCAATCAGCTGCAAGTGTTGCCGACCCTGCAAACCACGCGCGATGAAAACATCTTCGCCTTCGGCGATTGCGCCGCGTGCCCGCAACCGGGCACTGATCGCAACGTGCCACCACGGGCGCAAGCCGCACACCAACAGGCATCGCTGCTGGCCAAATCGCTGAAACTGCGCATCGAAGGCAAGACTCTGCCGGAATACAAGTACACCGACTACGGCTCGCTGATCTCGCTGTCGCGTTTTTCCGCTGTGGGTAACTTGATGGGCAACCTGACCGGCAGCGTGATGCTCGAAGGCTGGCTGGCGCGGATGTTTTACGTGTCGCTGTATCGCATGCACCAGATGGCATTGTACGGGCCGTTCCGCACGGCGATGTTGATGCTGGGCAGCAAGATTGGTCGAGGCACCGAGCCGCGTTTGAAACTGCATTGATGTAAAAACCTGTAGGAGTGAGCCTGCTCGCGATAGCGGTGCGTCAGTCGACATCATTGTTGAATGACACACCGCTATCGCGAGCAGGCTCACTCCTACATTTGATTTGTGATTCTGTCTCGTAATGTATCTGCGTCCGTAATATCTAACCTTCGCTTACAAACTCCCCGCCTGGCGGCACCGTCGCGATACACCGCCACCGCTTAATGGCCACACCCGAGCAGCACCTGCTCAGGCAATCGTCCTTAACATGTGGTTGCACAGCGCAGCCCAGGAGAATGTAAATGTCCGGTACTTCGACCCTCGGTAAAAAATCCATTGGCCTGATCGGCGCCGCGCTGGCGGGCGGCTTGATGTTGTCCGGTTCGGTGTTTGCCGCTCAACCACTGACGCAGGGCTACATGGTCGCTTCGGCAGAAACTTCGGTGAAAGCGCCGGAGGGCAAATGCGGTGAAGGCAAATGTGGTGATGCTTCGATGGCCAAGACGGACAGCGACGGTGACGGCAAGGTCTCGCGCGCCGAATTCCTGAAAGTCGCGCCGAAGTCCGACTTCGACAAGATCGACACCAACTATGACGGTTTCATCGACGAGCAAGAGGCCTACAACAACGTGAAGGCCAACTTTGAAGCCAATGGCAAGAAGATGCCAAAAGGCCTGTTCGAGCACCTGAAAGATCAAGACGGCGCCTGATCAGCAGAAAAAACCAAGCCGCGCTTCTCTTGGCAGAAACGCGGCTTTTTCACGTCTGCCGTTTATAACTGGAAACGCCGGACCATGCCCTGCAAGGCGTTGGCCAGTTGCGACAACTCGTGGCTGGAGGCACTGGTCTGATCGGCACCGGCGGCCGAACGTACCGACAGATCACGAATGTTCACCAGGTTGCGATCCACTTCCCGCGCGACTTGCGCTTGTTCTTCCGCAGCACTGGCAATGACCAGATTACGCTCATGGATCTCATGCACCGAGGCGGTAATGGTTTGCAGCGCCTCACCAGCGCGCTCAGCCAACGCCAGCGTGGTCGTCGCCCGTGCGGTACTGGCCTGCATCGAATCCAGCGCCAGGCTCGAACCGCTGCGCATGCCCTGGACCATCTGCTCGATCTCCTGCGTCGACTGCTGCGTGCGATAAGCCAGCGCCCGCACTTCATCAGCCACTACGGCAAAGCCTCGTCCGCTCTCGCCGGCGCGCGCCGCTTCAATCGCTGCGTTGAGCGCCAGCAGATTGGTCTGCTCGGCAATCGCCCGAATCACGTCCAGCACTTTGCCGATGTCCTGCGACTGGTTGGCCAGTGATTGCACCAACTCGCCGGTTTGCTGCACATCGTTGGCCAGTGCGTTGATGGCGGTGGCGGTCTCACTGACGCGCACTTGGCCCAGATGCGCCGACTCGCTGGACTGGCGAGTCGCGTCAGATGTCGACACCGCATTGCGTGCGACCTCTTCCACCGCGGCGGTCATCTGGTTGACGGCAGTCGCGGCCTGTTCGATTTCGTTGTTCTGTTGTTGCAGCCCCTGTGTGCTGTCGAGCGTCACCGCATTGAGTTCATCGGCAGCCGTCGCCAGTTGCATCGCCGAACCGCTGATGCCTTGCAGCGTCTCACGCAGGTTCTGTTGCATGGTTGCCAAGGCTTTGAGCAAGCGACTGACTTCATCGTTGCCATGGGTTTCGATCGGTCGGGTCAGATCACCCTGCGCGACACTTTCTGCTGCACTCACTGCACTGCTCAGCGGACGAACGATGCTGCGCGTGAGCATCATCGCCAGTGCTACGGTGGCCAGTGCGGCCAAGGCAATGAACAAACTGACAATCGTGCGCGAGTTTTCGTAGTGCGCAGCGGACTTCTGGCTTTCGGCGGCGACCTGTTTGGCGAACAGGTCTGCCAGATCGTTGAGTTGCTTGCCGGAGCCATCGACCACTGTCTTCATGTCGACCAGCAACAATTTGGTCAGCTCATCACGCTTGCCTTGCTCAGCAAGGGCGAAGGATTGAGCGATGCCACTGCGATAGGCAGCGAAGGTTTTCTTGAACTGGTCGTATAGCTGCTGGCCTTCCGGGGTGTTGACCAGTTTGTCGTAAGCGGCGATTTTCTCGCTCAGCTCCTTGTCGCGGGTGTCCATCTGGCTGCGGTAGGTGGCGATATTGTTGGTGTCCTGATCCAGCGCCATGCGCAGCGAGATGGTGCGGATACGCAGCATGATCTCGCGAATCTCGTCGCCGCCACGAATACTTGGCAGCCACTGATTTTCCACAGCGACTTCACTGTCGCGAATACTCGACATCTGCCCGAGGGCAAAAACGCCGAGCAAGGCCACCAACACCGCGATCAGGGCGAACCCCAGGGCCGCCCGGGGAGCAATATTCAACTGACGAAGCAACATGACGAACGCCCTTATTCTTGTATTGGCCAGATTCAAGGGGCGAAGCCATGGCAGTCCCCTCGTGTTAGCGGGCTATCGGCAGGTTGTATGATGACTTGAAGGGGAAATGCGTTTTTGTCGGACAAAAAAAATCCCCGTATCTTTCGATACGAGGATTTTTAATATGGTCGGGGTAAGGGGATTCGAACTCCTGACATCCTGCTCCCAAAGCAGGCGCGCTACCGGACTGCGCTATACCCCGGTAAAAAAAAGGCGACCTTTCAAAGATCGCCTTCTTCGATCAGCGCTTTTGGCCTCTGATCTTAAGATTCGATCCCAGCGTTAACTGGTTTCAAAAATGGTGGGTCGTGTGGGATTCGAACCTACGACCAATTGGTTAAAAGCCAACTGCTCTACCAACTGAGCTAACGACCCAAAAATGGTCGGGGTAAGGGGATTCGAACTCCTGACATCCTGCTCCCAAAGCAGGCGCGCTACCGGACTGCGCTATACCCCGGCTTGAAATTGGCTCCGTGACCAGGACTCGAACCTGGGACCCAATGATTAACAGTCATTTGCTCTACCGACTGAGCTATCACGGAACTACATATTTCAATTTACAACGGTGAAACTTGTTGCATCTAGTCACTCGTTCGCATCGCTGCGTTCGTGTGTCTGAGGCGCGCTATTCTACAACCTAGAACACCTCTGTCAACCCCCTAAATTGCTTTCAAGTTAATGATTTGCAACTTATTTCAGATTTCAACTCAGTGAGCTGAGACCGTCTTGGCGACTGACTGCGGGGCGCACTTTACAAGCCTTTTCCTTTGAGTTCAACAGCCTAACGAAAAAAAAGGCCCTACGATGTAGGGCCTGCCAATTTTCATTGGCGCTTGGACTCAGTTGAAAACGATTTCGTCGTTCTCGACAGCCCCGCTCGCCGTGTCGCCTGGCATGAAGTGACCCGAAAGAATCAACTGCGCCAGCGGGTTTTCGATCCAGCGCTGAATCGCCCGCTTCAAAGGACGAGCGCCATACACCGGGTCGTAACCGACAGCAATCAACTTGTCCATCGCCTCCGGGCTGAGTTCCAGCTTCAGCTCACGCTCGGCCAGGCGAGTGCGCAGACGGCCCAACTGGATCTCGGTAATGCCCGCGATCTGATCCCGCGCCAAAGGCTCGAAGATCACCACTTCGTCGACCCGGTTGATGAACTCCGGACGGAAGTGCGACGTAAGCGCATCCATCACCGCTGCGCGCTGCGCCTCACGATCACCGACCAGTTCCTGGATCTGTACCGACCCCAGGTTCGAAGTCATGACGATCACAGTATTGCGGAAGTCCACCGTGCGGCCATGACTGTCGGTCAAGCGGCCATCCTCAAGCACTTGCAGCAAGATGTTGAACACATCCGGGTGTGCCTTCTCGACTTCGTCCAGCAGGATCACCGAGTACGGCTTGCGACGCACAGCCTCGGTCAGGTAACCGCCTTCTTCGTAACCGACGTATCCCGGTGGCGCACCGATCAGACGCGCCACGGAATGTTTCTCCATGAACTCGGACATGTCGATCCGTACCATCGCCTCTTCAGTATCAAAGAGGAATTCGGCCAGTGCCTTGCACAGCTCGGTTTTACCAACACCGGTCGGGCCGAGGAACATGAACGAGCCGCTTGGACGATTCGGGTCGGACAACCCGGCACGCGAACGCCGTACCGCGTTGGCCACAGCGACCACGGCTTCCTCCTGACCAATCACCCGTTTGTGCAACAGGCTTTCCATCTTCATCAGTTTGTCGCGCTCGCCTTCGAGCATTTTCGACACGGGAATGCCGGTCCACTTCGATACGACTTCGGCGATCTCTTCTTCAGTCACCTTGCTACGCAGCAGCTGGTTTTCGCTCTTGCCGTGCTGATCGACCATTTGCAGGCTGCGCTCCAGATCCGGGATCACCCCGTACTGCAACTCGGCCATGCGGTTAAGGTCGCCTTTACGGCGTGCGGCCTCCAGTTCCTGACGCGACTGTTCGATCTTCTGCTGAATCTGTGCAGAACCCTGCACCTCGGCTTTTTCCGAGTTCCAGATTTCTTCCAGATCCGAATACTCGCGCTCGTGACGGACGATTTCTTCCTGAAGTTTCTCCAGACGTTTCATCGCCGCTTCGTCGCTTTCTTTCTTCAGCGCCTGGGATTCCACCTTCAACTGAATCAGGCGACGCTCCAGACGATCGAGCACTTCCGGCTTGGAATCGATTTCCATACGGATGCGGCTGGCGGCCTCGTCGATCAGGTCGATGGCCTTGTCCGGCAACTGCCGGTCAGTGATGTAGCGATGGCTGAGCTTGGCCGCGGCGATGATCGCGCCGTCGGTGATTGCCACCTTGTGGTGAACCTCGTAACGCTCTTTAAGGCCACGCAGGATGGCGATGGTGTCTTCTTCACTCGGCTCATCCACCAATACTTTCTGGAAGCGTCGTTCGAGCGCCGCGTCCTTCTCTATATATTGGCGGTACTCGTTGAGCGTGGTCGCGCCGACGCAGTGCAACTCGCCGCGAGCCAGTGCAGGCTTGAGCATGTTGCCGGCATCCATCGAGCCTTCGCCTTTACCGGCGCCGACCATGGTGTGCAGTTCGTCGATGAACAGAATGATCTGCCCTTCCTGTTTAGACAGCTCGTTGAGCAGCGATTTCAGGCGCTCTTCGAACTCACCGCGATACTTGGCACCGGCAATCAGCGCGCCCATATCGAGCGAGAGCAGACGCTTGCCTTTGAGGCCGTCCGGCACTTCGCCGTTGATGATGCGCTGGGCCAGACCTTCGGCGATGGCGGTTTTACCCACGCCAGGTTCGCCGATCAGCACCGGGTTGTTCTTGGTGCGACGTTGCAGAACCTGAATGGTGCGACGAATTTCGTCATCACGACCGATCACCGGATCGAGCTTGCCGTCTTCGGCGCGCTTGGTCAGGTCAACGGTGTATTTATCCAGCGCCTGCCGCGACTCCTCGTGGTTGGCGTCGTTTACCGCTTCGCCGCCACGCAGGTTGTTGATCGCGTTTTCCAGGGCTTTCTTGCTCACGCCCTGGCCGAGCAGCAACTTGCCGAGCTTGCTGTTTTCGTCCATCGCGGCGAGCAACACCAGTTCGCTGGAGATGAACTGGTCGCCCTTCTGCTGGGCCAGACGGTCAGCCTGATTGAGCAGGCGCGCCAGATCCTGCGACATGTTGACGTCGCCGGTCGGGTTCTGGATTTTCGGTAATTGGTCGAGCTCTTTGGTCAGCTCTTTGCGCAAGCTGTTGACGTCGAAGCCCACCTGCATCAGCAGAGGTTTGATCGAACCACCCTGCTGTTCAAGCATGGCTTGCATCAAGTGCGCCGGCTCGATGGCCGGATGATCGTGGCCGACTGCCAACGACTGGGCGTCGGACAAGGCCAACTGTAATTTGCTGGTTAAACGGTCTATTCGCATAAGTCACCTTCCTTTTGAGCAGGCCGGACCTAAAAACCATCCTGAATAAAGAAACCTGCCAGATACCGCTATAGATGCGGTCGATTCTGCAAGATTCAAGCGTCAGAGGGTTGATGCAGATCAGAGAGTTTAGCGGGTGAGCCAGATAAGGGAGGCGAAGCGACCGGTGCGCGAAGCACGGCGATAAGAGAAGAAGCGTGAATCGGTCACGGTGCAGAAACCGCCACCATAAACAGCGGTGACACCACGTTCAGCCAGACGCAGGCGCGCCAGCAAATAGATGTCAGCCATGAACTTGCCGGCATTGTCGCTCGGCACGAAGGCTTCTGCCGCCGCGGGCAATTGATTGATGAAGACTTCCCGCACTTCCGGGCCGACTTCAAAGGCTTTCGGGCCAATCGCCGGACCCAGCCAGACCAAAACGTCTCCAGCCGGAACATCGAGGCTGTCGAGAGTTGCCTCAAGCACGCCCGCCGCCAGACCACGCCAACCGGCATGAGCCGCCGCTACACGGGTGCCGGCACGATCGCAGAACAATGCAGGCAGGCAGTCCGCCGTCATCGCCGCGCAGGCAATGCCTGGCGTTGCCGTCCAGCTGGCATCGGCGGTCGCGACAATGCCCGGATCAGCATGCGCCACGGCAATCCCGTGCACTTGCTGCAACCAGGCAGGCTGTATAGAGAAGTGATCGGTGAGGCGCCGACGGTTCTCGGCCACAGCCTCAGGACGATCATCGACATGATCGCCCAGATTGAGGCTGTCGAACGGCGCCTCGCTGACGCCACCCTCGCGGGTGGTAACGCAGGCTTTGACGCTGGCCGGCGCAGGCCAGTCCGGCGTCAGCCAGTTCATCCGATGAACGCCTCGCGATCCTGCTTGAGCAGGGTCAACAGCCAGACGAAATCTTCTGGCAGCGGCGATTCCCAGCTCATGCGCACACCGGTCGTCGGATGATCCAGCTCAAGGAAACGCGCGTGCAGGGCCTGACGCGGGAAATGCTTGAGCGATTCAACCATCGTCGGGTTCGCGGCTGGCGGAATGCGGAAACGGCCGCCATACGCCGGGTCGCCGACCAACGGGAAGTTGATGTGCGACATGTGTACGCGGATCTGGTGAGTACGACCGGTTTCCAGCTTCACCCGTACGTGGGTGTGCGAACGGAAACGCTCCAGCACGCGGTAGTGGCTGACGGCAGGCTTGCCGCCTTCCATCACCGCCATGCGCTGACGCTGCTGGCCGTGGCGACCGATCGGGGCGTTGATCTTGCCCCCGGCGGTGACCACACCGATCACGATGCACTCATAGATGCGGCTGACGCTGCGACTCTGCAGTTGCGTAACCAGCTTGGTCTGCGCCTGAATGGTCTTGGCCACCACCATCAGACCGGTGGTGTCCTTGTCCAGACGATGCACGATGCCGGCGCGTGGGACATTGATGATGTCCGGCACGTGGTGCAGCAAGGCGTTGAGCAAAGTGCCATCGGCGTGACCGGCAGCCGGGTGCACCACCAGGCCCGCAGGCTTGTTGATCACCAGAATGTCGTCGTCTTCATAGACGATGTCGAGCTCGATGTCCTGGGCGATCCACTCGCCCTGGGCTTCCTGCTCGGCAGTCAGCTCAAGGATGGCACCGCCGTGCACGATGTCGCGCGGGCGGATGACCGCCCCGTCCACAGTCAGGCGACCTTCTTTGATCCAGGCGGAAAGGCGCGAGCGAGAGTGCTCAGCGAAGAGTTGGGCAGCGACTTGATCGAGGCGTTGGCCGCCCAATTCGGACGGCACCTCTGCGCGAAGTTCAATTTTATCGGACATGCTCTGACTGTGCGTCGGCACAGCTTTTGGTTTCGGCTGCGCGCTTGTGGTTAAATACGGCGTCTTTTGCCCCGAGGCTTTTCAACGGGGCGCTCATCATAACAGGACGGCCCCGCCCAAGACAGCGGCCGTCATAGGGACGCAAGCCGCCATGCAAGTGAAACACCTGCTGCTGATCGCCATCCTCGCATTGACCGCTGCTTGCTCATCGAAGGAAGTCGTAGACGAAAACCTCAGCGAAGCCGAGCTGTATCAGCAGGCTCAGACTGACCTGGACAACAATAGCTACACCAGCGCCACAGCCAAGCTGAAGGCTCTGGAGTCGCGTTATCCGTTCGGTCGCTACGCCGATCAGGCACAGCTGGAGCTGATCTACGCCAACTATAAAAACGCCGAGCCGGAAGCTGCAAAGTCCGCTGCCGAGCGTTTCATTCGTTTGCATCCGCAGCACCCGAACGTGGATTACGCGTATTACCTCAAAGGTCTGACGTCTTTCGACCAGGACGTCGGCCTGCTGGCGCGCTTCCTGCCGCTGGACATGACCAAGCGTGACCCGGGCGCCGCGCGCGACTCGTACAACGAGTTCGCCCAGCTGACCAGCCGCTACCCGAACAGCCGCTACGCGCCGGACGCCAAGCAGCGCATGATCTACCTGCGCAACCTGCTGGCGGCCTACGAAATTCACGTGGCCGACTACTACCTGACCCGTCAGGCCTATGTAGCCGCAGCCAACCGTGGTCGTTACGTCGTAGAAAACTTCCAGGAAACCCCATCGGTCGCCGATGGCCTGGCGGTAATGACTGAAGCCTATCAGCGTCTGCACCTGGACGAACTGGCGGCCACCAGCCTCGAAACCCTGAAGCTCAACTACCCGAACCACCCAAGCCTGCAGGACGGTCAGTTCGTGCCACGGGTTGCCGAAGCCGACAACCGCTCGTTCCTGAGCAAGGCGACTCTGGGTCTGATCGAATCGCGTCCACCGCTGCCGCCGGGCGAAACCCGCGCCAACCAGGACGTGCAGAAGCAGTTCCAGGACGCGAAAGACGCGATCCCGAACGAACTCAAGCCTAAAGACGAGAACGGCGACGTGATCGAAGAGCCGGAGCCTGAGTCGAGCAACACCGACCGCTCGTGGTTCAGCTACATGACTTTCGGCGTGTTCGACTGATCACACCGGCAGTACAGAAAAGGGAGATCTGCGGATCTCCCTTTTTCGTTTCCGCGCTTTAATCCGCTGTGCGCTTGTCGGGTCCTTGGCTAAACTGCGGGATCATCAGTCGAAAAGCCGCTCATCATGCTTCGTTTATTGTTCTGGATCGTCGTGATTTTCGCCGCCATCTGGCTGTGGCGTAAATTCAAGGCGCCTGCCGCGTCCTCTCAATCCAATCGCCCATCACGCGAGCAGGACGCCGCGCCGATGGTGCGTTGCGCCCATTGCGGCGTGCATCTGCCGCGCGACCGCGCGCTGAGCGTGCAACAACAGTGGTATTGCAGCCAGGCTCACCTCGAGCAAGGCCCGGGTGCCAGTGATCGCTGAGGCCACCCACGCCGACAGCAAACAGGCGCAGCGCCTGCTGCGCCTTTATCATCTCTACCGTTTAAGCGTCGGCATCACTCTGGTGCTGCTGATCTCCAGCAACATGGACAACCGCCTGCTGACGTCGGCCAACGACGAATTGCTGCGCGGCGGCAGTTGGCTGTACCTGATTCTCAACATTCTGTTGGTGGTATTCCTCGAGAACACGCGACGGCCGGCGCAACTGTTCAGCCTGGCCCTCGTCGATGTCCTGCTTTTATGCGCTTTGTTCTTTGCTGCCGGTGGCGTTGGCAGTGCGCTGGGCAATCTGCTGATCGTCTCGGTGGCGATCAGCAACACCTTGCTACGCCGGCGCATCGGCCTGTTGATCGCCGCCATCAGCGCGCTGGGCATCATCGGTTCGAGTGTCCTGCTGAGCTTCGATCATCCCCTGAGCGCCAATGAATACCTGCAAGCCGGCACGCTCGGCGCCCTGTGCTTTGCCGCATCATTACTGGTGCAGGGTCTGATCCGGCGCCTGGAGGTCAGTGAAACACTGGCCGAACAACGCGCCAGCGAAGTCGTCGGCCTCGAAGCATTGAACGCATTGATCTTGCAACGCATGCGTACCGGAATTCTGGTGCTCGATGAAGAACGTCGAGTGCAATTGGCCAACCACAGCGCCCAGACCTTACTCGCGCAAACACATTTGCAGGGCCATCTGATCGACGATTACTCGCCGGCTATGGTCGACCGCCTGCAACTGTGGATGAACAATCCGACCCTGCGCCCACAAAGCCTGAAAATTCCCGGCAATGGTCTGGAGTTGCAACCGAGCTTCATCGCGCTGGAACAAAGCCCCAACCAGCAAACCCTGGTATTTCTCGAAGACCTCGCGCAAATCGCCCAGCAGGCTCAGCAACTGAAGCTCGCCGCACTCGGGCGCCTGACCGCCGGCATCTCCCATGAAATCCGCAATCCACTTGGTGCCATCAGTCATGCCGCGCAGCTATTGGCTGAGTCCGAGGAACTCGACAGCGCCGATCGGCGTCTGACGCAGATTATTCAAGATCACTCCCAGCGCATGAACCGAGTCATCGAAAACGTCCTGCAACTGTCCCGCCGCCAGCAGAGCGCGCCACAACGGCTGGATCTCAAGCCGTGGCTGGAAAATTTCGTCGCCGAAAGCCGCGAACAGGCCAGCGAGCGCCAGCAGATTCATCTGCGGATCAATTCAGGGGACTTCACCACGCTGATGGACCCCAATCAGCTCACGCAGATTCTCGACAATCTGTTACGCAATGGCTGGCGCCACAGCGCCCTGCTGCATGATCAAGCCGAAGTCTGGCTGGCCCTGTTCACCGATCCCGACAGCCAGTTGGCGGTCCTCGAAGTGCAGGACAACGGCCCCGGCGTGCCGGCTGATGAGCAGACGCATCTGTTCGAACCGTTCTTCACCACCAGCAGCCAGGGCACCGGCCTTGGGCTTTATCTGTCCCGTGAGCTGTGCGAAAGCAACCAAGCGCGCCTAGACTTTCAATCACGCCAAGGCGGCGGCTGCTTTCGCATCACCTTTGCTCACGGACGGAAACAAAGTTGAATACGAGCCCACGGCAAAAAATCCTCATCGTCGACGACGAACCAGACATCCGCGAACTCCTGGAAATCACCCTGGGACGGATGAAACTCGACACCTGCTGCGCACGCAATCTGGCTGAAGCCCAAGCGCTGCTCAACCGCGAGAGCTTCGATCTGTGCCTGACCGACATGCGCCTGCCCGACGGTACCGGGCTGGAGCTGGTGCAGCATATTCAGCAACGTTATCCACAACTGCCCGTAGCGATGATCACCGCCTATGGCAGCCTGGAAACGGCCATCAACGCCTTGAAAGCCGGGGCTTTCGACTTCCTGACCAAACCGGTCGACCTCACCCGCTTGCGAGAACTGGTCGGCGCCGCCCTGCGCATGCCGGCGGCAGGAGGCAGCTTTACAGCGATTGATCGACGCTTGCTGGGCGACTCGCCACCGATGCGCAGTCTGCGCAAGCAAATCGACAAACTCGCCCGCAGTCAGGCGCCGGTGTATATCAGTGGCGAGTCAGGCAGTGGCAAGGAACTGGTCGCTCGCCTGATCCATGAGCAAGGGCCGCGCGCCAACCAGCCGTTCGTGCCGGTCAACTGCGGAGCAATCCCTTCGGAGCTGATGGAAAGCGAATTTTTCGGTCACCGCAAAGGCAGTTTCACTGGCGCGGTCGAAGACAAGCCGGGGTTGTTCCAGGCGGCCCACGGCGGCACGTTGTTTCTCGATGAAGTGGCGGACTTGCCGTTGTCGATGCAAGTCAAACTGCTGCGGGCGATTCAGGAGAAAGCCGTGCGCAGTGTTGGCGGCCAGCAGGAAAGCGTGGTCGATGTGCGGATTCTCTGCGCCACGCACAAGGATCTCGATGCCGAGGTCGCCGCCGAACGCTTTCGTCAGGACCTTTATTACCGCTTGAACGTGATTGAACTGCGCGTGCCGTCCCTGCGCGAGCGGCGTGATGACATTGAAGTGCTGGCGGCCAATATGCTCAAGCGCTTGGCCAAGGACACCGGCCAACCGCCAGCACGACTGCATCCGCAGGCGCTGGAAGCATTGAAGAACTACCGGTTTCCGGGAAATGTTCGGGAGTTGGAGAACGTTCTCGAACGGGCGCACACCTTGTGCGAAAACCGCACGATCGAAGCTGAAGATTTACGTCTGAGCGAAGGCAACTGCGCGGCAGATGGCGGCATTGCCGATCTGACCCAGATCGACAATCTTGAGGATTATCTGGAGAACGTCGAGAGGAAGCTGATCTTGCAGGCGCTGGAGGAAACGCGCTGGAATCGCACGGCGGCGGCGCAGCGGTTGAGTCTATCGTTCAGGTCGATGCGCTACAGGCTGAAAAAATTAGGCCTGGATTGAGGACCCCTTCGCGAGCAGGCTCGCTCCCACACTGGATTTTTTGAACGACCAAAATCAACTGTGGAAGCGAGCCTGCTCGCGAAAGCGATTTGCCAGGCTCCAGAGATATACCTGACTAAATCCGGCCCTCGGGCGCATACGGCGCCGGATCAATAATCGGCGCCCTTCCCAGCATCACATCGGCAAACAACTGGCACGACGCCGGCGCCAGCACCAGCCCATTGCGGTAATGCCCGCAGTTCAGCCACAACCCGTCAAACCCCGGCACCCGGCCAATATACGGAATGCCCTCCGGCGACCCCGGACGCAACCCCGCCCAGTGCCCGACCACTTCGGCATCGGCCAACGCTGGCAATAACTCCACTGCCGAAGCCTTGAGACTTTCCAGCGCCACATCGGTCGGCGTCTTGTCGTAACCTTCGTGCTCCAGCGTGCTGCCGATCAGGATATGCCCGTCACGACGTGGAATCGCATAACGACCCTTGGCCAAGACCATGCTCGGCAAAAAGTCCGCTGCGCACTTGTAGAGAATCATCTGGCCTTTGACTGGTTCGACCGGCAGCGTCAGATCCAGCGTCTTGAGTAGATCGCCGCTCCACGCACCGGCCGTCAGCACGACCTGATCACCTTTGATCACGCCGTTGGAGGTTTCGACACCGACGACCTGTGCGCCCTCACGGACGAACCCGCTGACCTCGCACTGTTCGTGAATCGTCACGTTCGGCAGTGCCTGCAACGCCGCTTTCAGCGACTTCACCAGACGCGGATTGCGTACGTTGGCGACATCGGCCATGTAGATCGCCCGCGCGAACCCGCCACCGAGCACCGGCACCGCATCATGCGCCGCCGAGATATCCACAGCCCGCAACGGGCGATTTTCCCGATCGGCCCACGCCAGTGCCTCGGCTTCATCGTCCAGGTCCAGCCAGTACAGGCCGGTGGTATGAACTTCAGGATCAACCCCGGTATCGGCAAACAAACGCTCGCCGAGCTGTGGATAAAAGTCCTGCGACCAGTGCGCCAGTGCGGTAACCGCCGGGCTGTAGCGCCACGGATACAACGGCGAAACGATACCGCCGCCCGCCCAGGACGATTCCTGGCCGAGGTTCGAGCGATCGAGCAGCACCACGCTGCGTACTTCGGAGGCGAGGTTGTAGGCGGTCAGCAGGCCAATCACCCCGCCACCGACAATCACCACTTGCTGTTGCCTGGTCATGTTTGTTCCAACCGTAAAAAAGACAGTAGGCGCAAAAGGCACCCGAAAGTAAGCGCCTCAGCGGCCCCAGCAATCCTTGGTGGTCAGCCCGGTGGTCGCGTTGTTCATGCTGCGGACACCGGTGTTGGTCAGGGTGAAATCCCCGCACTTGTCGGTGGCCATGGAGGTACCCGCTTTACGGGTAGCGGTCAGCAGGAAAGTCTGGTCAGCGACGGTCGGGGTAAGGGTGTAGAAATCATTACCCGTGCTCAGACCGGTGATGCCGGTGTAGACATTGTTCTTGGTGTAGAAACGCTCGAGGCTCTGTGCCTGCTCCGAGAGCAGCGATACCACTTCGGCGCGGCGGCCCTTTTTCAGGTACTCGGTATAACTCGGTGCGGCGATGGTGATGACGATCCCGATGATCGCAATCACGATCATGATTTCGATCAGGGTGAAACCACGGTTGGATCTGCGCATGCCTCAAACTCTCACTTACTGTATTTGTCGCCACATGATACGACGGCTGCCACCGCCGCTCTTTTCATTGATTATCGTGAGCTTTCCACTGGTGTCATTCACTCCCTTTTTCGTAGCATTCGGGTTTATAAACGCCACGTTCGGAATGCCGTCAGCGAAACTCACGCCGCTGGAGATTGAGTCATTGCTGTCGACCAAACTATCGCCACCGGTATCAATCACCGCATAGTTGAGCATCTTACCGCTGAACGCCTCGAGTTCGACCAACTTGCCCGTACCAAAACTCGCACAAGGATCGGTGGTATCGACAATGGCCGTGGTGAAGACGATACGGCCAAGCACGATATTCGCTTGATTGATCACCCGTTCGCCGGTCAACACGTTGTTGTAGACCAATGGCAGGTACCAGCCCTTCTCCCCAGGATATGTCGTGTCATTTTGCGTCGTGGTCAGAAACTGCCCGGAGCTGCCAGAAAATGATCCGGTAATCGCCTGCGCCTGCAAACTGCTGACGGTGATGTTCCCTGAACCGCCATCGGCATCCCATACCGAATAGAACGCCTGCAAATCCTTGTTGGTCTTGTCGGCCGTTTCATTGAATTTGCCGGTGCCGACAAAGATCTGTTTGCCGCCCAATGCGTTATCCGCCAGCAGCGGCTGCGCGGTAATCGGCTGTGTCGCCCCGCCCGCCGTGGTGAACAGCGGTTTACCGGAAAACGCCACGCCCCAGCTGTCCGTCGATGTCGCGCTCAGATCGAATTTCCACAACCGCCCTTTCAAGTCGCCGCCGTAAGCGGCCTGCACGACATTCTGCGAGTTGACCTTGAGTTTTACCGAAGACAAACCGTTGGTGGTTTCGGTGCTGTCGATAACGACTTTCTTGATCAACGAACCGTCAAGCGCGTCCAGCACGTAAAGGGCCGCTACGCCTGAATTGCTGCCGTAGCCATTGGCAATGAAGGTAGCCCAACGCCCATTGGCCAAGCGTGCCACTTCCGGGCGGGCGTAGGCGTAACCCAGATCATTGAATACGTTTGCAGTACTGGCGGTGGCCGGCGCGCTGACCTCCCACAAAGCCTTGATCACGTTGCCCGCAGAGGCATCAAACAGTTGCAGCCCATAAAAGGTTTTACCACCGGCACCGGTGCCGCCAATGGCGAGAGTTTTCCAGGCCGTGCCGGATTGCGCGTCGAACACCCCAACTTGACCGTCCACCAAAAACTTGTGGCTGACACCGTTGATGTACAAGGGATCGGCAATCAACCGCAAAGACGGCAATACGCTGGAGGGCATATAGGCGTAGCGGCGTGTGCCGTTGGACGAATTGATAACGCTGACGAATCCGTCGTTGGCATTCACCACCAGACTGGGGTTCATGTTCGCCGCTTTAGTGGTCAGGTAAGAGGTGTAAGTGCTATCGCCGGACAAATCGGAAGCGGTTTTATCTGAAGGCGACGCCAACACCAGTGGAGAGTTGATGATATCGCCGAGCAAAACATTGCGTACCTTAAGCCCGGTTTTGTTGGTGCCTTTGCTCCACTCCACCAGGTCATTGCCGGTAATACCCGTGGGCAGACTCTGGCTGATTGTCGTCTGCTGCGCAGGGGAAAAGTTACCGTAAGTCAGCGTCACGGCGGCGCTGCTCGTGGTGTTCCATGATTGGTACGTCGGCGCAGTCGCCCCCGGCACTATGGTTGTGTCAGTCGTCCAGAGTGCGGTCGAAGTATTCACAACCCCGGCCGACGTAAAACCGAAAGACTTGATGGTGCCTCGCCAATCCTTGGGATCATAAGTGGTTTGGTAAAAACTGCTGCCACTGGTGAGTGTGCCAACGCTGGCAACAGCTGCGCCGCCGGAGCCAGCCTTGGAGGTGATGTCACTCAACGCCGACGACAAGACTGCGTTAAGACCCGTGCTGTCGGTCGCCTGGTAATACTTGCCCTGCCCATAACTGGCGGCGTCAGACAACATGTCGTTATCCGCAGCGAACCCTACTGTGTAGGTGTTCATGTTCTGCTTGGGAAAATCCACCGCGTTCCAGCTCTTGCCCGCCGCGTCCGTACCGGTCGAACGCATGTCGATGTCAAAGGCAAACTTGGCGATGTCATCCAGATACAGCGTATCTCCTTCGTTGTCGCCATTGAGGTTGTTGCCGTCATTGTTGACGCCATCCCAGTTCGGCAAACGGCTGCCGCCCAACGGGTCGTTAGTCGGGAAGGTTCGGTCGAAAGTCGGCAAGCCATCGGTTATCACCACACCATAGTTCTTCTGACAGCGGTACTGAATCGGGCTGGTATAGGTGCTCGGCGTGCTGTTGTAGTACGGCGCCATGCCGCGCATGTAGCGAGTGATCTCGTAATAGGTTTCTGCCAACGGTGTGTTGGCCACGGCGCTCAAGCCGTTGATCGAGGAGATCAGCGCGTTGTAGTTGGCGTCAGCCTGGGCCTGAGTCACGCTGCCGGACACCGGTGACAGATCGCTGATCGCACGGGCAATGAAACCACCATTCCCCGAGTTGTTGCTGGTGGCCGGATTGAACGTCGACAGGCCGATACGCAACGTTCGGTTACTGCTTACCAGCGCAGTGGAGACATTGCGTGCGACGTTGATGCGATAGTCGTTGGGAATCACCCCGGTGGTGAAATCGCGCGTGCCGTTGTTGATGGCCAGGCCGACCACATAGGAAATGTAATCCCCGGAATAACGCGTGTTGCCGCTGCCCACCGGATCGGGCAGCTTCAGACACAACGGCGCAAGACTGTTGTTGTAGAACGCATAGGCGCCGCCGGAACAGCCTGATGTCGGCAGGCTCGACAGAAAGATCGTGTCGCCGGTGATCGTCGTCGAACTCAGGCACAAGCCCAGCAAGGCGTTGCATTGCCGAGCCGGCGTGCGATCAGCCGTCGGATCGAATCCGGCCGCATAAATAATGCTGTTCATACTCCCCGAATCGTCGATCAGCAGCATGACGTTGGGTGGCACCGCCGCCGCACTCAACAGCGGTGAATCGGAGGGCGTGAACGCATACGCCGGTGCCGCCAGATAAAAGCTCAGCAGCATGCCGATCAGCAGAGACATGCATCGCTCAATACTTCGCATAAACACTCTCCACCACGCTACGCGAAGTGCCGGCGATGCCGACCGCTGTAATCCGATACAACGTCGCCGAGGTATTGCTCGGCACATTCACCGCCGTCAACGTGGTGCCGATATTCTGCACACCATAGAAACCATTGCCGGCGGCGATCCACGTCACCCCGGAGGTCGAATTGAGCCCCGCAGCGCTGACCACCGAGGACTCCGCTGGCGGCGCGCATTGCGTGATACCGCTGCACACAGCCAACGAATAACTGTCCAGTTGCACCGCACTTTCGCCAATGCGCAACGCCGCTTCAGCAGTCTGGAACGATTGATTGCGCAGGCTCACGCTGCCGGCCATTTTTTCCTGCAGGTTGGCGCTCTGCATCGACGACAGACCAATCAGGGTCAGCAACAACAGGAATACCAGACTGACCAGCAAGACCATGCCGTGCTGCGCCTGACGGGTGTGGAGAGTCATCCTCATCGCCGCGCCCCTCACTGCAAGCGGTTGCGCAAAGCGGCAACCACGTTGAAGGTTTGACTGCGCACCCGATTGTTCGGATCGTTGAGGGTCAGGCTCAGGCGCACACTGCGGATGCGCGCCGGATCACTGGGGTTGGCGCTGTAAGTCGAAGCGGCCACATCAGTCGCGGAACTGGCTAGACCAAACGTCACGTTGAACGCACTGACGTTGTTCACCAGCACCTGCTGCGCAGGATTGCCGCTGCCGGTGCCCATGAGAATCTGATTGTTGCTGAAGCTGTAGATCAGACGCCGGATCGGGAACGCGATCTGCCCGCTCGCCGGGGATCGCAAGCCGGTATAGGCCGTCGCACTGTTGCGGCAATCGGAGAGCACCGTCCAGATTGGCGTCCCGCCGCCGCTGCCGATATCGGCGGTGACCAGCGTCAGTTTGAGGTTGGCATTGTCCCAGTTGATCGGGGTGACTTGCGCAGCGTTGAAATCGCCTGCCGAGCTCGAATCGGTGATGCTGCCAAGACAGCCGAACATCCCGACCATGCGAATTTCCTGAATCATTTTGCTCAAGACAAAACGCGCGTCTTCCTGTATCGCGGCGGCACTGTTCTGGCTGACATAGGTATTTTTCGCCGCGATGAAAATCTGCACCACGCCCAGCACCACGATCAGCCCCAATGCCAAAGCGATAAGTAATTCGATCAGACCGAATCCACGCTGATGGCGCTTCATGGTGTGGCCACCGGGTCGACTGCGGCGCGACTGCTCAGGACGAAACTGCGTTGAGCGCTGGCGGTGTTGGCTGCCCGTGCATCGCTCCAGGTGATCGTTATGGTGTAGACCCGCTGATTGAGGGTGATGCTGCCGGTCGCCGTCGGCCCGCCGAAATTGATGATATTGGTCGAAAAATCGTAGAGATCCTGATCCCGCGCAACGCTGAGATTGCCCGAGGCCGGAGGTGTGACGGTGTAGTCGGCGCCAGAGTTGGCGCGGATGCGGTCCATCATGTCGTAGGCGATGAAACTGGCCTGACTGGTCATCCGTGAACTGTCGGTGTACTTCAGCGCATTCAGTTGTACGGCCGCCGCCCCCAGCAGCCCGACCGTCAGAATCAGCAACGCGACCAGCACTTCGATCAGCGTCATACCCTGCTGTGCGTGTTGACTCCCTGCCCTCATCCGCAAGTTCCACCCAATTGAATTCGTCCGTTCAAACACACGTTCAGCGTCCTGCTTTGCGTTCCCAACGTGTAACTGATGACCACCGCCGTCGACGGTGCTGCCAGACCGCCGAGGTTGTTGAAATCCAGTGCGGTCACTCCTGAGGTTAGCGTCAGAGTTGCGCCGCTGCTCATTGCGGGAACAACCCGCAACACATTGGCCGGAGTGCCAGTACTGTCATAGACCGCCAGTTCACCGTTCCAGACGCTGCCGCCAGCGGTCGGGCGCAGGCGCAGGGTGGTGCCACGGTTGATGGCTTCGAGCCTGGCGAAATTGATTGCCCGTTGCAGGTCGCCCATTTCGGTATCGGCCTTGCTGCCCTGTACCGAACGGGTGAACGCCGGCACCGCCAGAGTGATCAGGATCACGAAGATCGCGACCGCAACCAACAACTCGATCAGCGTGAAACCTTTTGTACGAAGATCCATCGATGCCCTCCGTTGCCGTCGGCTATACCTGCTTCTACACGCTAGAACATTCAACCGACCCGCGTCGGTTGATTGGCCCTGCCCGGCACCCCGAGCGCGCCGTTCATCACACTCCACGGAGGGAGTTTTCATGCCGCAACAGGGTTTCAGCCTGATCGAACTGCTTATGGGACTGGCGATTGGCGTAATTGTTCTGCTGCTGGTCAGTCCGGCGTTTGCCACATTCAGAGAATCGAACCATCGGGACCAGGCTGCGCAATCCTTGCTCGACGGCCTGCGTAACGCTCGCACCCTGGCCATCACGCGCAATCAGAGCGTGGTGATTCATGGCATCAACGGCGAATGGAGTCAGGGCTGGCGGATCATTCTGGATATCAGCGGCAAAGGGCCGAAGGACAGCAGCAATCCGCTGCTGCAAGAGCGTGCAAGTGACACGCAGGTGCCGATTGTCGGCAATTGGTCGGTGAGTCGTTACGTACGCTTCAGCAGTCTGGGACAACCGCTGATGCCCGGGCGGGCGTTTCAGGCAGGGACATTACACGTCTGTTCGGCTCGCGAGCCGGTCAGTCAGCGCCAGATTGTGCTGGCGGCGACCGGTCGCGTGCGCCTGAACAGCCAAGAGACTGAGCAGGCGCTGTGTCAAAAAACCGAAAACGTCAGATCGAACGTACGCGCAGCTCTTTAGGCATCGAGAACGTGATGTTCTCTTCGCGACCGGCCAGCTCATCGGCACCAGTGGCACCCCAGGCCTGCAATTGCTGAATCACGCCGCGCACCAGCACTTCCGGCGCGGAGGCACCGGCGGTGATGCCGATACGCTCAACGCCATCGAACCAGCTCTTTTGCAGATCTTCGGCACCGTCGATCAGGTAGGCCGGTGTGGCCATGCGTTCAGCCAACTCACGCAGACGGTTGGAGTTGGAGCTGTTCGGGCTGCCCACCACCAGCACCACGTCGCACTCGTCAGCCAGTTGCTTGACCGCGTCCTGACGGTTTTGCGTGGCGTAGCAAATGTCGTCCTTGCGCGGACCGCCGATGGCCGGGAAGCGCGTGCGCAAGGCATCGATGACACGACTGGTATCGTCCATCGACAGCGTCGTCTGAGTCACGAAAGCCAGTTTTTCCGGGTTGTGCACCTGCAACTCGGCCACGTCTTTCTCGTCTTCGACGAGGTAAATCGCGCCGCCATTGCTGCCGTCGTACTGGCCCATGGTGCCTTCGACTTCCGGGTGACCGGCGTGGCCGATCAGAATGCACTCACGACCGTCGCGGCTGTATTTAGCCACCTCAATGTGCACCTTGGTCACCAGCGGGCAAGTGGCGTCGAATACTTTCAGGCCACGGCCGGCGGCTTCGGTACGCACGGCTTGAGAGACGCCGTGGGCGCTGAAGATCACGATGACGTCGTCCGGCACCTGATCCAGCTCTTCGACGAAGATCGCCCCGCGGCTGCGCAGGTCTTCAACGACGAACTTGTTGTGCACCACTTCATGGCGCACATAGATCGGTGGCCCGAAGACTTCCAGGGCGCGGTTGACGATTTCGATCGCCCGGTCCACGCCGGCGCAGAAGCCACGGGGGTTGGCGAGTTTGATTTGCATGCTGTGCCTCGTGTCTTGCGCGCAAGAAATAGCGAAAACGGTGGAAAACATTGTGGGAGCGAGCCTGCTCGCGAAGGCAGTGTGTCAGACAACAGCTATGTTGAATGTCAGTCAGCATTCGCGAGCAGGCTCGCTCCCACATTTTGACCCGTGTGCGGTCAGTTACAGCGCTTTGACGGAAATGATTTCCACGTCAAAGGTCAGCGTCTTGCCCGACAACGGGTGATTGAAGTCGATGGTCACTTGCGTGTCGTCAAACTCTTTCACCACACCCGGCAGCTCAGTATTGGCCGCATCATTGAAGATCACCAGCAAACCCGGTGACAACTCCATATCGACGAACTGCGAACGCGGGATGATCTGCACGTTCTGCGGGTTTGGCTGACCGAAAGCGTTTTCCGGCTCGACGGTCAGCGTGCGCTTGTCGCCGGCCTTGAAGCCGAACAGCGCCGCTTCAAAACCCGGCAGCAGGTTGCCGTCGCCGACCTTGAAGGTCGCCGGGGCTTTGTCGAACGTACTATCGACGGTGTCGCCGTTCTCCAGGCGCAATGCAAAGTGCAAGGTGACTTCCGTGTTCTGGCCGATGCGTTGCTCAGCCAATACCTGTTCAGTCATGAACGGCTTCTCCGGTCTTTTTACTTTTGAACATATCCAGTGCCAGCATCACCGCACCAACAGTGATGGCGCTGTCAGCGAAGTTGAACGCCGGGAAGTACCAGCGGTTCTGCCAGTGCACCAGAATGAAATCGATCACATGGCCCAAGGCAATGCGGTCATACAGATTGCCTAGCGCACCACCCAGCACCAGCGCCAAAGCGACGGCCAGCCAGGTTTCGTTGCGGCCCAGGCGCTTGAGCCAGACCACCAGCACCGCACTGACCACAATCGCGATCAGGGCGAACAACCAGCGCTGCCAGCCGGAACTGTCAGCCAGGAAGCTGAACGCCGCACCGGTGTTGTAAGCCAGGGTCCAGCTGAAGTAATCAGGAATGATCACGATCTGCTGGAACATTTCGAGCTTGCCTTCGAAGTAGAACTTGCTGGCCTGGTCGATGACCAGAACCAGCAAACTCAACCACAGCCAGCTCAACCGTCCAAAACGGCCAACGGCATTAGGCATAGTGACGAACCTCGCCAGCGCCGCTGATGTTGTCGACGCAACGACCGCAGATTTCCGGATGCTCCGGGTTCACACCGACGTCTTCGCGGCAGTGCCAGCAACGGGCGCACTTCGGGAAGGCCGATTTGACGATCTTCAGCTTCAGGCCGCTGACTTCAGTCACTACCGCATCGGCCGGAGCCTGAACGAACGGCGCAACGCTGGCAGTCGAAGTGATCAGAACAAAGCGCAGTTCGTTGCTCAGTTTGGCCAGGTCGGCGCTCAGGGCGTCTTCGGCGTACAGGGTCACTTCGGCTTGCAGGTTGCCACCGACCGCTTTCGCTGCGCGCTGGATTTCCATTTCTTTGTTGACCGCTACCTTGACCGCCATGACGCGTTCCCAGTAGTCGCGGCCAAGTTCAACGTCAGCCGGCAGTTCGGTCAGGCCTTCGTACCAGGTGTTGAGCATCACCGACTCGTTACGCTCGCCCGGCAGGTATTCCCACAGTTCGTCGGCGGTGAAAGCGAGGATCGGCGCGATCCAGCGCACCAGCGCTTCGGAGATGTGGAACAGCGCGGTTTGCGCCGAACGGCGGGCCTTGCTGTTGGCGCCAGTGGTGTACTGACGGTCCTTGATGATGTCGAGGTAGAAACCACCCAGCTCCTGCACGCAGAAGTTGTGGATCTTCGAGTAGACGTTCCAGAAACGGTATTCGCCGTAGTGCTCTTGCAGCTCGCGTTGCAGCAGCAAGGTGCGGTCGACCGCCCAACGATCCAGCGCGAGCATTTCTTCAGCCGGCAGGATGTCGGTGGCCGGGTTGAAACCGCTCAGGTTCGAAAGCAGGAAGCGCGCGGTGTTACGGATACGACGATAGGCGTCCGCACTGCGTTGCAGAATCTGGTCGGAAACCGCCATCTCGCCGGAGTAGTCGGTCGATGCAACCCACAGACGCATGATGTCGGCGCCGAGGGTGTCGTTGACTTTCTGCGGCGCGATCACGTTGCCCAGTGACTTGGACATCTTGCGACCGGCCTCGTCGACGGTGAAACCGTGGGTCAGCAGTTCGCGGTATGGCGCGTGGTTGTCGATAGCGCAACCGGTCAGCAGCGACGAGTGGAACCAGCCACGGTGCTGGTCGGAACCTTCCAGGTAGAGATCGGCACGCGGGCCGCTCTCGTGGCCCATCGGGTGCGAACCGCGCAGGACGTGCCAGTGCGTGGTCCCCGAATCGAACCAGACGTCGAGGGTGTCGCTGATCTTGTCGTACAGCGGCGCTTCGTCACCGAGCAGCTCGGCAGCGTCCATCTTGAACCAGGCTTCGATGCCTTCGACTTCAACGCGCTTGGCGACTTCTTCCATCAGCTCGACGGTACGTGGGTGCAGTTCGCCGCTTTCCTTGTTGAGGAAGAACGGGATCGGCACGCCCCAGTTGCGTTGACGCGAGATGCACCAGTCCGGGCGGTTGGCAATCATCGAGTGCAGACGCGCCTGGCCCCAGGCCGGGACGAACTTGGTATCTTCGATGGCTTTGAGCGAGCGCACACGCAGGGTGTCGCCGCTGGTTGGCTCTTTGTCCATACCAATGAACCACTGCGCGGTGGCGCGGTAGATCAGCGGAGTCTTGTGGCGCCAGCAGTGCATGTAGCTGTGTTCGATGACGGTGGTGTGCATCAACGCACCGACTTCGGTCAGCTTGTCGACGATGGCCGGGTTGGCCTTCCAGATGAACTGGCCGCCGAAGAACTCCAGCGACGGCACATAAACGCCGTTGCTTTGTACTGGATTGAGGATGTCGTCGTTGACCATGCCGTACTTTTTGCAGGTCACGAAGTCGTCCACGCCGTAGGCCGGAGCGGAGTGAACCACGCCGGTACCAGCGCCCAGTTCGACGTAGTCAGCCAGGTACACAGGCGACAGACGATCATAGAACGGGTGACGGAAGTTGATCAGCTCCAGCTCTTTGCCGGTGGTGGTGGCGATGACCGAACCTTCCAGGCTGTAACGAGCAAGGCAAGCTTCAACCAGCTCTTCAGCCAGCACCAGTAGCTTGTCGCCGACATCAACCAGCGCGTAGTTGAATTCCGGGTGCACGTTCAGCGCCTGGTTGGCCGGGATGGTCCACGGGGTGGTGGTCCAGATCACGATCGACGCAGGCTTGCCCAGCGACGGCAGACCGAACGCGGCAGCCAGTTTGGCTTCGTCAGCGATCGGGAAGGCGACGTCGATGGTCGAGGATTTCTTGTTCTCGTACTCGACTTCCGCTTCAGCCAGGGCCGAACCGCAGTCGAAGCACCAGTTCACAGGCTTGAGGCCCTTGAACACGAAACCGCCCTTGACGATTTCAGCCAAAGCGCGGATTTCACCGGCCTCGTTCTTGAAATCCATGGTCTTGTACGGGTTGGCCCAGTCGCCCAGCACGCCGAGACGGATGAATTCGGACTTCTGCCCTTCGATCTGCTCGGTGGCGTAGGCACGGCACAGTTCGCGGGTCTTGTCCGCGCCCAGATTTTTGCCGTGGGTCACTTCAACCTTGTGCTCGATCGGCAGGCCGTGGCAGTCCCAACCCGGAACGTACGGCGCGTCGAAGCCCGACAGGGTCTTCGAGCGGATGATCATGTCCTTGAGAATCTTGTTCAGTGCGTGACCGATGTGGATCGTGCCGTTGGCATACGGAGGGCCGTCATGCAGAACGAACTTCGGACGATCCTTGCCAATCTCGCGCAACTTTCCGTACAGGCCAATACTGTCCCAGCGCTGCAGGATCTGCGGTTCGCGCTGTGGCAGGCCGGCCTTCATTGGGAAGGCGGTGTCCGGAAGGTTAAGCGTGGCTTTATAGTCGGTCATTTAAGGCTCTTCATTAGCGATGGGCGCTAGGTGCGGCTAGTGCACGGGCGGTGGCGACATCCGCATTGATCGCCGTTTTCAATGCCTCCAAGGAGGCGAAGCGCTGCTCTTCACGCAGCTTTTGGTGGAAAACCACCGTCAAACGCCGGTCATACAGATCGCCGGCAAAATCTAAAAGATGGACTTCAAGGTGGGCCTTGCCATCACCTTGCACTGTGGGCCGCACGCCGATATTGGCGACACCAGGCCAGGTCTTGCCGTCGATATCGACATTCACCAGATACACCCCGGTGAACGGCACGCGACGACGCTTGAGTTGAATGTTGGCAGTGGGCGTACCCAGTTGCCGGGCCAGTTTCTGGCCGTGCAGCACTCGACCGGCAATGCGGTACGGGCGGCCGAGCAAACGTTCGGCCAAGGCAAAATCGGCGGCGGCCAGCGCGTTGCGCACTTGCGTGCTGCTGACGCGAATCCCGTCCAGCTCGACGGTTTGCGCGGCTTCGACGGTAAAACCGTGCATCTGCCCGGCCTGCAACAGGAAGTCAAAATCGCCGAGACGGTCGCAACCAAAACGGAAATCGTCACCGACTTCCAGATGCTGCACGCCGAGGCCATCAACGAGGATGGTGTCGACGAATTCACTGGCGCTGAGTTTGCTCAGACGCTGGTTGAAGGCCAGGCACAACACCCGGTCGACGCCTTCGGCGGCCAGCAGTTGCAGCTTGTCGCGCAACCGGGCCAGACGCGCCGGCGCGGTCTCGGGGGCAAAGAATTCCCGTGGCTGCGGCTCGAAAATCACCACGCAGCTGGGTACGCCCAACTCAAGCGCACGCTCACGCAGTCGGGCCAGGATAGCCTGGTGACCACGGTGAACACCGTCAAAGTTGCCAATAGTGGCGACGCAGCCCCGATGCTGGGGGCGCAAGTTGTGGAGGCCTCGAACCAGCTGCATAACGCGCTTCTTGCTCATAAAGTGGTCGATTATAACCACACCCGACGGCCGACGACAGGCAACACCGTAACGCAAAGTGAACGAGCCGACAAAACTGCCGGCCCGCGCCTGTTTATATAGGGTAAAACCTCAGCTCAAGGCCTTGCGATTGAAGTCACGCAAGCGGAAACCGAGCAGCAGCAACATACCGAAATAGGACACCACGCCCGCCGCGACCAATGCGCCCAGACGCAGGAAGCGCTCAAGCATGTGCCCTTGATCCCACGCTGGCATGAAATGCATGCCGAGCAGCAACACTGCCGACATCACCGCCACGGCGATAACCAGTTTGAATCCGAACCTGGCCCAGCCCGGCTGCGGCTGATACATCTGTTGTTTGCGCAGTTGATAGAACAACAACCCAGCGTTGAGACAGGCACCGGCACTGATCGCCAGGGCCAGACCGGCGTGAGCCAGAGGGCCAATCAGCACCAGGTTGAACAACTGGGTAACCACCAGCGTGAAGATTGCTATTTTCACCGGCGTACGGATGTTCTGTTGCGCATAAAAGCCCGGGGCGAGCACTTTGATCACGATTATCCCGAGTAAGCCAACAGAATAAGCAATCAGCGCACGCTGAGTCATTTCAGCGTCGAAACCACTGAACTGCCCGTACTGAAACAGCGAAACAGTCAGCGGCTCAGCGAGAATCCCCAGCGCCAGCGAGCATGGCAGCACCAATACAAAGCACAAACGCAGACCCCAATCGAGAATCCGCGAATACTCGTGGCGGTCCTTGCTTGCATAGGTTTTAGCCAATGTTGGCAGCAGAATCGTCCCTAATGCCACGCCGAGTACGCCGGAAGGCAACTCCATCAAGCGGTCGGCGTAATACATCCACGACACTGAGCCTGCGACCAGAAACGAGGCGAAGATGGTGTTGATGATCAGCGAGATCTGGCTGACCGACACGCCGAGAATCGCCGGCAGCATCTGTTTCATCACGCGCCAGACGCCGGTATCACGCAGATTGAGGCGCGGCAGCACCAGCATGCCGATCTTTTTCAGGTGCGGCAGTTGATAGAGCAACTGCGCCAGACCACCGACCAGCACCGCCCAGCCCAGCGCCATCACCGGCGGGTCAAAGTACGGCGTGAGAAACAGCGAAAACACGATCATGCTGACGTTCAGCAGAGTAGGCACGAAGGCCGGCACCGAGAAACGGTTCCAGGTATTGAGAATCGCGCCCGCCAACGAGGACAGGGAGATCAGCAATATATAGGGGAAGGTCACCCGCAGCAGATCGGAAGTGAGCTGGAATTTTTCCGGCGTATCGGTAAAACCCGGGGCCGTGGCCCAGATCACCCAGGGCGCGGCGATCATGCCCAACGCAGTGACTACCGCTAACACCAGCGTCAGCAAGCCCGAAACGTAAGCAATGAAAGTACGAGTCGCCTCTTCGCCCTGCTGGCTTTTGTATTCAGCAAGAATCGGTACAAAAGCCTGAGAGAAAGCGCCCTCAGCAAAGATCCGCCGCAACAGATTGGGCAATTTGAAGGCAATAAAGAAGGCGTCCGTCGCCATCCCGGCGCCGAATGTACGAGCAATCAGCGTGTCACGGACAAACCCCAGAATCCGGGAAAGCATCGTGATAGAGCTGACGGCGGCCAACGATTTGAGCAGATTCATTGAGGGAATTTGTGCCTGTCGATAAACAGCAGGCGAACAAAGCGCCTACTTGTGCGATACTCCGCGCCGCAGCAGCACAGAGCCAAAGCTCGCGAGTTTACAGGTCAAGCGCCGGAAATAAATATCCCGCCTCTTTATACCTACCACTTAGCGGAACGTTTCAAGTGCCCTTGACAAGACTTCAACTCATCGGCATGATTCGCGGCCTATTTTGTTTGCTATTTCCTAAAAAGTCTTTCGAGGAGCTCGACGGTGGCCAACTCACCTTCCGCCAAAAAACGTGCAAAACAGGCTGAGAAGCGTCGCAGCCACAACGCCAGCCTGCGTTCCATGGTTCGCACCTACATCAAGAATGTAGTTAAAGCCATCGACGCAAAAGACGCTGAAAAAGCTCAAGCTGCATACGTTCTGGCTGTGCCAGTTATCGACCGCATGGCCGATAAAGGCATCATCCACAAGAACAAGGCTGCTCGTCATAAGAGCCGTCTGAATGGCCACGTCAAAGCGCTGAAAGAAGCCGCTTAATCGACGTAGTCATTAAAAAACCGACCTTAGGGTCGGTTTTTTATTGCCTGTGATTTAGTAAATCCAGCGCAAAAAAAAATATAGGAGTGAGCCTGCTCACCCCTACAGTTGGTTTTGCGGCGTTATTGCTGGACCGGCACCCATGGCAGGATCGGGATGGCGGTCACGGCATTCTGCGGACTGCCTTCGATCAAGCGGTCGCTGTAGACCAGGTACACCAGCGTGTTGCGTTTCTTGTCGAGGAATCGCACCACCTGCATGGTCTTGAATACCAACGAAGTGCGCTCCTTGAACACCTCATCGCCTTCCTTCAGATCACCCTTGAACTTGATCGGGCCAACCTGGCGACAGGCGATCGAAGCTTCGGCGCGATCCTCAGCCAGACCGAGACCACCCTTCACACCGCCAGTCTTGGCGCGCGACAGGTAGCAGGTCACCCCTTCAACTTTCGGATCATCGAAAGCCTCGACCACAATGCGGTCGTTCGGGCCGACAAACTTGAACACCGTAGACACCTGACCGATTTCTTCGGCCGAGGCCAGCAATGGCATTGCCATCAGCAAGCCCAACAATCCTTTCGCTAAACGCATGGAGTTTTCCTTAAACCAGAATCAGGTTGTCACGGTGAACCAGTTCTGGCTCCGCCATGTAACCGAGCAAACCGACAATCGCATCCGACGACTGACCGATAATTTTTTGTGCTTCCAGCGCGCTGTAGTTAGCCAGGCCTCGGGCAATCTCACGACCATCAGGCGCCACACAGACCACCATTTCGCCGCGTCGGAAACTGCCCTGCACCAACTTCACTCCGACAGGCAGCAGGCTTTTGTTGCCCTTGGACAACGCCGACACCGCACCATCATCCAGCACCAACGTGCCGCGAGTCTGCAAATGCCCGGCCAGCCATTGCTTGCGCGCCGCGAGCATGCCGCGCTCGGGCGACAGCAGCGTGCCGATACGCTCCCCCGCCTTCAGGCGATCAAGCACTCGCTCAAGACGCCCACCGACAATAATGGTGTGCGCACCGGAACGCGCCGCCAGTCGCGCCGCGCGCAACTTGGTTTGCATGCCGCCACGCCCCAGCGCACCACCCGTGCCGCCCGCTACCGCATCGAGGCTCGGATCATCAGCGCGCGCCTCGTAAATCATCTGCGCATCAGGGTTATTACGCGGATCGGCGTCGAACATGCCGTCGCGATCAGTGAGGATCACCAGCAGATCCGCCTCGACCAGGTTCGCCACCAGCGCCGCCAGCGTATCGTTGTCGCCGAAACGGATTTCGTCGGTGACCACGGTGTCGTTTTCGTTGATCACCGGGATGACTTTCAGCTCGACCAATGCGCGCAAAGTGCTGCGGGCGTTGAGGTAGCGTTTGCGGTCGGACAAGTCGTCGTGAGTCAGGAGAATCTGCGCAGTGTGCCGACCATGCTCGGCGAAGCTCGATTCCCACGCCTGCACCAAGCCCATCTGACCAATTGCCGCAGCCGCCTGGAGCTCATGCATCGCACTGGGTCGTGCGGTCCAGCCCAAACGACTCATGCCGGCCGCCACCGCCCCGGAGGACACCAACACCAACTCGACGCCAGCCTCATGCAAGGCCACCATTTGCTCGACCCAGACACTCATTGCCGCGCGATCCAGCCCTTTGCCATCCGCTGTCAGCAAAGCGCTGCCGATCTTCACGACCCAACGCTGCGCACCTGTCACCTTGCTCCGCATCATCTTCAACCTTAGCTTGAGGGCAGCGCGACCCAGCGCCACCCATGACGTTATTTGTGACTTGCGATTTCCAGATACTAAAACGCCGCTCGATTGAGCGGCGCCTTAGAAAAACGGCTTGCAGCGATGATAACACCGCCCCGAGATGAAGACTCAGCAGACACCAGCGATCTTCTGAAGGTCAAAAGATCGCAGCCTGCGGCAGCTCCTACCCAACGAATCAGTCACGCACGTAAATGATTTCCGGACCGTCTTCGTCATCTACATCTTCTTCGTCCCAATCATCGTCGCCGATGTCATGGACCGACTTCACGCCGCTGCGACGCAGGGCACGCTTGTCGTCCAGCGCCTGCAGCTGCGCGCGCGCTTCGTCTTCAATGCGCTGATCAAGATCGGCCAGTTCTTCCTTGTACGCCGGGTCGGCAGCCAGGCGATCGGCACGATCTTCCATGTAACGCATGATGTCGTGGCACAGACGCTCGGTACCGATCTTGGCGATGGCCGAGATCACGTAAACCGGACCGGTCCATTCCAGGCGATCAACGATTTCCTTGACGCGCTCATCGTGATCTTCTTCGAGGATCTGGTCGCACTTGTTCAGCACCAACCAACGATCACGCTCAGCCAGGGACGGACTGAACTTGATCAGCTCATTGACGATCACTTCAGCCGCATCCGGCGCACTACTGTCATCCAGCGGCGCCATGTCGACGAGGTGCAGCAACAGACGCGTACGCGCCAAGTGCTTAAGGAAGCGAATGCCCAGGCCAGCACCGTCGGAAGCGCCTTCGATCAGACCCGGAATGTCAGCAATGACGAAGCTCTTCCAGCGATCGACGCTGACCACACCGAGGTTCGGCACCAGCGTGGTGAACGGGTAATCGGCAACTTTCGGCTTGGCGGCCGATACCGAACGGATAAAGGTACTTTTACCGGCGTTCGGCAAGCCCAGCAGGCCGACGTCAGCCAGTACTTTCATTTCCAGTTTCAGGTCACGCTGCTCACCCGGCTTGCCCGGCGTGGTCTGACGCGGCGCACGGTTGGTACTGGATTTGAAACGGGTGTTGCCCAGACCGTGCCAGCCGCCCTGCACTACCATCAGCTTCTGGCCAGCCTTGGTCAGGTCGCCGATAACTTCCTGGGTAGCGGAGTCGATCACCGTGGTGCCGACCGGCACGCGCAGAATCAGGTCTTCACCCTTTTTACCGGTGCAGTCGGTGCTGCCGCCGTTGGAGCCACGCTCGGCATCGAAGTGCCGGGTGTAACGGTAGTCGACCAGGGTGTTGAGGTTTTCATCGGCCATCATGTAGATGGAACCGCCGTCACCGCCATCACCACCGTTCGGGCCACCGTTTTCGATGAATTTTTCCCGACGGAAACTCATGGCGCCATTGCCGCCGTCACCAGCCTTTACGCGAATCGATACTTCATCAACAAACTTCATAACCAACGCCTCTCGCCATACGGACGAGCCGAAAAACAATCAAGACATAAGACTCTTGCAAAAATGAGCGCAGCGACCCCAAAACACGACCTGCATCGCACGCCGACAGCCCATACAAACAGTTTTGCAAGAGACTCACCCCACAAACGAAAAAGCCCCGTCGCGAGACAGGGCTTTTCCAGCGATCGCGCAATTAAGCTGCGACAACGCTCACGTAACGGCGGTTGAACGCGCCTTTTACTTCAAACTTGATCACGCCTTCGATTTTCGCGAAGAGGGTGTGATCCTTACCCATGCCAACGCCGTAGCCAGCGTGGAATTGGGTGCCGCGCTGACGCACGATGATGTTGCCCGGAATGATTTTCTGGCCGCCATACATCTTAACGCCAAGGCGTTTGGCTTCTGAGTCGCGACCGTTACGGGTACTACCACCAGCTTTTTTGTGTGCCATGAGTCAATTCTCCTAGTGAGGAATTAGGCTGAAATTAAGCCTGAATACCGGTGATTTTGATCTCGGTGTACCACTGGCGGTGGCCCATACGCTTCATGTGGTGCTTACGGCGACGGAACTTGATGATGCGGACTTTATCGTGACGACCTTGGGAGATCACTTCAGCCACAACGGTAGCGCCAGCAACAACTGGAGCGCCGATATTCACGTCGTCGCCATTGGCAACCAACAGAACGCGATCAAAGGTAACGGATTCGCCGGTAGCGATTTCCAGTTTTTCGATCTTCAGGTATTCACCCGGGGCGACTTTGTACTGCTTGCCGCCAGTAACGATTACTGCATAAGACATGGTATTTCTCCGATAATCCTGCTCACCCAGCTCTTTATAAGAAGAGGTATTGGCTGGCATGGCTGCATTAGGCTGGAAGGCCCGTTGCAATTGCGTAAGGCAGGTGCTGCCCAGGAAGTTCAGGGTGCGCGATTGTACGCAAGCCGCCGCAGGCTTGCAAGTAGCCGTCCATCGCGCCTTGACAGGTCCGGATGGGGGTCCTAGCATGCCGCGCAACCCTTCTGGAGCGACTCTCGCTGATGCAACCCCAAGCTTTCTACCGCGCGGTGGCGGACGATTTTAGCGCCGTCGACGGCATCATCAAGAAGCAGCTGACTTCCCGAGTACCGCTGGTATCGAAAATCGGCGATTACATCACCTCGGCCGGCGGCAAACGTCTGCGCCCTTTATTAGTGTTGCTGTGTGGCAAGGCCCTGGGTCGCGAAGGCGATGACATGCGTCTGCTGGCCGCCACCATCGAATTCCTGCACACCGCGACCCTGCTGCATGACGACGTGGTCGACATGTCCGGCATGCGCCGTGGCCGTTCGACCGCCAATGCCATGTGGGGCAACGCTCCGAGCGTGCTGGTCGGCGACTTCCTGTACTCGCGCTCGTTCGAAATGATGGTCGAACTGGGCTCGATGCCGGTGATGAAGATCCTGTCCCAGGCCACGCGCATCATCGCTGAAGGCGAAGTGCTGCAGCTGTCCAAAGTTCGCGATGCCAGCACCACCGAAGAAACCTACATGGAAGTCATCCGCGGCAAGACCGCGATGCTCTTTGAAGCCTCGACCCACAGTGCTGCCGCACTGGCCGGCGCTACCGCCGAACAGAGCGAAGCCCTGCGCACCTTCGGTGATCACCTGGGTGTGGCCTTCCAACTGGTCGACGATTTGCTCGACTACAAGGGCGACGCTGAGACCTTGGGCAAGAACGTCGGCGACGATCTGGCCGAAGGCAAGCCGACTCTGCCGCTGATCTACACCATGCGCGAAGGTACGGCTGAACAGGCTGCACTGGTGCGTCAGGCGATCCAGAAAGGCGGAATCGAAGACCTGGAAAGCATCCGCATTGCCGTGGAAGCTTCCGGTTCGCTGGAATACACCGCGCAACTGGCCCGTGATTACGTGGCCCGTGCGATCAAGTGCCTTGAGGCGCTGCCGGCAAGTGAATATCGGGATGCCCTGGTTGAACTGAGCGAGTTTGCGGTCGCCCGTACGCACTGATATCGCTGAAGCAAGATCAAAAGATCGCAGCCTTCGGCAGCTCCTACAGGGGTTGTCGACGCTGCGATCTTTTGCTTTTGACTGCCTGAAAAGCTAAAACCCTATACAATGTGCGACTTTTAGCGATCCACACCCCAAGGAGCCTTAGTGAGCACGTTGCCACCCTGCCCGAAATGCAATTCCGAATACACCTACGAAGACGGTACCCAACTGGTGTGCCCGGAGTGCGCCCACGAGTGGTCCGCCAGCGGCGAAGCCGAAGTGGCGTCCGATGATGCCGTGAAGAAAGATTCGGTCGGCAACGTCCTGCAGGACGGCGACACCATCACCGTGATCAAGGACCTCAAGGTCAAGGGCACTTCGCTGGTGGTCAAGGTCGGCACCAAGGTCAAGAACATCCGCCTGTGCGATGGCGACCACGACATCGACTGCAAGATCGACGGCATCGGCCCGATGAAACTCAAATCCGAGTTCGTCAGAAAAGTCTGATTCTGTTGTGATCCATCCCGCGCCAGCCGTGGGATGGAGCTTTGCCCTCCCCGCTCTACCCAGCAAAACCAAGCAATAGCCAAACGCCAGCCGTTTTGACCTTACGCAATCTTTATCCGGAATATTTCACAATCCGCCAATAGACGCTTGCTATTTGACGAATAAGAATTATTCTCATTGAAACCTTTCAAGGAGATGAGAACCATGACTTATTTGATCGACGCTTGGCTGGATCGCCCACACCCTTACCTCAGAATCCTGCATCGGGAAACCGGTGAAGTCTGTGCGGTGCTTGAAGAAGAAGCCTTGCATGAACTGCAGGATCAAGGGGATCTGGACGTCAGCAGTCTGAATTCCAGCGAGCCATTGGTGCTCAAGGAGCTGGTGCGCAATCTGTTTCTGTTCTGCTATGCCCGGGCGTTGCGCCCGACCAGTGAACTGCATCACAAGATAGAATTATGAAACGCGGAAAAAACTGTAGGAGTGAGCCTGCTCGCGAAGACTGATTAACATCCAAAACATTTGTTGGCTGTCACACCGCCATCGCGAGCAGGCTCACTCCTACATTAGCCCGCCATCAAGGCAGGCCCGGTCTTACAGAACGTCCAGCAGCTCGACGTCGAATACCAGAACGCTGTGCGGCGGGATGCTGCCAACGCCTTGAGCGCCGTAAGCCAGTTCGCTCGGCACGTACAGGCGCCATTTGCTGCCGGCATTCATCAGTTGCAGAGCTTCGGTCCAGCCAGCGATTACGCCGCCAACCGGGAATTCAGCAGGCTGGCCACGCTCGTAGGAGCTGTCGAACACAGTGCCGTCGATCAGGGTGCCGTGGTAGTGAGTACGAACCTGGTCTTCACGGGTCGGCTTGGCGCCTTCGCCCTGAGTCAGCACTTCGAATTGCAGGCCGGAAGCCAGGGTGGTGATGCCGTCACGCTTGGCGTTTTCAGCCAGGAAGGCCAGGCCTTCACCGGCAGCGGCTTCAGCTTTGGCAGCCGCTTCGGCTTGCATGATCTCGCGGATCACCTTGAAACTGGCGGACATTTCTTCCTGGCCAACACGGCTTTCCTTACCGGCGAACGCGTCGGTCAGGCCAGCCAGGATCGCGTCCAGGCTAACGCCCGGTGGCGGGTTGTCGCGCAGCTGGTCACCCAACTGACGGCCGATACCGTAGCTGACGCGGGTTTCGTCGGTGGACAGATTTACTTCGGACATGACACTGCTCCGCTGTGCGGACGGCCACAAGACTTGCCGTGCGTGCACAGCGCGTCCCGGCGCGCCCGGAACCAAAAGGGCGAGCAGACTAGCACAGATGCTCCGGCGATGGGGCGGAGCGCCTACAGGGCTGAACGCCAGGCGAGCGGCACCTTCAGACTTTCCTCGCCACTGGCGCCCAGACCACACATTTCATCGTGTACCGAGGTGTGTACGAGGTTGAATGGCAATTCTGGAAAGTTATGCAGCAAATCCCGAGCGTGTTCCACCGAGCGCAATGTCAGCATCCCACCCTTGAGATCACTCAACGGATACGCCGCGCCATGCATCCGTGCTTCGAGCAGGTAAATCCCCCCTTCCATGGAGATCAGGTTCAACTCATCAACCTTCCTGGCGATGGCAAACGCATTCAGCTCTTGCAGGTTCATGAACGCACCTCACACAGTAGCGAATCAGGACCTCTACAGGGATATGCCCGCGCGCACCAAAGCACAAGCCACAAACGACACCGCCCGTCTGTTTCGCAACAGACGGGCGGTGTTTTTGCAGCGATCAACGGTTGATCAGTGCTTGGTGACCTTGTCCAGGTAACCCATGGCGAACGCCGAAACGACGAAGGTCATGTGGATGATCACGTACCACATCAAGTGCTCGGGATCGACGTTCTTGGCGTCCATGAAGATGCGCAGCAAGTGGATCGAGGAGATCGCCACGATCGAAGCGGCGACTTTCATCTTCAGCGACGAAGAGTCCATGGTGCCGAGCCAGCTGAGTTTTTCCTTGCCTTCATCGATGTTCAGTTCAGAGACGAAGTTCTCGTAGCCGGAAATCATCACCATGACCAGCAGGCCGCCGACCAGCGCCATATCGATCAGCGACAGCAGCACCAGAATCAGTTCCGACTCGGCCATTGAGAAGACGTTGGGCAGGATGTGAAAAACTTCCTGGAAAAATTTCAGTGCCAGCGCCAGCAGCCCAAGGGACAGCCCGATATAGATCGGCGCCAGCAGCCAGCGCGAGGCGTACATTGCATTTTCGATAAAGCGTTCCATTGAATCTCACACATGGGGGGCTGGAAATGGCGGCGAGTATAACAGCCCGCTATGACAGCCAGAAACCGCCGAAAAATCCGCCACCTGCGTGTGTGGTTGATTTTTTTTCTGCTAGTGTCCAAACCATTGACAGCCCAGTGACTGTAGACAGGACGTGTGGAAATGGATGTGCGATTGCCGATAACGACCGCCGGAATATGCCTTGCTGTGTTGCTCAGCGGTTGCTCGCCCGGCGACGAGAAACACGCCGCCAGCCTTGAAGAAAAGACCGCAAAGTTCGAACAGTCACTGGACGCCATCACCGATCCAAAGCTCAAGGACGCCATCACCGAACTCGGTGGCTCACTGCTGCTGCTCGAACGGGCGCAGATCAAACTCAATGACAATCCACCGCGCACCGAATATGGCGAAGACGCGCTAGCCGTGCTCAAGCACTACCCTGCCCCGCAGACGCTGGTCGATACCTTCATCAATGGCCTGTTCGTGCTGCACAAGGACGCCAGCTCCGATTACCTCACCGATCTGCAACCGGTGTTCCCGTTCAACCTGAACATTCCCGGCGGCTTCCTGTTCCCCCATGGCGTGGAGTGGCAGTCGGTGACGTTGAGCAACAAGCGCGTGATCGCTTATCAGCCGGAATGGTCGGAAACCGATCCGGGCATTCAACTCAGCCCCTCCAGCTCCAACGTCACCAACCCCGATGACCTGACCGTAACCTACCCGTTCATTGACGGGCTGGACGTGGACAAGAAGACCCTGCCGCAACCGGTCAGCCTGCAAGGCCAGATCGAAGTCATAGCGCCGCGCCGCCTGTACAGCTTCGACCTGACGCAAAAGGACGTCGGCCAGACCCGCACCAACGACAACCTCAGCGTCAAACTGCTGAAGCTTGAACAGAACTATGCCGAAGTCGAATTCAGCAACAACCTGCCACTGGCCGCGGAAGTCGTCGATGCCCAACTCAATCCGCTGATCGTCCAGGCCCGCGATAAAACCGGGCAGTATCTGGTGCGCGCCGGCTCGATCAACGAAAGTCCGGAGCAAGTGTCCTTCTACCAGAAACAACTGGCGTACCTGCAACAGCAGAAAGGCTGGAGCGATACGCTGGAAAAACAGCTCACCCAAGAACAGCAGGATTTCGAGCAAAAACACCCGCGTCGCTACAACAAGGTCTATTTCAATGGCCCGATCGAAACCCTGGAAGTCAGCGTGCTGGATTTTTCCTCGGCAACCGTGACCCGCAAACCGCTGGACCTGCCGATTCGCACGTTCAATCAGCACACCACGGAGAAAGCCATCCAGCCGCTGGATCCGTCGGTGACGGTTTACGACGATCTGGCGGTTAACTGGCTCAAGGGTGCGAGCCTCACCGAAGAACAGCTGAAGGCCGGCATTCGCATTCATCAATCCGTGGAAGAACCGAGCGCTGCCCGCATCGAGTTCTCCCATCGCCGCACGTTCAACGATGAACTGCTGGGCGATGACTTCAGTCCGGGCGTCAGTCCTGTGACGTTCTTCACCGAAAAGCGCAGTGGCAAGCTCGATGAGCCGATCGAACTGCCGCCCGAGGCGTATCAAGTCGATCCACTGCGCGCGACGATCACCTACGACTTGAATCTGTTCCCGGAAACCCCGGCGATTGCGGTCGGCTCGATGCCGTTGTTTCTCGCCGCGGTGACCAAACAGACCTACGACGCCAAGTCATTGCCCAAGGGGCTGGAGATCAAGAACAACCAACTGGTGGTGGATCTGAAACTGTTCCCGCCCAACGAGTGGCGTTTCTTCGTCAAAGACGACAGTGGCAACTACCTCAAGCAGATTCTCTCGGTCAGCCACGATGCAAGCGCAGAAGGCCCGGCGTTGTTTGGTGTGCATTACTTTTATGGCCGCCCCACACACGTGGAGACCTATCAGCGAACCGACCTCGCCACCGTGCAATACGGTTTTGAGGTCAAGCTCGACAAGGCGCCGATGCCTGAGACTGCGCCTTGAAGGGCAAGATCAAAAGATCTCAGCCTGCGGCAGCGCCTAAAGAGCGCGGCCGCGACCACCGTTGATCTGCCGCAATTGAGCTTGCAGGTGCAGGCTCCAGATCTGCGGATCATCGGCTAATTCGTAGCCATGCAGGGTCAGACTTTCGACGATGGTGTCGAGTATCGATTCGGCGGCGACCGGCCCATGAAACGGGCCCTGCGCTTTGATGGCGGAAGGTTGTTCACCGGCCATGCCGGCGGCGAAGAGTAGCGTCCACATGCCGTTATCGCCGGCCAACGGCTTGATGGCGCATTCGATACGGGTCACAAGACCCAGGCACTGACGGGTGAGGCAGAGGTTGCGCGACATGGCGGCGACCCTCGGTGAAGCCGGTATTCAGCCCCCACGGGAGGACTGGCTCGATCCAGTGATACTGTCGATATCCTTGAGCTGAGAATAGAAGAAAAGTCCGCTGCGCAAGCCGAATGAGACCAGAAGGCGCCGAATGGTCATTGTGTGAATATTGGCGTCAGAGTTGTGGCGAATTTTCGATGGATTCACACCAAACAAATGTGGGAGCGAGCCTGCTCGCGAATGCGGAGTGTCAGGCAACTTATTCGTCGTCTGATACACCGCTTTCGCGAGCAGGCTCGCTCCCACAGTTTTTATCGCATGAAGGCTCAGGCCGGTTTTGCTTCGGCTAATGCCTCTTGGGCCAACTCTTTCTCGGCTTCCTTGAGGTCTTCTTCGCTAATCATCTCGGCGATGTCGCGCAAGCGCTCGACCACCCGTGCATTGATGCTGCCTTCCGGGAATTCGCCATCGGCATTCGGTTCACCCGCCGGTTCGCCCACCAACAGACTCAACGCTTCATCCGCCTGACGCACCGCGTAAACGTGGAACTGCCCGGCGCGCACCGCCGCCAGCACTTTCTCATCGAGCATCAGCGTGGCGACGTTGGCCTGCGGAATGATTGCGCCCTGCTCGCCGGTCAGCCCGCGCGCCTCACAGAGACGGAAGAAGCCTTCGATTTTCTCGTTGACCCCGCCCACCGCTTGCACTTCACCGAACTGGTTGATCGAGCCGGTGATCGCAAAACACTGCTTGAGCGGGGTTTTCGACAGCGCCGAAATCAGCGTGCACGCCTCACCCAGGGACGCACTGTCGCCATCGACGTAACCGTACGACTGCTCCAGCGCGATGCTCGCGGAAATCGCCAGCGGGAATTCCTGCGCATAACGGCTGCCCAGATACCCGGTGAGGATCATCACGCCTTTGGAGTGGATCGGCTGACCGAGGTTGACCTCACGCTCGATGTCGACAATGCCGCTGCCGCCCGGATAGACCGTGGCGGAAATCCGCGCCGGCACACCAAACGCCGAGTCGCCGACTTCAAGCACGGTCAGACCATTGCACTTGCCGACTGCGGCGCCATCGGTGTCGATCAGGATGATCCCGGCGAGCATGTCGTCGAGAATCCGCGCCGACACACGTCCGGTGCGTGTAGCTTTGGCTTTCAACGCGCGTTCGATGTGCCCGGCGTCGGTCATTTCATCGCCGGCCAGGTGACGAATGAAATCCGCCTCGCTGACCAGTTGAAACAGGTCGCCAATGCGCGCCGACAAACGCCCCTGATGCTCGGCCAGACGTGCGCTGTAAGTCGCCAGACGCGCTACTGCGTCGGCGGTCAGCGGCGCCATGCCTTCTTCCGATGTGCGGGTTTTCAGCAGTTGGGCAAATTGCTCCAGGCTTTCGTCGACCATCGGGATGTCTTCATCGAAGTCGACCAGAACGCGGAACATCTCCTGGAAGTCTGGATCGAGGTCTTGCAGCGTGTAATAAAGCGACCGCGCACCGATGATAATGACTTTGACCTGCAACGGAATGTGCTGCGGGTTGAGGGTCACGGTGGCGAAACGGCCCATCTCGCCCAGCGGCGATTCCATTTTCAGCTTGCGCGATTGCAGGGCGCGTTTCAGCGCATCCCACACGAACGGCTCACTGAGCATTTTTTCCGCTTCAAGGATCAGGAAGCCACCGTTGGCGCGGTGCAAGGCACCCGGACGCAGCTGGCGATAGGTGGTGTAAAGCGCACCCTGATCGGTGGTGTATTCGATACGGCCGAAGAGGTTTTCGTAAGTCGGGTGCGGTTCGAACACCACCGGCGCACCGCCACTCACCGGATGGCCGACCACCAGGCTTGGCGCGTATTGCTCTTCCAGCAGTTTGCGTGCGACGGCGTCAGTCTTGCTGTCGTCGACCAGTTGCTCGACCACGGTTTTCAGCAGATACACCTGCATCGCTTGCAGGTAGCCGCACACCGCAGCGTTCTCGGCATACTTCTCCGACAACGGCGACAGCAACGGCTGCAGCGCCAAGGTGATGGTTTCTTCGTTGAGCGAACGCAGCTGATTGTTCGACTCGCGTTTCCACTGCGGCAGGCTGGCGAGTTCTTCGTTCAGACGCTCTTCGAGACCGGAGATGTCATCGTGGAAACGCTCACGATCGGCTTCCGGCAACTGAGCGAATTCGGCTTCGTCCAGCGCCTTGCCATCGAGCATCGGCGTGAAGGCGATGTTGCTGCTGTCGCGGTACAGGGCGACGTCTTTTTCCAGGGCCAGACGCTCGATGATGTCGAGAGCCTTGTCGTAGCGCTGGTTGAAAGCGCGGTCGATGGCGCTTTTCTTCTGCTGGTAGGACGGGTGCTCGAACACTGCCGGAAACGTCGCCAGCAGGTTGTCGATCAAACCGTTGATGTCACCGATGAATGCACCGGCAGTGCCCGACGGCAGTTCCAGTGCGCGCGGTTCGCGCGGCTCATCGAAGTTATTGACGTAGACCCAGTCCGCCGGGGTCTGCAGGCGTTTGCCTTCGGCCTTCAGGTAGCGTTTGACGAACGAGAAACGGCCGGTGCCGGGCTCGCCCATGACGAAAACGTTGTAACCGGGGCGTGGCATGGCCACACCGAACTGCAAGGCTTCGACCGCGCGTTCCTGGCCGAGCACACCGCGAAAGGGCTCCAGATCATTGGTGGTAGTGAAGCTGAACTGTTCAGCGGAAAACGGACGGGTCAGCGCTTCGGGCGCGAGACGCAAGCTGGCAGCAACAGGATCAGGCATCGGGCTTCCTTAACAATCAGGCGGGGCAGATAGCGGCATTCTGGCGCTGCCCGTGCCCCACTGGCAAGGCGCGCCACACTACAAAGCATAGACAACCGCCCGCCCCTGCCCCGGCACTCGTGAAATCGGGGTTATCGCCAAATCTTTTGTAAAAACTCACGGAACCCCAGGAACGTGCCTAAACTCCAAACTGCGCGGCTGGAACTAATACTGGCCCACTGGCACCGTCAGGTGTCAGAACCCTGTCCATTGGTATGCACACAAAGAGAAAAAAGCTATGAAACGGATTCTTCTCGGTACTCTCTTCACCGCTGTATCCATCAACGCAATGGCGCAAGCTCCAGGCGGCCCGGATTGCGGTTGGGGCAACATGCTGTTCGAAGGTCAGCGTGGCACCCCTGCTCACTTCCTCGCTTCCACCACCAACGGCACTTCCGGTAACGCCACCTTCGGGATGACGTCCGGCACCAACGGTTGCTCGACCAACGCATCGCTGACCTACGGCGGCAAATCCTGGTTTGCCATGAATGGCATGATGAACGAGCTGTCCGAAGACATGGCCAAAGGCAACGGCGAAGCGCTGACGACTTATGCCGTGGTACTGGGCGTGGCGCCGGAAGATCGCGCGCACTTCGCTGCTGTGACTCACGAGCACTTCCAGCAGATCTTCAGCAAGGCTGACGTGACCGCTGAAGACGTGCATACCAACACCCTGGCCGTACTGAAATCGGATCCTCGTCTGGCCAAGTACGCAACTCAGGCTTAAGCTCGACCCCACCCGCTTCCTTCGGGAAGCGGGTTTTGTTTTTTCGGCCCGCCCTCCTTGGGTCTTTATTTCTTTCCTGTTCAAGTTGCCGACTATGCTCAAACGCCTTGCCTGGCTGGCGCTCTGTGTCTGCGCCCCGCTGTCCGCCGCGCCAAACATCGACCCTCAACGTTTGCAGCAACTGGCCAACGACCGCTTCTGGATTTCCCTCGGTCACTACGAAACCGCCAAGCTTGGCGGCTGGCGCAGCTATGTCAGTGACAAGAAGTTCTTTCTCGCGCCCGATGGCAATGAACATCCCGATCATGAACTCGCCGCGACCGTGCAAGCGCTGTACGCCCCGGCCAATCTCGGCGAGCAACATGCGCAATGCGTTTATCCGGCGCGCACGCGCTGGCTGAAAGCACAGCTCAACCTCAGCGATCTGCCGACACCTGCATGCGCCGAGTACAAGAAGTGGTTCAAGGATGTTTCGCCGCACAGCGCGGTGATGATCTTCCCGGCGGCTTATTTGAACAGTCCGTCATCGATGTTCGGCCACACCCTGCTGCGCATCGACCAGGCTGACGTGCAGGCCGACAAGACCTCGCTGCTGAGTTACGCGATCAACTTCGGCGCCTACATCGAAGGCTCGGACAACAGCATTCTGTACGCCTGGAAAGGCCTGATGGGCGGGTACCCGGGGCTGTTCGCGCTAGTGCCCTATCAGGAAAAGCTCTCCGAGTACCGCAGCCTGGAAAACCGCGACCTGTGGGAATACCGACTGAATCTGACCCAAGAAGAAACCGCGCGCATGGTCGAGCATGTGTGGGAGTTGAAGCAGATTCAGTTCGACTATTTCTTCTTCGATGAAAACTGCTCGTATCGTCTGCTTGAGTTGCTGCAGGTGGCACGGCCGAGTCTGCGCCTGACCGAACAATTCCCGTTGACCGCGATTCCCACCGACACCGTCAAAGCGGTGAAAGAAGCCGGGCTGGTGGAAAGTATCGAATACCGCCCGTCCCGCGAGCGCGAATTGCTCAGCCGTGCCGAGCCTTTGAATAGTGACGAACAGCAATGGGTGCTGAACGTCAGCACCGATCAACAGCAGTTGCAGGATCCGGCGTTCAAAGCCCTGCCCCGCGACCGTCAAGCGTTGATCATCGACGCGGCATATCGTCTGGAGCGCTACCGCGCCAACGGTCAGGAGCGCGATCCACAACGGGCACAGCGCAGCTTTGAACTGCTGCGAGCGATCAACAAGAACCCGGCGCCGGAGTTGGACATTCCGCAGCCAGGCTTGCCGGAAGACGGCCACGAATCACGCACATGGCAGGCCGGCCTCGGTACCCGTGGTGATCGTGCATTCGGTGAGTACGGTTTGCGCATGGCCTATCACGACCTCAACGACAATGCCGAGAGCTTCCCGCTCGGCGCGCAGATTGAAATCCTGCAGATGAAATTGCGTCAGTACGAAGGCAATCACTGGCAGTTTCAGCAACTGGATCTGGCGACGATTCGTTCGCTGACGCCGCGCAATGAGTTGTTGCAGCCATTGTCGTGGCAAGTTACCGGTGGTCTCGAGCGTGTACCGGGCAAGCATGATGACGAAACGCTGGTCAGCCATGTGAATGGTGGTGGCGGCGGCACCTGGGCGCTTGGGGATGATGTACTGGGCTTTGCCCTCGGCACCGTGCGGGTTGAACACAACAACGATTTCGCCGAGTTCGTGTCCCCGGCCGGCGGTTTCAATACCGGCGTGTTGTGGAAAAACCCGTTGGGCAATCTGAGCCTGGAAGCCAAGGGTGATTATTTCTTCAATGGCGAAGTGCGTCGTAGCCTGAGTCTGAATCAGCAGTGGGAGTTATCGCGCAATCTGGGTTTGCGCCTGAGTGCGCAGCGTGAGTTCAGCCATCTCGCCACGCCTGAAACCGAAGTGATGCTTGAAGTAAAGTGGTATCACTATTGATCCTGAACACATCCCCCTTGTAGGAGTGAGCCTGCTCGCGATAGCAATTCATAAGTCACTGTTGCGGTGACTGATACACCGCTATCGCGAGCAGGCTCACTCCTACAGGGGATTTGTGGCGCTCAACGAATTACTCACACGCCTTTCACCAACGCCCGACGAATCCCCTTCTAGACTTTCCCCATAAGCCGGACAACCGGCGCGGGAGAGTGCGATGTGGCGGTGTGCGGGTTTGTTGGGTGTTGTGCTGTTGCTGGGCGGTTGCCAGACCACCCATGAAGACTTGATCGCCAAGGGATATCCACCGGCCTTCGCCGACGGCTTCGATGATGGCTGCATCAGCGGTCGTCAGGCCGCCGGTTCGATCAGCGGCGAATTCCGCAAGAACGTGCCGCGCTATCTCAAGGACAAGCAATACGCCGAAGGCTGGACCGACGGCTTTCGCCAGTGTCAGGCAATGCTGGAAAACAAGGATCGCGAGCAGTACCGCAACGAACACTGGGACGAACGCGAGCGCGCCTGGCAGCAACAGAAAGATCAGGACGCCGGGCGGGCCTATCGCTCGCAATAGGTCGTTTCCAGACATCCAGTGAAACCAAATGCCTGCGAGCATGGCCCAAACCTCATACGAGGAGGACACCATGAGTCGCGCATTCGTCAACGAAGACAACGCCGCCGCGCAAGCCGATCAGCCGGTCGAACGGCAGGTCAGCGCGCAGCCCAATTACGTCACGGCGCAAGGGCTGGCGCAGTTGCAAGAAAAAGTCGCCGAACTGCAAACCCTACATGCCGAACAATCGGCCAGAGGTGAACAGGCCGACAAACAACGGCTGGCGGATCTGCAACGGGATTTGCGTTATTTCAATCAGCGCCTGAGCAGCGCACAAGTCGCCGTAGCAGCAACGTCCAGAGACAAAGTGCAGATCGGCAGTTGGGTGACCTACGCCGATGAGCACGACACCGAACACCGCGTGCAACTGGTCGGCGAGGATCAAGCCGATGCCAGCAAAGGCCTGATCAATTGGGGCTCACCCTTGGGCCGGGCGCTGCTCGGTGCCCGACTCAACGACGAGGTGCTGTGGCAGCGCCCCGCCGGCGATCAAATCATCGAAGTGATCCGCATCGAACCGGCTTAAACCACGCCTTGCGCCAACATCGCGTCGGCGACTTTGACAAAACCGGCGATGTTCGCGCCTTTGACGTAGTTGATCTGCCCGTTCTCTTCGCCGTAATGCACGCAAGCGTGGTGGATCGACTGCATGATCGCGTGCAGCTTGCTGTCGACCTCACCTGCCGTCCACAGCAGGCGCATGGCGTTCTGCGACATCTCCAGACCACTCACCGCCACGCCGCCGGCGTTGGACGCCTTGCCCGGGGCAAACAGAATCCCGGCCTCGATAAAGATATCCACAGCCTCCAGCGTGGTCGGCATGTTCGCGCCTTCGGCCACGCATACGCAGCCATTGCGCAGCAGCGTGCGTGCGGCTTCAGCGTCGAGTTCGTTCTGCGTGGCGCACGGCAGCGCGATGTCGCACGGCAGCGACCACGGCAGTTGACCGGCGCGGAATTCCAGACCGAATGCCGCCGCCAATTCGCTGATACGCCCACGTTTGACGTTTTTCAGTTCCAGCAGCGCCAGCCACTGCTCTTCGCTCAGCCCGGCTTCGCAATACAGCGTGCCTTCGGAGTCGGACAAGGAAATCACCTTGCCGCCCAGATCCATGACTTTGCGCGCGGCGTATTGCGCCACGTTGCCGGAACCGGAGATCGCCACGCGTTTGCCTTCGACGGTCTGCTCGCGGCGCTTGAGCATTTCTTCAGCGAAGTACACGCAACCGAAACCGGTGGCTTCCGGACGAATCAGACTGCCGCCGTAGGTCATGCCTTTGCCGGTCAAAACGCTGGTGAACTGGTTGCTCAGGCGTTTGTACTGGCCGAAGAGGAAGCCGATCTCGCGCGCACCGACACCGATATCACCGGCCGGCACGTCAACGTCGGCGCCGATGTGGCGGTACAACTCACTCATGAAGGCCTGGCAGAAACGCATGACTTCGGCGTCGCTCTTGCCCTTCGGATCGAAGTCGGAACCGCCCTTGCCGCCGCCCATGGGCAGCGAGGTCAGGGAGTTTTTGAAGGTCTGTTCGAAGGCGAGGAATTTCAGCACACCCAGGTTCACCGACGGATGGAAGCGCAAGCCGCCCTTGTACGGGCCGATCGCGCTGTTCATCTGGATGCGGAAACCGCGATTGACCTGGACCTTGCCCTGATCGTCGACCCATGACACGCGGAACACCACGGCGCGCTCCGGCTCGCAGATGCGCTCCAGAATCCCCGAGGTGAGGTAATGCGGATTGGCTTCTAGAAACGGCCACAGACTGCGCAGGACTTCTTCGACGGCCTGGTGGAATTCGGGTTGATCCGGGTCGCGTTTTTTCAAGCGGGCGAGGAAGGATTCGACGGATTCGATCATGGCAAAAGTCTCGGCAAATTTATTGTCGTTGGAGGAGATTGGGCCGGACTGTAACAAACGAATTGCGCACTGGAACAGAGCAAAATGTCGCAGTTATGAAATTAAATGGTGCACAGGATATAAATTCGAAAGAATTTCCAGGTGATTTCGCACCTGAATGGGGAGCCGGGATTCAAGCAATGCACCAGCAGTTATACCCCTTTCGCGAGCAGGCTCGCTCCCACAGGGGAATGCATTTCAAATGTGGGAGCGAGCCTGCTCGCGAAGGGGTCACCTCGGTACTCCCAAAAAACCAGGCAAAAAAAACGGAGCCCGAAGGCTCCGCTCTTTTATGCAACCAACCCGAATCAGGCCAGTTTCTTGTGACGTACCCGGTGTGGCTGGGCAGCTGCTTCGCCGAGGCGTTTCTTGCGATCCGCTTCGTACTCGGTGTAGTTACCTTCGAAGAAGATCGCTTGCGAGTCGTCTTCGTACGCCAGAATGTGCGTCGCCACACGGTCAAGGAACCACCGATCGTGAGAGATCACAATGGCGGCGCCCGGGAAGTCCAGCAGGGCTTCTTCCAGCGAACGCAGGGTTTCCACGTCGAGGTCGTTGGATGGTTCGTCGAGCAGCAGGACGTTGCCGCCCTCCTTCAGGGTCAGCGCCAGGTGCAGACGACCGCGCTCACCACCGGACAGATCCTTGACGAACTTCTGCTGATCGCCGCCCTTGAAGTTGAAACGACCGACGTAGGTGCGCGACGGAATCTCGTAGTTGCCGATGCGGATCTGGTCGGAACCGTCGGAGATTTGCTGGAACACAGTCTTGCTGCCATCGAGGTCATCGCGGCTCTGATCGACGCACGCCAGTTGCACGGTTTCGCCGACTTCGATGCTGCCCGAATCCGGTGTTTCCTTGCCCATCAACATGCGGAACAGAGTCGACTTACCGGCACCGTTACCGCCGATCACGCCAACGATGGCGCCCTTCGGCATCGCGAACGACAGATTGTCGATCAACACGCGATCGCCGTAGCCCTTGGTGACGTTCTTGAATTCGATGACCTTGTCGCCCAAGCGTGGACCAGCCGGGATGTAGATCTCGTTGGTTTCGCTGCGCTTCTGGAATTCCTGCGATTGCATTTCTTCGAAGCGTTGCAGACGAGCCTTGGATTTCGACTGGCGGGCTTTCGCGCCTTTGCGCACCCACTCCAGTTCTTCCTTCATGGCTTTTTCGTGGGCCGACTGCTGCTTGGATTCGGCGGCCAGACGATCGGACTTGGCTTCAAGCCAACCCGAGTAGTTGCCTTCGTACGGGATGCCCGCGCCGCGGTCGAGTTCGAGAATCCAGCCAGCGACGTTGTCGAGGAAGTAACGGTCGTGCGTGATCGCTACCACGGTGCCCGGGAAGTCGTGCAGGAAGTGCTCCAGCCACGCAACGGAATCGGCGTCCAAGTGGTTGGTTGGTTCGTCGAGCAGCAGCATGTCCGGCGCGGACAGCAGCAGGCGGCACAGGGCCACACGACGTTTTTCACCACCAGAGAGGAATTCGACCTTGGCGTCCCAGGCCGGCAGACGCAGTGCGTCGGCGGCGACTTCCAGTTGACGATCGAGGTTGTGACCGTCGCTGGCTTGCAGGATCGCTTCGAGCTTGGCTTGCTCGGCAGCCAGCTTGTCGAAGTCGGCGTCTTCTTCAGCGTAAGCCGCGTAGACCTCGTCCAGGCGAGCCTGGGCGTTCTTGATCACGCTGACCGCTTCCTCGACCACTTCACGCACGGTCTTGGTCGGATCAAGTTGCGGCTCTTGCGGCAGATAACCGATGTTCAGCTCCGGCATCGGACGGGCTTCGCCCTCGAACTCGGTGTCGACGCCGGCCATGATTTTCAGCAGCGTGGACTTACCCGAACCGTTGAGGCCGAGTACGCCGATCTTGGCGCCGGGGAAGAAGGACAGCGAAATGTTTTTGAGAATTTCCCGCTTCGGCGGAACAACTTTGCCCAGCCGATGCATGGTGAAGACGTATTGAGCCATGGAGAACCTTGGGTCAGTGACAGATGAATGATTGCAGCGCAGGCGAAGCCCGGCCAGACCATGCGCGTCGTTCACTTGATGGTTATCAATGCGTGCGCGCTGAAAAAGTCTGAGTCTAGGAGCTGGAACGCTCCCGCGTAACCGGCAAAGCTACCTGAATGACGGAAGGCAGTCCAGCCGAGCGGGGCTGGCACTTCGCCACGACTCAAGGCATGCTAGCCGCCCTTTGGGCGTCCGGCTTATAGTGCACGTCGCGCCAGTCCAGCCAAACCGCAGGATCACAGCTTGTCCAATGTCACTCCGCCAGCCTCTGTGAGCAGCACCCCACCGGCGCCCGGCTCGTCCCTGCGCGGTACATTAAAGGGGGCGCTGGCGACGCTCGTGCTTTTGTTGCTCGCCTTGCTGTTCTGGCAACTGCTCGATCAACTGCGCGAAACCCAGAAAAACCAGCGTCAGTACACCATCGACTACACTGCCGACCTCGCCTCGCAGGTCAGCCTGAACATGGCGCTGAACGCGCAAATCGCTCTCAATCTGCTACCGATCGTCGAACAACCGCAATCAGCCGACGAACAGCAGGCGCTGCTGCGCAAGCTCCAGCAATCCTTGCCTGACCTGCGCAGCCTGGCCCTGCTCACCCCTTCCGGCAAGATCATCAGCGACAGTGCCGACAACAGCCACGACGCCGATTACCTGAGTGAACTGGTGCGCCGCAGCCGTGCACAGGCGCATTACTTCAGCAACGCCGATGACGGTTCTGTGGTGCATCTGTTATTGCATCAGGCCAGCGGCAGCACGCGCGGTTATTGGGCATTGCGCCTGACCCCGACGTTCTTCGACTCGCTGACCAAACAGGGCGAAACCGGCATCCGCCCGTTGTGGCTGGTGGAAAACCGCGTCAACCATCAGATCATCAGCCGCGACGAAGCGCAGCCTTCGGCCAGGCCCGGCGTCTTGAGTCCGGACGACATGGCCAACACCGTACTGACCGTGCCGCTGAGCAGCAGCGACTGGCAGTTGCGTGGCCTGTTCGACCGTCAACGCGTGCTCGAAGAATTGCTCCCGGCGTTTATCGGCAAATGCCTGTTGGGCCTGGCGTTCTCGCTGCTGCCGGTGATTGCGCTGTTGAACATGCGCCGCCGCCAGCGCCAGTTGCACGAAGGTCGTCGACGCTATCAGGACATTTTCGAAGGCACCGGCGTGGCCCTCTGTGTGCTCGATCTGTCGGGTCTGAAACAAGTCTTCGACAAGGCGCAGATCCAGACCAGCGACCAGCTCAAGGCATGGCTCGACCAACCGCAGCAACGCCAGCAACTGCTGCAGGAACTGCGCGTCACCGAGGTCAACCAGGTCGCGTTGCAATTGCTCAACGTCAATTCCTGCGAGCACGCCTGGCAACTGTTGATCGACGGCCATCCGCACCGCCAGTGCGCCATCGGCAATCAAGTGCTCGACGCCGTCCTGCAGCAACAAAAGCAGCTGGAACTGGAAATCAAACTGCCGGACATCAATGGCCGCGACCAGCACCTGTGGATGGTGTTGCGCCTGCCGACCGAGCAGCACGACTACAAAGCGGTGATTCTCAGCATCAACGACATCACCAGCCGCAAGCTGATCGAACTGTCGCTGCTCGAACGCGAGGGATTCTGGTCGGATGTGGTGCGCACCGTGCCGGATCATCTGTATGTGCAGGACGTGATCAGCCAGCGGATGATTTTCAGCAACCACCACCTCGGCCAGACCCTCGGCTACAACCGCACCGAACTGCATCAGATGGGCGAGTATTTCTGGGAAATCCTGCTGCACCCGGAAGATGCCGACTATTACCATCGCTCGCGCCAACTGCAGCGACACGCTGGTTACAGCCAGTTGCTGCAATGTCAGTTGCGCTTCCGCCATCGCGACGGCAAGTGGCGGCGTTTCGATATTCGCGAACAGGCGCTGGCGCGCGACAAACACGACCAGGTCACGCGCATTATCGGCGTGGCCAAGGACATCACCGAACAGATCGAAGCCAGCGAATCCCTGCGTGACAGCGAACAGCGTTATCGCATGCTCGCCGAAAGCATCAGCGACGTGATTTTCTCCACCGACAGCAAGCTCTCGCTCAACTACGTCAGCCCGTCGGTGCAGGCTGTGCTGGGTTATGACGCCGAGTGGATTTTCCAGAACGGCTGGCAATCGACCATCGCCAACCCGCAGCAACTGAGCGGCATCTACACGCTGATGGATCGGGTCAGCAAGGCGCTGGACAAACCCGAGCAACTGGCGGTGTTGCGCAATCAGGTGCAGACGCAAATGTTCCTGTTCGACTGCCTGCGCGCCGATGGCCGCAAGATCCCGATCGAGCTGCGTCTGGTGCTGGTGTGGGACGAACATGGTGCGTTCGAAGGCGTGCTCGGTGTCGGTCGCGACATCAGCCAGCAGCGCCGCGCCGAGAAAGACCTGCGCATGGCCGCCACGGTGTTCGAGCACTCGACCTCGGCGATCCTGATCACCGACCCGGCCGGCTACATCGTGCAAGCCAACGAAGCCTTCAGCCGCGTCAGCGGTTACGCCGTGAGCGAAGTGCTCGACCAGTTGCCGAACATGCTTACCGTCGATGAGCAACAGGACGCGCACCTGCGGTATGTGCTCAAGCAATTGCACCAGCACAACACCTGGGAAGGTGAAGTCTGGATGAAGCGGCGAAATGGCGAGCACTACCCGGCGTGGGTCGGCATCACCGCGGTGCTCGACGACGAGGGTGATCTGGCCAGTTACGTGTGCTTCTTCAGCGACATCAGCGAGCGCAAGGCCAGCGAACAGCGGATTCACCGCCTCGCCTACTACGACGCCCTGACGCATTTGCCGAACCGTACGCTGTTCCAGGATCGCCTGCACACTGCGCTGCAATCGGCCGAGCGGCAGAAGTCGTGGGTGGTGCTGATGTTCCTCGACCTCGACCGCTTCAAACCGATCAACGACTCCCTCGGCCACGCCGCCGGCGACCGCATGTTGAAAGACATGGCCACGCGCCTGCTGGCCTGCGTCGATGATGACGACACCGTGGCGCGCATGGGCGGCGATGAATTCACCTTGCTGCTGCAGCATCGCTCCAGCCGCGAACTGGCGCTGAACCGGGCGATTCATGTCGCCGAGCAGATCCTTGGCAGCCTGGTGCGACCGTTCGTGCTGGAAGGCCGCGAGTTCTTCGTCACCGCCAGTATCGGCATCGCCCTGAGTCCGCAGGACGGCAACGAACTCAGCCAGTTGATGAAGAACGCCGACACGGCGATGTACCACGCAAAGGAGCGCGGCAAGAACAATTTCCAGTTCTATCAGGCCGACATGAACGCCAGTGCGCTGGAGCGTCTGGAACTGGAAAGCGACTTGCGCCACGCCCTGGAGCAGAACGAATTCGTCCTGTATTACCAACCGCAGTTCAGCGGCGATGGCAAACGCCTGACCGGCGCCGAAGCGCTGTTGCGCTGGCGTCATCCGCGTCGCGGACTGGTGCCGCCGGGGGATTTCATTCCGGTGCTGGAAGAACTCGGTCTGGTGGTGGACGTTGGCGACTGGGTAATTAGCGAGGCTTGCCGCCAACTGAAGACCTGGCACCAGAACCGCGTGCGTGTACCGAAGGTCTCGGTGAACATTTCCGCGCGGCAGTTCTCCGATGGCCAGCTCGGCACGCGGATCGCCACGATCCTGCGCGAAACCGGCCTGCCGCCGGCGTGCCTGGAACTGGAACTGACCGAAAGTATCCTGATGCGCGAAGTCAGCGAAGCGATGCAGATTCTCGCCGGTCTGAAAAACCTTGGCCTGAGCATCGCGGTCGACGACTTCGGCACCGGTTACTCGTCGCTGAACTACCTAAAGCAATTCCCGATCGACGTGCTGAAAATCGACCGCACCTTTGTCGATGGCTTGCCGTCGGGTGAGCAGGACGCGCAGATTGCCCGGGCGATCATCGCCATGGCCCACAGCCTGAATCTGGCGGTGATCGCCGAGGGTGTGGAAACCCATGAGCAGTTGGACTTCCTGCGCGAACATGGCTGCGATGAGGTTCAGGGGTATCTGTTCGGGCGGCCGATGCCGGCGGGGCGGTTTGAGGCGCAGTTCAGTAATGACGCGCTCTTTATGTTCGACTGAAGATCGGCGGCGCGCCTTTCGCGAGCAGGCTCGCTCCCACAGGGATTGATTTCGATCACAAAATCGCAGGCCTGCCTCGATTACTGTGGGAGCGAGCCTGCTCGCGAAGAGGCCTTCAAAAGCACCGCACATCTGTCATGAACGCCACTTGTCTGCGACATGATGTCGTTTCATATGCCATCCAAAACCCATTGGGTTAGAATGCCCCCCTTTTCTGCCCCCGATCCTTGAGGACCGCCATGTTCAGCCGTGATTTGACTATTGCCAAGTACGACGCCGACCTTTTTGCCGCCATGGAGCAAGAAGCTCAGCGCCAGGAAGAACACATTGAGCTGATCGCTTCGGAAAACTACACCAGCCCAGCGGTGATGGAAGCTCAAGGCTCGGTCCTGACCAACAAGTACGCTGAAGGCTACCCAGGCAAGCGTTACTACGGTGGTTGCGAGTACGTCGACATCGTTGAACAACTGGCCATCGACCGCGCCAAAGAGCTGTTCGGCGCCGATTACGCCAACGTTCAGCCGCACGCCGGTTCGCAAGCCAACGCCGCTGTTTACCTGGCCCTGCTGCAAGGTGGCGACACCATTCTGGGCATGAGCCTGGCCCACGGTGGTCACCTGACTCACGGCGCCAGCGTTTCCTCCTCGGGCAAGCTGTACAACGCCGTGCAGTACGGCATCGACGCCAATGGCCTGATCGACTACGACGAAGTCGAGCGTCTGGCGGTTGAGCACAAGCCGAAAATGATCGTGGCCGGTTTCTCCGCCTACTCGCAGATTCTCGACTTCCCACGCTTTCGCGCCATCGCGGACAAAGTCGGCGCTTACCTGTTCGTCGACATGGCTCACGTAGCCGGTCTGGTTGCCGCTGGTGTTTACCCGAACCCGGTGCCTTTCGCTGACGTCGTGACCACCACCACGCACAAGACCCTGCGCGGTCCACGTGGCGGCCTGATCCTGGCGCGCGCCAACGCCGACATCGAGAAGAAGCTGAACTCCGCGGTATTCCCGGGCGCCCAGGGTGGCCCGCTGGAGCACGTGATCGCCGCCAAGGCAATCTGCTTCAAGGAAGCGCTGCAGCCAGAGTTCAAGGCCTACCAGGAACAAGTGGTGCTGAACGCCCAGGCCATGGCCGAAGTGTTCATCGAGCGCGGTTTCGACGTAGTTTCCGGTGGTACCAAGAACCACCTGTTCCTGCTGTCGCTGATCAAGCAGGACATCTCGGGTAAAGACGCCGACGCCGCTCTGGGCAAAGCGTTCATCACCGTGAACAAGAACTCCGTGCCAAACGATCCACGCTCGCCGTTCGTCACTTCCGGCCTGCGCTTCGGTACTCCGGCTGTGACCACTCGTGGCTTCAAGCAAGCCGAGTGCAAAGAGCTGGCCGGCTGGATCTGCGACATCCTGGCTGACCTGAACAACGAAGCGGTGATCGACGCCGTTCGTGAGAAAGTCAAAGCCATCTGCAAGAAACTGCCGGTATACGGCGCTTGATGCGACGTTAAATCCGCAGCATGAAAAACCGGCCAAGTGATTGGCCGGTTTTTTTTCGCCTGAAAAAAGCTCAAAAGATCGCAGCCTTCGGCAGCTCCTACAGGTGAACGCATTCCAAATGTAGGAGCTGCCGAAGGCTGCGATCTTTTGATCTTAACCACCGGTCAGACCGGTCATGCCAATTTCGCGTTTCCCCCTTGTATTCAAGAAAAACCCCAGCGTAGACTGCGCCTGCACTGGACATACCGGTAAGACCACAATAATTAAGTCCTGAATCTGATGCGTTCAAGCGCACGGCAGCCAGGACACCGACCAGGATTCCTCCCATGCTCAGATGGTGCTCGCGTTCAATCTTCCTCCAAGTGGTTCTCGGACTGATGCTCGGCATCGTCTGCGGGCTGACCCTTCCTGAATACTCGGCCCAGCTCAAACCGCTCGGCGACGGCTTCATCAAACTGATCAAGATGCTCATCGGTCTGATCGTGTTCTGCGTGGTGGTCAGCGGCATCAGCGGCGCCGGCGATCTGAAGAAGGTCGGGCGCATCGGCCTCAAATCGGTGATCTATTTTGAAGTGCTGACCACCATCGCCTTGGTCATCGGCCTGGTCTTCGCCTTCAGCACCGGTATTGGCAGCGGCGCGAATATTCATCTGGAGCAGCTGTCGACCGCCGACATGGGCGATCTCGCCGAACGCGGCCAGCACATGCACACCACCACGCAGTTCCTGATGGACCTGATCCCGACTTCGGTGATCGGTGCCTTTGCCGACAACAACATCCTGCAGGTGCTGCTGTTCTCGGTGCTGTTCGGCAGCGCGTTGAATCTGGTCGGTGAAGCGGCTTCCGGGATCTCCCGGCTGATCAACGAACTGAGCCATGTGATCTTCCGCATCATGGGCATGATCGTGCGTCTGGCACCGATCGGCGTGTTCGGCGCCATCGCCTTCACCACCAGCAAATATGGCCTCGATTCCCTGCAACATTTGGGCAGTCTGGTCGGTTTGTTCTACCTGACCTGCATCGCTTTCGTCAGCGTGATTCTCGGCCTGGTGATGCGTGCTTCCGGCCTGCGCATGTGGCCGCTGTTGAAGTATCTGCGTGAAGAACTGCTGATCGTCATGGGCACCGCCTCGTCCGACGCTGTGCTGCCACAGATCATGCGCAAACTCGAACACCTCGGCATTGGCAGCTCGACGGTTGGCCTGGTGATTCCGACCGGCTACTCGTTCAACCTCGACGGTTTCTCGATCTACCTGACCCTGGCCATCGTCTTCATCGCCAACGCCACCGGCACACCGCTGGCCATGACTGACCTGCTGACGATTCTGCTGGTGTCGCTGATCACTTCCAAAGGCGCTCACGGTATTCCCGGTTCAGCGCTGGTGATCTTGGCGGCCACGCTGACAGCGATTCCGGCAATCCCGGTGGTCGGTCTGGTGCTGGTGTTGGCAGTGGACTGGTTTATGGGCATCGGCCGGGCACTGACCAATCTCATCGGCAACTGCGTCGCCACTGTCGCCATTGCCCGTTGGGAAAAAGACATCGACGTCCAACGCGCCAACAAAGTACTCAGCGGTCAGCAGGGCTACACCTTTCAGCCGCGTAAAACAGCAACTCCGGCGCACCAGCAGGAGTTCTGATTTAACCCTGTAGGAGCTGTCGCAGACTGCGATCTTTTGATCTTGAGTCTGCGGCTATCTCCCACAGGCACATGGAGCAAGACAAGTGATTACCACATCAACCGTCGTCAACTCAGTCGTTGAAAAACTGCGCGCCGCATTGGCCCGTGGTCAGTGGCGCTCCGGCGACATGCTGCCGGGCCAGCGCGAACTGGCCGAACAACTGGGCATCAGCCGCCCGAGCCTGCGTGAAGCGGTGATCGTCCTCGAAACCCTCGGCCTCGTCCGCTCGATGCCGGGCAAAGGCGTGGTCGTGCTCGACGCACAATTGAGCGACAGTCAAAGCCACGACAGCGCGGTGGCCGGTGCCAGTCTCGAGGATGTACTGCAACTGCGCTACACCCTTGAGCCGTTCATCGTTGGCCTGGTCGCGCAGTCGATCAGCAGCAAGGAAGTCGGCCAGTTGCGTCTGACCCTGATGGACATGCGCGAAGCCCTTGAAGCCGGCGACAGCGAAGCCGGGGTCAGCGCCTACATCGCGTTCCACGAAGAGTTGTTCACGCTCACCTCGAATCCGATCTTCCAGAGCGTGGTGCAGCAAACCAGCAATGCCCTCAAGCAGAGCGCCGAGGTGCTGCGTAATTCGCCGGAGCATCTGGCCGAGCGGCTGGAAGAAAACGAAGCGGTGGTCCGCGCGATCCGCAGCAAGAACAGCGCCCAGGCCAGCGCCGAAATGCGTCGGCACATTTTGCGCGAAGGCCAGCGGATGGGGATTGAGTTGAACATCCCGGAAGACAACTTGAGTCGCTGATATCTATTGGAGACAGGTCATGAACAGTTTCGCTTCAGCGTCACACACTCGCCAGACAACGACGCCCCTGCCCTTCTCCCGTCTGCGCGAACCGGCAGAGGGTCTTTATCCGCGACTGTTAGATGCGATTCTGGAACAGCGCATCGATTCGACCAGCCGATTTACCGAGGACAGCTTGAAAGAGATGTTCTGCGCCAGCCGCGCCGATGTGCGGCGGGTGTTGACGCAGTTGTCGCTTGAGCAGGTCATTGTGCTGCGCGCCAATCATCGCCCGCGTGTTGCCGCACCTGATCGGGAGCAAACGCGGCAGGCTCTGCATGCGCGGCGACTGGCCGAAAACACCTTGGTGCGTCTGGCCTGCCAACGTCCGCAGGCCGAAGGCTTGAAACGCTTGCGCGGGCTGATCGAACACGAACGTCAGGCCGTTGAGCAGAATCGGCGTGGTGTGGCGATTCGCTTGTCCGGGGAGTTTCATCTGCACTTGGCGCAGATGGCGGGGAATGCACCGTTGGCGCATTTTCTCGGCAGTCTTGTGCCGCTCACATCATTGGCGATTGCGCGAAGTGAGTGCCAGACGCATAGCTGTTGCGCATGGCGGGAGCATTTGGCGCTGGTCGAGGCAGTGGAGCGAGGCGATGCTTCCAAGGCCGGGATGCTGATGAATCGGCATTTGGATAATCTTGAGCAGACATTGCTGGGTTCAGATCTTGAGCATTGTGTTGCAGGTTAGATTGCTATCGCGAGCAGGCTCACTCCTACATTTGAAACGCGTTCCCCTGTAGGAGTGAGCCTGCTCGCGATGGCGTCATCATTGACACTACAAACCCTTCAGCCCGCCGCCACCCTAGCAAACCCCGCCCGAATCTTCTCTTCCGGCAACTCATCAGCAATAAACACAATCACACTTTCCCGCGCTTCACCCTCTGCCCATTCAGTGTCCCAGTCGAAACCGTAAAGCTTCAACACGCCCTGAAACACCAACCGCCGATCCTCACCGGCAATGTTCAGCACACCCTTGTACCGCAGCAATTGCTTGCCGTGTTCTTCGAGCAATTCATTCATGAACTCACTGAGCTGATCGATATCCAGCGGCTGATCGGTACGCAGCACCAGACTGGAAATGCGGTCGATCGACGGCGCCTTGCTCACCGGGCGCAGGCTCAATCCGCCGCCAAGATCGGCGTTGAGGTTGAAGCCGCGCACATCGAGCAATTCCGCCAGATCGATGTTGCCGTGATCAACCACACGGATCGGCGCGCGACGGTTGATCCGCGTCAGCCGTTCGCTCAGCGCCTTGAACGTAGCTTCGTCGACCAGATCGGTCTTGCTCACCAGCAAGCGGTCGGCAAAACCGATCTGCGCCTGAGCGATAGTCTGGGTCAGGTGCACGTCGGCGTGGGCGGCATCGACCAAGGTGATGATGCCATCGAGCAGGTAGCGCTCGCGCAATTCCTCATCGATGAAAAAGGTCTGCGCCACGGGTGCCGGATCGGCCAGGCCGGTGCACTCGATGACCAAACGATCGAACGCGATCTCACCGCTGTCCAGCCGTTCAAGCAGCAGGTACAGCGCTTTGGTCAGGTCAGTGTGAATGGTGCAGCAGACGCAGCCGTTGGCCAGGGTCATGACTTGCACCGGTTCGTCACCGAGCAACTGCGTGTCGATACCGGCGTCGCTGAATTCGTTTTCGATCACGGCGATTTTCAGGCCGTGCTCGGCTTTGAGGATATGGCGCAGCAAGGTGGTCTTGCCGGCGCCGAGGAAACCGCTGAGTACCGTTACAGGTATGGGAGAAGACAAAACAGATCCCCTTCACAAAATGAATGAACAATACAGAAACAAATGTGGGAGCGAGCCTGCTCGCGAAGGGGTCGTGTCAGTCGACATTATTGCTCGATGACACACCGCTTTCGCGAGCAGGCTCGCTCCCACAGGGGGATTACCTCAACCTTGCGCTGTCAGCTCAACAGCACTTCGGCCCACCCTTGCCACCGTAACGGGCTTCCTGACGTTCGCGAAAGAACATCTCGTAGCTCATCACCGGTTTGTCCGGGTGCTTGGTTTGCATATGCTCGACGTAGGTGTCGTAGTCGGGCATGCCGACCATCAGGCGCGCGGCCTGACCGAGGTATTTACCGAGGCGACTCAGGTCATTGAACATGGTGCAATCCTCTGGTTACGCATCCGGCAGAGCCTGGAATGGCGATTCTTTATCCGTACGCTCTTTTTTGCCCCAGGCGGCGATGCCGACTTTGAGCGCATAGAACAGGATGCTGAAGACCACGAACAGGAACAGCGCGGTGAGCGTTGCGTTGGTGTAGGCGTTGAAGATCACGTGCTGCATCTGCTCGACGCTTTTTGCCGGTGCTAGCACCTGACCATTGGCCAGCGCATCGCTGTACTTCTTGGCCAGCGACAGGAAGCCGATCGCCGGGTTGGCATCGAACAGTTTGATGAAGCCTGCAGTCGTGGTGCAAATCAGCAGCCAGGTAGCCGGCAGCAGGGTGACCCAAATGTAGCGCTGACGCTTCATTTTGATCAGGACCACGGTGCCCAGCATCAGCGCAATACCGGCCAGCATCTGGTTGGAGATACCGAACAGTGGCCACAAGGTGTTGATACCCCCCAGCGGATCGATCACGCCTTGGTAGAGCAACCAGCCCCACATCGCCACACAGCCGGCGGTGGCAATCAGGTTGGCGGTCCACGATTCGGTACGTCGCAGTGCCGGCACGAAAGAGCCGAGCAGATCCTGCAGCATGAAACGCCCGGCACGGGTACCGGCGTCGACAGCGGTGAGGATGAACAGCGCTTCGAACAGAATCGCGAAGTGGTACCAGAACGCCATGGTGTTTTCACCCGGCAGGACACTGTGCAGGATCTGCGCGATACCGACTGCCAGGGTCGGCGCACCACCGGCACGGGCCAGAATGGTGGTTTCGCCAATGTCATGTGCCACCGCTTGCAGCGCTTCCGGCGTGATCGCGAAGCCCCAACTGGTAACCACTTGCGCAACCGAAGCGACATCACTGCCGACCACAGCGGCCGGGCTGTTCATTGCGAAGTACACGCCAGGCTCGATTACCGAAGCGGCAACCATGGCCATGATCGCCACGAACGACTCCATCAGCATGCCGCCGTAACCGATGTAACGGGCGTTGGTTTCGTTATCCAGCAGCTTCGGCGTGGTGCCCGAAGAAATCAGCGCGTGGAAACCGGAAACCGCACCGCAAGCGATGGTGATGAACAGGAACGGGAACAGGCCGCCCTTCCACACCGGACCGGTGCCGTCGACGAACTGGGTCAGCGCCGGCATTTTCAGCTCGGGCATGGTGATCAGAATACCGATCGCCAGAGCGACGATGGTGCCGATCTTGAGGAACGTCGACAGATAGTCACGCGGTGCCAGAATCAGCCACACCGGCAGCGAGGCCGCGACGAAACCGTAACCGACCAGCATCCAGGTAATCTGCACGCCGGTGAAGGTGAACGCCTTGGCCCACACCGGATCAGCGGCAATCTGCCCACCGAGCCAGATCGAACCGAGCAGCAGCAACACGCCGACCACGGAGATTTCGCCGATGCGACCCGGGCGGATGTAGCGCATGTAAATGCCCATGAACATCGCGATCGGGATGGTTGCCATCACGGTGAAAATGCCCCACGGGCTCTCGGCCAGCGCTTTAACCACGATCAGCGCCAGCACCGCGAGGATGATGATCATGATCAGGAAGCAGCCGAACAGGGCGATGGTGCCGGGCACGCGGCCCATTTCTTCACGCACCATGTCGCCCAGGGAACGGCCGTTGCGCCGGGTCGACATGAACAGAACCATGAAGTCCTGCACCGCGCCCGCCAGCACCACACCGGCAATCAGCCAGAGCGTGCCGGGCAAGTAGCCCATCTGCGCGGCCAATACCGGGCCGACCAGAGGTCCTGCACCAGCGATCGCTGCGAAGTGGTGACCGAAAAGAATGTGTTTGTTGGTCGGCACATAGTCCAGACCGTCGTTGTTGAGCACGGCGGGGGTGGCCCGACGCGGATCGAGTTGCATCACATTGTTAGCGATGAACAGGCTGTAGTAACGGTACGCGACCAGATAAATGGCCACAGCAGCGACCACGATCCACAAGGCGTTGATCGCCTCGCCACGGCGCAATGCCACTACGCCCAGGGCGCACGCTCCTACGATTGCCAGCACTAGCCAGGGTAAGTGGCGTAGCAGGCTATTATTATTTTTCATTTTATTATTCCAGCCAGGGTGGACAAGAAAGACAGCCACCCCGAGTTTAGCGCTTACGGCGCCAAAGGCCATACCCCGACGTTGGTCTAGACGCTTTAGCGATTGGCTGGCGCCCGCATTCGCGGTCTATAGTCAGCGAACCTTCATGAGGATTGCGCCATGAGCGAACACCCCGCCAATCGACGTCGTTTCAAACGTATTGCGTTCGATGCCAGAACCGAGCTGAGTCAGGGCCAGTTCATCTGGCCGGTGAAGCTGATTGATCTGTCGCTCAAGGGACTGCTGATCGAGCGGCCGGAGCCGTGGCTGGGGGACTCGGGGAAGGATTTCTTCGTCGACATTCATCTGAGCGATGACGTCGATATCGAGATGGACGTGCACTTGGCCCATGAGGAAAACGGCCAGCTTGGGTTTGTCTGCCGGCATATCAGCCTGGAATCGATCCAGCGCTTGCGGCGCTTGATCGAGCTGAACCTGGCTGACGAGGCCGAACTGGAGCGCGAGTTGGGCGCCCTGATCGAAATCTAGAATCCACCACAGATCAAATGTAGGAGTGAGCCTGCTCGCGATAGCGTTTTTACATTCGACACTTCAGTTGGCTGATGTACCGCTATCGCGAGCAGGCTCACTCCTACAGGGGTCGGTGGTTTATTCGAAGAGGGCGTCGAGGGCCTGTTCGAGGCGGGTCACGGCAATAATCTGCAAACCCGGAGGGGATTCCTTCGGCGCATTGCCCTTCGGCACAATAGCTCGCTTGAAGCCATGTTTGGCCGCTTCCTTCAATCGCTCCTGCCCGCTCGGCACCGGGCGCACTTCACCGGACAAGCCCACCTCGCCGAACACCAACAGATCATGCGGCAACGGTCGATTGCGCAAACTCGACATCACCGCCGCCATCAACGCCAGGTCAGACGCCGTTTCCAGCACCTTCACCCCGCCCACCACGTTGAGGAACACATCCTGATCATGAGTCGGGATGCCGCCATGGCGATGCAAAACTGCGAGCAACATCGCCAAACGGTTCTGATCCAGCCCCAGCGTCACCCGACGCGGGTTGGCCAGATGACTGTCATCGACCAAGGCCTGCACTTCCACCAGCATCGGCCGCGTGCCTTCCCACGTCGCCATGACCACACTGCCCGGGACTTCTTCCTGCGCACGAGTGAGAAAAATCGCCGACGGGTTGGAGACTTCTTTCAGGCCCTTGTCGGTCATGCCGAACACGCCCAATTCGTTGACCGCACCAAATCGGTTTTTCACCGCGCGCAGCAAACGCAAACGCCCATCGGACTCACCTTCGAAATACAGCACGGTGTCGACCATATGCTCCAAGACGCGAGGGCCGGCCAGCGCACCTTCCTTGGTCACGTGGCCAACGAGGAAAATCGCCGTGCCGCTCTGCTTGGCATAACGCACCAACAGCGCTGCACTCTCACGCACCTGGGAGACGCCGCCGGGCGCCGATTGCAGTTGTTCGGTGAAGATCGTCTGGATCGAGTCGATCACCATCACCTTGGGCTTTTCCTGACGGGCGGTAGCGATGATGGTTTCGATGCAGGTTTCGGTCATCACCCGCAGTTGGTCCTGCGGCAAGCCGAGGCGGCGCGCGCGCATGGCCACTTGTTGCTGGGATTCTTCGCCGGTGACGTAGAGCGCCGGCATGCTTTTGGCGAGGTTGCACAGGGTCTGTAGCAGAATCGTCGATTTGCCGATGCCTGGATCGCCGCCGATCAACACCACCGAACCGTCGACCAGACCGCCACCGAGGACCCGGTCCAGTTCACCGGACGCGGTGGAGAAACGCGGAATCTCTTCGATGCTGACTTCGGCCAGTGTTTTGATCTGCGCCTGTTGCCCGGCCCAACCGGTACGGCCGGTCGGTGCCGTGGCGCCGCCACTTTCGATCATGGTCTCGGTCAGGGTATTCCAGGCACCGCACTCACCGCACTGGCCAGCCCACTTGGGAAAGGTTGCGCCGCACTCGGTGCAGCCGTACATGCGCTTGGCCTTGGCCATCAGAACCCCCGACAAAAACCGCGATGATAACGCACGTGCTGCCTATCAGCGCGGCGCAGCACTACGGATTTCTCCGCTGGCCAGACGCGCGGCGCTATTGCCCAACGGATCTTCGGCATTCAGGTCAGCGCCCTTGGCCTTCAACGCATCGAGCAACTCCAGACGCTTGAACAACCCGGCGTACATGGCCGCCGTCTGCCCGGCGCCGTTGCGCTGATCGGGGCTGCAATTGGTGGCCATCAAGCGCCGGGCGATCTGCAATTCGCCCTTGAAGATCGCGCCCATCAGCGCTGTATTGCCGCGTTGATCTTGCGCACAGGCATCGGCGCCGGCAGCGAGTAACCGCTCCACCGCCGACGCTTGACCGTGATAAGCCGCGAGAATCAACGCGGTGTAGCCTTTGCTGTCGCGGGTATCGAGGGAATAGCCGGACTCGATAAAAGTGTCGAGCATCGGCACGTCACCGCGCCGGGCGGCATCGAAATAGTAATCCTGCAACTGGGCCTTGATCGCCTCAGGGCTTTGCCCGGCCTGCGCTGTAAAGGACAGGCAGGCGAGTAACAGTATGAGACAGGGACGCATAAATACTCTCCTTGAGCAGAACGGGGCCTGAATCAGGCCCCGCGCTGCACGGCGTCGATATCAGTCGACCAGTTTGGCCGCCAACGCCTTCACCCGGCTCAGGTCGCCCTTGGCCACTTTGGTCACACCGGTCCCGTATTCCGGGTCGGCCTTATAAAGGAAGGACAAGATGATGTGCTTGCTCTCGTCATCGGTAGTCGCCAGCGAGCCGCCGAAGCTGTCGATCAGATCCTTGCGCTCTTGCTGGCTGAACGAGCGATACAGATCGCCGGCCTGCTTGAAGTTCTGCTCACGCTGAATCTTCGCCTGCTGCGTGCTGCCCGACAGCGCCGACTGGCTATAACGCGCACTTGGCGTCTCGTCACGGGGTTGCAGTCGGCTCGGCTGATAGTTCACGCCGCTGTTGCTGACGCCGAAGTTCATCGCGCCATCCTGATTGCCATTGTTCACGGCAACTTTCGGCGCATTGATCGGCAATTGCAGCGCATTGGCACCCAGGCGATACATCTGCGTATCGGCATAAGAGAACACTCGACCTTGCAACAAACGGTCTTCGGAAGGCTCGATACCCGGAACAATATTCGCCGGCGCCATGGCCACTTGCTCGGTTTCCTGGAAGACATTTGCCGGATTACGGTTCAACACCATTTGTCCAACTTTGCGTTCAGGAATACCCGGCCAGATCTTGGTGGCATCCAATGGATCAAAATCAAACTTGGACAAATCTTGTGGTTTCAGCACTTGAATGTACAAGTCCCATTTTGGGAAGTTGCCTTTATTGATATTGCTCACCAAGTCATTGGTCATATGACTGTAGTCTTGCCCCTGAACGTTAGCGACTTGCTTTGGCGTCAGATTATTTAGCCCCTGCAAGCTCTTCCAGTGGAACTTTACGTAATGAACTTCGCCCTTGGCATTGATCAACTTGTAAGCATGTACGCCATTGCCATCCATCTCTCGATAACTGGCAGGAGTTCCCGAGTTCGAATACAACTCGGTCAGCGTACGGGTGGCTTCCGGTACATGGGAGAAGAAGTCGAATCGACGCGAGTCATCATCAAGGTTAGTCCGTGGGTCCGGTTTAAACGCATGCACCATGTCGGGAAACTTGATTGCGTCGCGAATAAAAAACGTCGGGAAATTGTTGCCGACCAGGTCCCAGTTACCATCGGCCGTATAGAACTTGGTTGCGAACCCGCGTGGATCACGCAGGGTTTCCGGCGAGTGATTGCCGTGCACCACGGCAGAGAAGCGCACGAATACCGGCGTGCTCTGGCCGGCGGCGAATACTTTGGCCTTGCTCAGGTCGCTGAGGTCGTTGGTCACCGTGAAGGTGCCATGGGCACCGGTGCCGCGTGCGTGAACCACGCGCTCGGGAATGCGCTCGCGATCGAAGCGTTGCAGCTTCTGAATCAGTTGCACGTCCTGCAGCAGCACCGGGCCGTTGGCGCCGGCGGTCTGCGAGTTCTGATTGTCGCCGACGGCGGCGCCGTTATCGCGGGTCAGCGGAGCGGCGTTGACGGAGAAGGTCAACAGACTGGCGGTGAGTACACCGAAGGTGCGGCGACGGGGAAAAGCCCCCAGTCCAAGTGCGGAGTTCATATCAGGATCCTCTGGTTATTTTGGGGCGCATCCAGATGCGCCAACCCAAGGCTAGAGGCCTGCGACGTCGAACATAAATAGAAAGAACGTAACGCCACGATTGAGAAAATTGGCTTCCCGATCAGCGATTTACGGGATATTTCGCGCGCGATTGATGGCACTTTGCAAACTAATCGTCGATTGATGTGTCGATAAAAACGGGCATTGTAAGAAGGTGTTTCGCGCAGGACGCGTTTTGCTGATTTACACTGCGTACACCAAACTCATCTGTAACAAGGAAATAACTATGGGCGTGCTAAGTGAGTTCAAGGCCTTCGCGGTCAAAGGCAATGTGGTCGACATGGCCGTCGGTATCATCATCGGGGCCGCGTTCGGCAAGATTGTTTCGTCGTTTGTCGGTGACGTCATCATGCCGCCAATCGGCCTGCTGATCGGTGGGGTGGACTTCAGTGATCTGGCCGTCACGCTCAAGGCCGCCGAGGGCGCTGCGCCGGCGGTAGTGCTAGCCTACGGCAAATTTCTACAGACCATTCTGGACTTCGTGATCGTCGCTTTCGCCATCTTCATGGGTGTCAAAGCCATCAACCGCCTCAAGCGCGAAGAAGCCGTGGCCCCTACGCTGCCACCGGTTCCGACCAAGGAAGAAGAGTTGCTGGGCGAGATCCGCGACCTGCTCAAGGCCCAGAACACCCGGCCCTGAACCTTGCACGATAGAAACAACGGCGCCTTCGAGGCGCCGTTTGTTTACCAGTAGTTTTCCACCGCCACCTGGCCAGGCCGGCGGGTGAGGCTGAGGCTCATGTGGCGTTTTTTCAGCAACGCGCGAGTGTCATCGATCATCTGCGGATTGCCGCACAGCATGACCCGCGAATGTTCCGCCGACAGTTCCACGCCCGCTGCGCGCTCCAGCTCCCCGCTTTCGATCAGGCTGGTAATGCGCCCGTTCAACGCCCCGGGATGTGTTTCACGTGTCACCGTCGCGATGAACTGCAATTTGTGGGCATGTTCGCTGAGGTAGTCGCGCTGCCTGAGCCCGGCAATCAAATCCTGATAGGCCAGCTCCCGCGCCTCGCGCACGCTGTACACCAGAATGATGCGCTCGAATTTTTCCCAGACTTCGAAGTCCTGCAGAATCGATAGAAACGGCGCCACCCCGGTGCCTGTGGACAACAGCCATAGGTCGCGCCCGTCGACGAAGCGATCAAGGGTCAAATAGCCGAATGCCTGGCGATCCACCAGCAGTTTGTCACCGACCTGCAGCCGGCTCAACTCACTGGTGAACTCCCCGCTCGGCACCACAATGGAAAAGAACTCCAGAAAGTCGTCAAAAGGCGACGACACCATCGAATAGGCACGCCACACGACGCTGCCATCAGCTTTGGCCACACCCAGCCGAGCGAACTGCCCGGCGCGGAAACGGAAACCTGCATCACGGCTGGTGCGCAAGGTGAAAAGGTTGGGGGTCAAAGGGTGTACTTCGAGCAACGTCTGCGTGGTGGGTTTCTCTGCGCTGGCGGTCATGGGGTACTCCATTGAACGATTGCCGACAGTGTCGCGCAAATTGGCTGTCCGATATACCGATGACTTATAAGGGTATTAAGCATGCAGATCACGTGATATTGCCAACTATTTAAATAGTAGAACCCATAAAATTAGAGCATTAACTTTATATGGCGACATACATGTAACGCCCGTGAGCGCTAAGAACTATTTATTTACCGATGATCCTGTCCAATACCGAAAAAATTTAAAGCTCGGCGTGGGAAACGTCCTACACTCCTTTGCGTGCCGGGTCTTTTGGATCCATTCCGCGCCCCCGCAACGTCAATTGAGTGTTAAAAGATGGAAACGTGGAAGGAGTCACAGTTAAAACAACTGACGTTTGCCAAGGGAATAGATGCAGCCTATCCGATTCTGTTGAGGTTCGCCGAAAACCTGGGATTCAATTTTTGTGCCGTTTCGGTTGTTTCACTCCATCGGGATACGCCTCTTAAAACCTTGCAAATCAATAACTACCCTGAAGAATGGAACTCACAATATGAGAAAAGAAACTACAGCAAAGTCGATCCTCTGATAGCACACTGCAATCACTCAATGACACCCATTGTCTGGGGCGAGTCGGTTTTTGCTGAGACTCTGCAGCTGTGGCAGGGTTTGAAGCAGCACGGGCTGCAATATGGCTGGTCACAGTCCTTTCATCATGAACCCAGTGGTCTATGCAGCATCATCAGTCTGGCGCGAAAGCATTGTTCAATAAGCCCTCTGGAGCTGTATGAACATTTTGGTTATATGTTCTATGCCGCCAGTCACTTGAGCGAACTCTTCGCCAGAACCCTGCCGCCTCAGGCGCTCAAGCCCCGCCAACCGCAACTGTCGCCACGAGAACTTGAGGTTCTACGTTTGTCTGCTGACGGCAAAACGGCTTTTGAGATTTCGATGATCCTTAGCCTGAGCGAACGCACGGTGAACTACCACGTGCAAAACGTGATCGAGAAGCTCAACGTCTGCAACAAGATTTCCGCGGTCATTGCGGCCGCCAGAGCCGGCATCATCTAGTCGATTGGTCTACCCTCCTTTACAAAACTTGCGGGTAATAACAAAGAAAAAAACGTACCATTTGTGGCCCTCCTGAGTGATGACGCGAACATTCTGCGTTGCCTTACACTCAGTCGGTTCCGCCGCACACTGTCAGGGCTGCGGAACGCCCCGTTGATTACCCTGAGTCCCCGCCCCATGCCTTTGCTTGATACGCCCTTCGCCCAACTCGATCTGATCCGCCAGCCAGAACAGCAGAACGAACCGCTGCAAGCCTTCGATGCCGCCGACGAATACCTGCTCAACCATCTGGCTGCGCAGCAACCGACGGCCGACACGCGCGTATTGGTGCTCAACGACAGCTTCGGTGCGCTGGCGGCCAGCCTGCTCGGCAAGGTCAAGGTCAGCAGCAGCGGCGACTCGTTTCTGGGGTTTCAGGGGCTGGAGAAAAACCTGCTGCGCAATGACCAGGCGTTCGACGCCATTCGCGGGATTCCTGCCAGCGAGCCATTAGTCGGACCATTCGACCGCGTGCTGATCCGCGTACCGAAAACCCTCGCGCTACTGGAAGAACAACTGATCCGCTTGCAAGGTCAGCTCGCGCCCGGCGCCGAAGTGATCGCAGCGGCCATGGTCAAACACCTGCCACGCGCTGCCGGTGACTTGCTTGAGCGCTACATCGGTCCGGTACAAGCCTCTCTGGCGGTAAAGAAGGCCCGGCTGTTGATCGCCACACCTGAAGCGAAAGCCCCCGCCGTCTCGCCCTACCCTTCGCGGTATCGCCTCGACGAGCCGTCGATCGAATTGCTTAACCACGCCAATGTGTTCTGCCGCGAAGGCCTGGACATCGGCACGCGCGCCTTCCTCCCGCATCTGCCGAAAAATCTTGGTAGCGCCCAAGTCGCTGACCTGGGCTGTGGCAACGGGGTTCTGGCTATCGCGAGTGCGCTGCAAAATCCCGAAGCGCATTACACGCTGGTCGACGAGTCGTTCATGGCGGTGCAATCGGCTGCCGAGAACTGGCGCGCAGCGCTGGGTGATCGTGAGGTGATCGTGCGGGCCGGCGATGGACTGGCCGGGCAGGAGCCGCAATCATTGGATGTGGTGCTGTGCAACCCGCCGTTCCATCAGCAGCAGGTGGTTGGCGACTTCCTCGCCTGGCGCATGTTCCAGCAGGCGCGCGAAGCGTTGGTGGTGGGCGGCGCGCTGTACATTGTCGGCAACCGTCATTTGGGTTACCACAGCAAACTGGCACGGCTGTTCCGCGGCGTTGAGCAAGTGGCCGCCACGCCGAAATTCGTGATTCTCAAGGCCCGCAAGTAAACCGACAGGCAAAAAAACCCTCCGCAAGGAGGGTTGCAAAGCCGTACCCGAAGGCGCCGGGACGGGGATGATTCAGTGGGTGGTCAGACCTGCGGCATTCATGAACATGCGCATCAGGCTGGCGGCGATAAACAGCACGCCAACACTACCGACCCAGATCAGAGCCAACCAGCCGAGCCGCTGCCACAGCGGTTTTTTTTCGGCTTGTTCAATGTCGTGCAGGGAATGTTTTCCAGTCATTTTCTTCAAACCTCTTCAAGATTGATGGCGCCATCGCCGACGCCATCGCGAGCAGGCTCGCTCCCACAGGTTTTTGCTTAGTGATAGCCGTCTTCGTGGGTAACCTTGCCGCGGAACACGTAGTAGCTCCAGAAGGTGTAACCCAGGATGAACGGGATGATGAACAGCGTGCCCACCAGCATGAAGCCCTGACTTTGCGGCGGTGCGGCGGCGTCCCAGATCGAGATCGACGGCGGCACGATGTTCGGCCACAGGCTGATACCCAGACCGCTGTAGCCGAGGAAGATCAGCACAAGGGTCAACAGGAACGGCATGTAGTTGGCATTGCGCGCCACGGCGCGGATCAGACCGTACATGGTCACCAGCACCAGAATCGGCACCGGCATGAACCAGAACAGGTTGGGCATGCTGAACCAGCGGGTGGCAATATCCGGATGAGCCAGCGGCGTCCAGATACTGACAATACCGATCACGGCCAGCAGTACGAAAGCCAATGGCCGTGCCAGGTCATGCATCTGTTCCTGGAGCTTGCCTTCGGTTTTCATTATCAGCCAGGTACAGCCGAGCAAGGCATAGGCGACCACCAGCGCGGCGCCGCAGAACATTGTGAACGGCGTCAGCCAGTCCAGTGATCCACCGGCGAACTGCCGATTGACCACCGGCAAGCCATCGATGAATGCGCCCAGCGCCACGCCCTGGAAGAACGTCGCCGCCACCGAGCCGCCGATGAACGCCTTGTCCCAGAGATGACGCTTGTCATCCTTGGCCTTGAAGCGGAACTCGAAGGCTACGCCGCGGAAGATCAAACCGATCAACATAAAGATCAGCGGCAAGTACAGCGCCGACAACACTACCGAATAGGCCAGCGGGAACGCGCCAAACAACGCCGCGCCGCCCAGTACCAGCCAGGTTTCGTTGCCGTCCCAGACCGGGGCGACGGTGTTCATCATCACGTCACGGTCGACTTTACCGGGGATGAACGGGAAAAGAATCCCGATCCCCAGGTCGAAGCCGTCCATGACCACGTACATCATGATGCCGAAGATGATGATCACGGCCCAGATCAGCGGAAGATCAATACCCATGGCTCAAATCTCCTTGGTCAGGCGGGTGGTGTCGTCGTGATCGGCATCGGCCGAATCGTCGGCCGCGGACAACGGACGCGCCGGTGTGCGCGGCTTGCCTGGACCACCTTGCGGCGTTTCGGCGCCTTCGCTGATCTTCGGACCTTTGCGCACCAGACGCATCATGTAGCCGAGACCTGCGCCGAACAGCGCGAAATACACCACCACAAACATGATCAGGGTGATGCTCATCTGCATGAAGCTGTGGTTGGAGGAGGCATCGGCGGTGCGCATCAACCCGTAGACCACCCACGGCTGACGGCCGATTTCAGTGGTGAACCAGCCGGCGAGAATCGCAATCAGACCGGACGGCCCCATCCACAAGGCCAGATACAAGAACGGCCGCGAGGTGTAGAGCGTGTCGCGCTTACGCAGCCACAGGCTCCACAGACCGGTGAAGATCATCAGGAAACCGAGGCCGACCATGACCCGGAACGACCAGAACACGATGGTCGAATTCGGCCGGTCTTCTGGCGGAAATTCCTTGAGCGCCGGGACCTGCTTGTGCAGCGAGTGAGTGAGGATCAGGCTGCCGAGGTACGGAATCTCCACGGCGTATTTGGTTTTCTCTTCTTTCATATCCGGCCAGCCGAACAGGATCAGCGGCGTCGCTTCGTCACCGTGGTTTTCCCAGTGACCTTCGATCGCGGCAATTTTTGCCGGTTGGTGCTTGAGCGTATTCAGGCCGTGGAAGTCGCCGATGACTGCCTGGATCGGCGCGACGATCAGCGCCATCCACATTGCCATCGACAGCATGGTGCGGATCGCCGGGTTGTCCTTGCCGCGCAGCAAATGCCAGGCCGCCGAGGAGCCGACGAAGAATGCCGTGGCGACAAACGCTGCCGTCGCCATGTGCATCAGGCGATAGGGGAACGAAGGGTTGAAGATGATCGCCAGCCAGTCGGTGGGGATGACTTGCCCGTTAACAATCTCGAAGCCCTGCGGGGTCTGCATCCAGCTGTTGGAGGCGAGAATCCAGAACGTCGAAATCAGCGTACCGATCGCCACCATGACGGTGGAAAAGAAGTGCAGCCCGCGCCCGACCTTGTTCCAGCCAAACAGCATCACCCCAAGGAAACCGGCCTCGAGGAAGAACGCCGTGAGCACTTCATAGGTCAGCAACGGCCCGGTGACGGCGCCGGCGAAGTCCGAGAAGCGGCTCCAGTTGGTGCCGAACTGGTAGGCCATGACCAGCCCCGAGACCACGCCCATGCCGAAGTTGACGGCAAAGATCTTCGACCAGAAATGGTAAAGGTCACGGTAAGTGTCGTTGCGGGTTTTCAGCCACAGACCTTCGAGTACCGCGAGGTAACTCGCCAGGCCAATGGTGATGGCCGGGAACAGGATGTGGAACGAGATGGTGAACGCGAACTGAATTCGGGCGAGATCTAGTGCCTCTAAACCGAACATATGGCTTCCTCTGTCAGGTAATACCGGCTGCGGACCCGGAGGCCTGCACCCACTGCCCCCACGGATATGGAGTGCGGCGAATTCTGATTCGTTCTTTTTAAACAACCATCGCAACGCAGGGAGTCTGGCCAACTGGCCACCGGATCAATTCCTTGTGGGTCTTGATCTGGATCAAGCAACGTTGAAAGAGTAGTCCCATTTTTGACGATGAACTGCGTGGTCGTTTGCCGCGTGACAAGTTGCCTCATTGCAGCCGCGATGCTCTGCCAGACATTTCCTGCGGCAAGCTTGCGGAAATCGATGTCTGGCTAACTAAATTTTTTGTCATAGCAACTTCCTGTTACAGACTGGTGATAACCTCGGCATTCCCCTCGAGCCAGACCTGCCTTCAGATGCCCAGCCAAGAGCCCCTGCTGTTACGTCATCACCGTCCGTTTCTCGCTTTCTGGTTCGCGCGGATTTTTACCGCCAGCGGTTTCCAGATGCTCACCGTGGCGATTGGCTGGAACCTCTACCAATTGACCGGCAACGTCCTCGATCTGGGTCTGGTCGGTCTGGTCGAATTCGCCCCGCGCGTGCTGTTCATGCTGCACACCGGGCATGTCGCTGATCGCTACGACCGGCGTAGAGTCGCGGCGATCTGCCAGTCGTTGCAGGCGTTGATCGCTCTGGCGCTGGCCATCGGCAGCGCCACCGATCACGTGACGCGCGAGATGATCTTCATCCTCGCCTTCCTGCTCGGCGCAGCGCGTTCGTTCGAGATGCCGACCACTCAGGCACTGCTGCCGAGCATCGTGCCCAGCGCGCTGTTCCCCCGGGCAGTGGCGGCGGCACAGTCGGCGCAGCAGTCGGCGACAATCGTCGCTCCAGCGCTGGGCGGTTTGCTCTACGCGTTCGGTAGCGTCTGGGTATACGGCCCGACAGTGCTGCTTTATGTGATCGCCTGCACACTGATGCTCAACCTGCCCGCGCGGCAAACGCCGTTGAACAAAGGCAAAGCCACGCTGGATTCGTTGCTGGCGGGGATTCGCTTCATTCGCAGCCGCCCGGACATTCTCGGGGCGATTTCGCTGGATCTGTTTGCGGTGTTGCTCGGTGGCGCTACGGCGTTGCTGCCGGTGTTCGCCAAGGACATTCTGCTGACCGGGCCGTGGGGCCTCGGCCTGCTGCGTTCGGCACCGGCGGTCGGCGCACTGGGGATGTCGCTGTTCCTTGCGCGATTTGCCGTGGAGCGCAATGTCGGCCGGGTGATGTTCACAGCGGTGGGCGTATTCGGCGTCGCGACCATCGCCTTTGGCCTGTCGACCTCGTTCTGGTTCTCGCTGGCGGTGCTGGTGGTACTTGGCGCGGCGGACATGATCAGCATGGTCATCCGCGCGTCTTTCGTACAACTGGAAACCCCGGACGAAATGCGCGGCCGGGTCAGCGCGGTGAACGGGCTGTTCATCGGTGCTTCAAATCAGTTGGGCGAATTCGAATCCGGCGTCACCGCCCACTGGTTCGGCACGGTGCCGGCGGTGGTGATGGGCGGAATCGGCACGCTGGTAGTGACGGGGACGTGGATCAAGTTGTTTCCGACACTGGCTTACCGCGATCGGATGCATGTGCCAGTGGAAGAGGTGAAGGTCTGACAACCTCCAAAGCACAAGACAACTGAAAATGTGCGGTACATAGTTACCGCACTGAGTGTAATGTATCGCCTTACACTCGAGCCCATGATCAAATCCTTTCAGCACAAAGGCCTTCGCGGCTTCTATGAAACAGGTTCGACTCGCGGGATTCGTGCCGACCACGCAAAACGGCTGTCGCGCATGCTGCAGTTCATGGATCGCGCTACGATTCCCGCAGACTTGGATCTTCCGGGCTGGCGCCTGCATCCATTGAAAGGTGAGCTGACGGAGTACTGGTCGCTGAGCGTTTCAGGCAACTGGCGAGTGATCTTTCGTTTTGTCGGTTCGGACATCGAATTGGTCGATTATCTGGACTACCACTGACAGGAGGCAGGCTCATGCCCATGCACAACCCGCCACACCCCGGTGAAACACTGCTGATGGATGTCTTGCCCGAGCTTGGCATCAGCGTGACCGAATTGGCCCGACACTTGGGCTTCGCACGCCCGCATCTTTCACGTGTATTACACGGACATGCGCCAATCAGCCCGGATCTGGCTGTACGTCTTGAGCGTGCTGGCATTGGCAAGGCGCGCGTGTGGCTAGGCGTACAAACCGACTATGATCTGTGGCAAGCGGAGCATCGGGAGCAACCGGTTATCGAACTGATCGCTGTCCACGCCTGACACCTCCAGCCACTACAACTCCCCCGCCACTTTCACCCGCAAGGCCTTGCCGCCGAGTTGCTCGACCAGCGTCAAGGCAAACTCCAGTGCAGCGCTGGAGCCTTGCGCGGTGATGCAGTTGCCGTCGACCAGCACCGGTTGATCAACAAACGTACAACCCGAGAGTTGATGGCTGGCGCCGGGCAGGCAGGTCATGCGACGCTGGCGCAGCACGCCGAAGGCTTGCAGGGCGACGGCCGGGGATTCGGCAATGGCGGCGAACAGGCGTCCGGCGCTGGATTGATCCTTGAGCAGTTGTTGCAGCGGTTGATGCGCCGCCAGGTGTTGTGCGCCGACGGCGCCGCCGGGCAGGACGATCAGGTCAAAAGTTTGCGCCAGCACATCGACCAGCACGCCGTCGGCGGTCAGTCGTGTACCACGCGCGCAGGTGAGCATGCGTCGTCCTTCAATACTGGCGGCGACCACTTCGATGCCGGCGCGGCGCAACACGTCGATCAGGGTCACGCTTTGCAGATCATCGATGCCCTCGGCGAGGGTAATCAGGGCTCTAAAGGTCATGGGCGCTATCCGCTGGGTGATACTTGAAGCGTAGTCAGCTTCACCCGGATCGCGCTGCAACAGCCGTTACTTGATGTAAAGCTGGGTCGACATCGTGTTGCGTGGCGCGTTGATCGAGGTGTTGCTGAAGGTGAAGGTGCCTTCCTGTTTGCCCGCCAGATCGAAGGTGTAAAGATAACCGACGGTGCTACGGCCCGGACTGCATTCGGTCAGGTTTCCATTATCAAAGGCACAGACCCGTGCTCGGGTGCCGTTCACCTCGAACCCGTCCAGCTTGGCATGCGGCTGGCTCTGGCCGTATCCGACTTCCAGTACATAGACTTTGATGCTCGGCCCGTTGTGATTGCATTGGGTGTGCGTCTGCCCATCGCCGATGTCTTCAAGGCCGCAGGCCGGCGATTGCACTTTGATGACTTTCACTTGTGTCAACGGTGGCGCCGATGCGGCCCAGGCTGTCGACATCCCGGCCATCAACGCGGCAATCAAACCAAAAACCTTTATCCAGCAACTGCTCATGCGCTTCCCGCCCCGAAAAAATCAGCGCGCAGTATGGCGCAGTTGGCTTCAACGCAAAACTTCGCCGACGATCGACACCAACAACCGCCATATTCCTCACGCTGCTGGTATGATGCGCGGCTTTTTCCGGCCCACCACAATTTTTCAGGCGCTTGCGACGGTCTGTGCTTTGCTGTTGAGGTCGATACATTCACGGCGCCACGCGCGCCACGGGGAGCAGACATGCTGGAAAGGCTGTTTCAACTCAAGGCACACAACACCAACGTGCGCACCGAGATTCTCGCGGGCATCACGACGTTCCTGGCCATGGCCTACATTCTGTTCGTCAATCCGAGCATTCTCGGTGAGACCGGCATGGACAAGGGCGCAGTGTTCGTCGCTACCTGTCTGGCCGCCGCGATCGGTTCGACGATCATGGGCCTGATCGCCAACTACCCGATTGCCCTCGCTCCGGGCATGGGCCTGAATGCCTTCTTCACCTACACCGTGGTCTTGCACATGGGCCACACCTGGCAAGTCGCACTGGGTGCCGTGTTCATTTCCGCCGTGTGCTTCTTCCTGTTGTCGATCTTCCGTATCCGTGAATGGATCATCAACAGTATTCCACTGCCACTGCGCTCGGCGATTGCTGCCGGTATCGGCCTGTTCCTGGCACTGATCGCCCTGCACAACGCCGGCATCGTGGTCAGCAACCCGGCGACCATGGTCGGCCTCGGTGACTTGAAAGCCCCGGCACCGATCCTCGCCACCCTTGGCTTTGCCCTGATCGTTGCCCTCGAAGCGCTGAAAGTGCGCGGTGCAGTACTGATCGGCATTCTGGCGGTGACCATCATTTCCATCGCGATGGGCTTCACCCCGTTCAACGGCGTGACCTCGATGCCACCTTCGCTGGCACCGACCTTTATGCAACTGGACATCAAAGGCGCACTGGACATCGGACTGGTCAGCGTGATTTTCGCCTTCCTGTTCGTCGACCTGTTTGACAACTCCGGCACCCTGATCGGCGTTGCCAAGCGCGCCGGCCTGATGGGCAAGGACGGCCATATGCCGAAAATGGGCCGCGCACTGATCGCCGACAGCACCGCGGCCATGGCCGGCTCGCTGCTGGGCACTTCGACCACCACCAGTTACATCGAGTCCGCTGCTGGCGTGAGTGCTGGCGGCCGTACCGGTCTGACGGCCATCGTCGTGGCGATTCTGTTCCTGCTGGCGCTGTTCTTTTCGCCACTGGCGGCCAGCGTTCCGGCCTTCGCCACTGCACCAGCGCTGCTGTTCGTCGCCGTGTTGATGACTTCCGGTCTGGCCGAAATAGACTGGGACGACATCACCGTTGCCGCGCCAGTTGTCGTGACCGCACTGGCCATGCCATTCACTTACTCGATCGCCAACGGCATCGCCTTCGGTTTCATCGCCTGGACCGTGATCAAGCTGCTGTCGGGCCGTGCCCGTGAGCTGAACCCGGCGCTGGTGATTCTGTCGATTCTGTTTGTGATCAAGTTGGGTTGGTTCAACGCATGACTTTCGATTCCCAGGCTTACGCCGAGCAACTAGAAGCCAAGGTCACGCGTTTGCGTGATCTGCTGGCACCGTTCGATGCACCTGAGCCGACGGTGTTCGACTCGCCGCTGCAGAACTTCCGTCTGCGCGCCGAGTTCCGCCTGTGGCGCGAAGGCGGCGATCGGCATTACGCAATGTTTGCTCAGGATGACAAACGCACGCCGATTCTGATCGAAGAATTCCCGATTGCCAGCCTGCGCATCAATCAGTTGATGCCGCAGTTGAAAGCGGCATGGCAGGCCAGTTCGGCGCTGAGCCACAAACTGTTTCAGGTGGAGTTCCTGACCACGCTGTCCGGCGATGCGATGATCACCCTGTGCTACCACCGTCCGCTGGACGAGCACTGGCACGCGGCGGCGACGAAACTGGCGGCGGATCTCGGCGTCAGCATCATCGGTCGCTCGAAGGGCAAACGCGAAGTGCTTGGCCTCGATTACGTGGTCGAGAAACTCGACGTCGGCGGTCGCACGTTCAGCTATCGCCAGCCGGAAGGCGCGTTCACCCAGCCTAACGGCACGGTGAACCAGAAGATGCTCAACTGGGCGTACGAAGCGCTAGGCGATCGCAACGACGATCTGCTGGAGCTGTACTGCGGCAACGGCAACTTCACCCTGCCGCTCGCCACTCGCGTGCGCAAAGTGCTGGCCACCGAAATCAGCAAGACCTCGGTCAACGCTGCATTGAGCAACCTCAGCGAAAACGCTGTGGATAATGTCACTCTGGTACGTTTGTCCGCCGAAGAACTGACCGAAGCGCTCAACGAAGTGCGCCCGTTCCGTCGCCTGCAAGGCATCGACCTGAAGAGCTACGAGTTCGGCAGCGTCTTCGTCGACCCGCCGCGTGCCGGCATGGACCCGGACACCTGCGAGCTGACCCGGCGCTTCGACAACATCCTGTACATCTCCTGCAACCCGGAAACCCTGGCGGCGAACATCGCCCAGTTGCACGACACGCACCGTATTACCCAGTGCGCGTTGTTTGACCAGTTCCCGTGGACGCATCACATGGAATCGGGTGTGTTGCTGACCCGGCGTTGATTGCGGGAAGCTGATACGAGAAAGCCGTCGTGATTGACGGCTTTTTTGTGGTTTTTACAAAGCGGGATCGGCCTTGCGTGGTCGCCCGCCCTTTTTGCCATTCGCTCGAGCAGCTTCGGACTTTGCAGCACTGCTTTGACGACCGTTACGCGATGCAACCACCGACGCAGCCATCTTCATGAGTGACGGGCTCGCTGAAATCATCCCGGCAATGGAAACGTCAAGGTCTTTGCCCTCATGGCAAAGCGCAGTGCCTGCGAATCCGACTGTCAGCCCCTCGTAATCGCCTGCATCAAACCCGTCAAACTCTGGATACTGGCTCACCGGAAGCAACACACCACTGCCATCCTCAAAACGGATGACCAGAGATGATTCTTCAAAGGTTACGGAGACAGCCTGCAAGCTACTCGCTCGGCGTGCCTCCCCTTGCAGGATGGCGGCGTCGATCATCTCCTTCGTCAGGGGACGATGTGTGGATGGCTTAGCCTTGATGACTTTCATAAATCGATTTCCACTCCTTCCAATGCGCCTATCAATGTCAGAAGAGTTTTGCCCTCTTCTGGCAGATAACGCGCCGATCCCACTCTGTGTGTCTTGTCAGTGACGAGTTTCATCCCCAGCACTTCGTTTGAATGGCTGTCCCACAATTGATTGTCGAGACAGACAGTTTGCAATCTTGACCACCAGATCCCGCGTGCTCGTCGCAGATGAGCAGGCTGCTCAAGAGATCGACACAAGCCTTCCAGCACGGTTAACGGTGGTCGACGAGAAAGCGGCATGACATCCCAAAGCTCAATATCGTTGTGCCAGAAACTGAACTGTAATCGGGCGCTCCAGCTACCTGCATTCACGTGAACGTGCGGGGGGCAATGCTCATCTCGCAACATGATGACAATCGACAATCCTTTGTAGCTGCACACCTTCATGCTAACCCATCCGTTAGGTTAATAAGTTTCAGGATTCAAGATTCCTTTCAAATCCGACGACTGGTGATCGGCACATGACGTTTCACCGCTTTTCAGGCTAGCGTCGCAACAGGTCATGAGCCGGACAATCTCCAGTGAAAAACGTAAGCAAAGCTGTCGTCATATCTCGATCAATATCGCTTCTGTGCGATCACCGAACATAAAACGCCACGTCCATTTTTGTTCAATTGACCATGGTAACCATCTAGTACATTTTATCTCCACAGGCTGAAATCCTCGGCCAAAGCCAAAAACAATAAGTGGAGTTACCCCTCATGCCCCCTATCGTTCTGGTGCTCAATGGCCCGAACCTGAACCTGCTCGGCACTCGCGAGCCGGCCACTTACGGTCACGAAACCCTGGCGGATATCTCGGCGTTATGCGGTCGCGCGGCAGAAGAGTTCGGCCTGGCCGTGGAGTTTCGCCAGACCAATCACGAAGGCGAACTGCTCGACTGGATTCACGCTGCCCGCGGCCGTTGCGCCGGGATCGTGATCAATCCGGCGGCGTGGACGCACACCTCGGTAGCGATTCGCGATGCGCTGGTGGCCAGCGAACTGCCGGTGATCGAAGTGCACCTGTCCAACGTCCACGCCCGCGAGCCGTTTCGTCATCACTCGTTTGTCTCGGCGATTGCCACGGCGGTGATGGCCGGGTTTGGCAGTCATGGCTATCGCCTGGCGCTGGAACATTTCAGCCAGCGGTTGAAGGGGTAAATCGCATGTCTCGCTCTAACGTAATACTCGCCGGGCTGATTGGCGCCGGCATTCAGGCCTCGCGCACACCAGCGCTGCATGAGCATGAAGGCGATGCCCAAGGCCTGCGTTATCTATACCGATTGATCGATCTCGATCAACTGAACATGGACAGCACTGCCCTTCCCGACCTGCTGCTGGCGGCCGAGCGGATGAACTACACCGGGCTGAACATCACTTTCCCGTGCAAGCAGGCGATCATCCCGCTGCTCGATGAACTGTCGCCGGAAGCCAAAGGCATCGGCGCGGTGAACACGGTAGTGCTGAAGGACGGCAAACGTGTCGGTCACAACACGGACTGCCTCGGTTTCGCCGAAGGTTTTCGCCGAGGTCTGAAAGACGCCGCCCGCGAGCGTGTAGTCCAGATGGGTGCCGGTGGAGCAGGCGCGGCAGTGGCCCACGCATTGTTGAGCGAAGGCGTACAGCAACTGAGCATTTTCGATGTCGACAGTGAGCGCGCCGAGAGCCTAGCGAACAATCTCAATCAGCATTTTGGCTTTGGTCGTGCAGTGGCCGGTCGGGATCTGCCGAGCTCGCTGAATCTGGCTAACGGTCTGGTCAACACTACGCCAATGGGCATGGCCAAACTGCCGGGCATGCCGGTACCAGTCGAGCTGCTGCGCAAGGAATTGTGGGTGGCGGAGATTGTGTACTTCCCGCTGGAAACCGAACTGCTGCGCAATGCTCGCGCGCTGGGTTGCCGGACGCTGGATGGCGGCAATATGGCGGTGTTTCAGGCAGTGAAGGCGTTTGAACTGTTCAGCGGCGTGGTGCCGGATGCGCAGCGCATGCTCGCGCACTTTCAAAGCATGAATGGCTAAAAACCTGTGGGAGCGAGCCTGCTCGCGAAGGCGTACGGCCAGCCAATACATCTGTTGACTGACACACCGCTTTCGCGAGCAGGCTCGCTCCCACAGGGACGGTGTCAGGCCTGCAGGTAGCGCAGCACCGATTCGCAAATCATCTCGCGATGACGCTGCTTGATACTTTCATCCGGCAGATCAATCTGAAAAATCTCGCCAAACGTGTGCCGGTTCGATACGCGATAGAAGCAGAACGAACTGATCAGCAAATGCACATCCAGCGCGTCGAGCCCGGCGCGGAATACACCTTCATCAGCGCCACGACGCAGAATCTCACCGAGCGAATCGAGGATGGTGTTGTTCATTGCCTTGATCGCATCGGAACGCTTCACGTATTCGGCGTTGTGGATATTTTCAATGCTGACGATGCGCACGAAATCGACATTGCGGTCGTGGTGATCGAAGGTGAACTCGACCAATCGGCGAATCGCCTCCACCGGCGCCAACTCGGCCAGGTGCAGGCGGTTTTCGGTGCTGCGAATATCGCCGTAAAGCTTCTCCAGTACCTCGACGTACAACTGCTCCTTGCTACCGAAGTAGTAATAGATCATGCGTTTGGAGGTGTGAATACGCTCGGCGATCGCGTCCACGCGAGCGCCGGACAAGCCTTGCTGGACGAACTCGACGATCGCCTCTTGCAAGATGTTCTCGCGGGTCTTTTCCGGGTTGTTCTTGCGACTCTTGCGCGGCTCCACGGCGGATACTTCGGTCGCTGCGGAAAGTTCTGAATTCATCGTCATTGCGGGCTCACGGCCATCACTGCACAGGCGGCGATTATGGGCTGCGCAGCACAGTGAAGGAAGCCGCGCGGCCCGTGTTTAATCCCGCGTTTACGAATTTCCTACAACTTCGCCTGGCGCACCGCACCACTGCGTGATTTGGCCATCGCCGCCAGACGCACCGCGACGTTCGCTGCGCCGTAACCGGCATAGCCGTTCTTGCGCTGGATGATCTCGAAGAAGAAGCGCCCTTCGAACGGTTCGGTGTAGACGTGGAACAGTTCACCGCCCTGGGCATCACGGTCGTACAAGACGTTGTAATAGGCCAGTTCGCTGAGGAATTCGTCGTCGAAATCGAAGCGCGCAGCAAGGTCATCGTAATAGTTGAGCGGAATATCCAGCAACGGTACGCCGGCCTCTTTGGCGCGACTGACTTCGGCGAAGATATCGTCACAATCGAAGGCGATGTGGTGCACTCCAGAGCCGCGATAACTCGACAGCGCGTGGGAGATCGCGGTGTTGCGGTTCTCGGAGATGTTCAACGGCAAGCGGATCGAACTGTCGCGACTGCGCAGTGCGCGACTTTTCACCAGTCCATACGGATCGGGCAGCACCACTTCGTCGTCCGCTTCGAAATCCAGCAGGCTCTTGTAGAACAGCACCCAACTGTCGAGGCTGTCGGCCGGCAGTGCCATGGCCATGTGATCGATACGCTTGAGACCGCCGCGTGCCGGCGCATCTGCCAGCAGATTGAAATCGGTGCCGTAGACATCGGCCTGTTCATCCACCAGATAAATCAGGCTGCCGTCCGGCGCGCGCACCGCTGCCAGCTCCAGTTCATTGGGGCCGACCAGTCCACGATAGGGCTGACCTTTGTAAGCGACGGCGCGGGCCAAGGCACTGGCGCTGTCCTTGACCCGCACGGCGGTGGCGCACAGCGATGGGCCGTGGGCCTCGAAAAAGCTGTGAGCAAACGAATACGGTTCGGAGTTGAGGATCAGGTTGATGTCGCCCTGACGCAGCAGGCTCACGCTCTTGGAGCGGTGCTGCCCGGCCTTGACGAAACCGAGGCGCTCCAGCCAGTTCGACAGCTTGGCGCCGAGGCTTTCATCCACGGCGAATTCAAGAAACTCGATGCCGTTGTACTCGCTGGCCTTCGGTGTTTCGAAAAGGATTTCGCGATTGGCCACAGGCTGGGCTTCCTGCTCCAGACGCTGGCGAGTCTTCTCTTCCAGATACAGCAGCGAACGCAAACCGTCGGCGGCATTGGCCCGTGGCGGCGCGGCGCGGAAGCCGTCATTGAAGATTTCCAGCGACAGCGGTCCGGTGTAACCACTCTGGATGATCGGCGCGAGGAACCCCGGCAGATCGAACTCGCCCTGGCCGGGGAAGCAGCGGAAGTGCCGGCTCCACTCAAGAACGTCCATGGCCAGAATCGGCGCGTCGGCCATCTGCACGAAGAAGATCTTGTCGCCGGGAATGTCGGCGATAGGGCGCGGATCGCCCTTCAACGACAGCGTATGGAAGCTGTCGAGCAACACGCCGAGGCTCGGGTGATCGGCTTGGCGCACGATGTCCCAGACCTGTTGATACGTGTTGACGTGACGGCCCCACGCCAGCGCTTCGTAACCAATGCGCAAGCCGCGCGCACCGGCATGCTCGGCCAGCAGTCGCAGGTCATCGACCAGAATTTGTTGGTCGCCGACGCTGTCGGCCGAGGCATTGCTGCAGACCAGCACCAGATCGGTGCCCAGTTCCTGCATCAGGTCGAACTTGCGTTCGGCGCGCTCAAGATTGCGCGCCAGGCGATCGCGGCGGCAGCCTTCGAAATCGCGGAACGGCTGAAACAGAGTGATGGCGATGCCGAGATCAGCGCACATCTGTTTAATTTCCCGCGGACTGCCGTCGTAGTACAGGAGGTCGTTTTCGAAAATCTCCACCCCGTCGAACCCGGCGGCGGCGATGGCTTCGAGTTTTTCCGGCAGGGTGCCGCTCAAGGAAACGGTGGCAATGGAACGCTGCATGTTTCAACTCCCGGACTGCGCCGCTTTATCTTTACTGTAGGAGCTGCCGAAGGCAGCGATCGTTTGATCTTTATTCGTGAAAACAGAATCAAAAGATCGCAGCCTGCGGCAGCTCCTACATGGGATGGGTTTTTATAGTAGGGAAATTATTGGCTGCATCGAACGTGGCAGCAATTTAAAGTGTACTACCCGGTTAGTTTTGCGTGCGATTATCGAACACAATGGCGGTTTGGCGAATTGACGATTTTTCGTCCACTGCCCAACATCGACCGCACATTGAGTCCGGATCTGAACCACCGGTCGCAGCGTGCACAGAAAAAAGCACACCAAATAACAAATCCAAAAACGGGTGGAACACATGATTCCTTCACAGACTTCCCGCATGGCCCCGGCCATGAGCACTGCCTCAGGTGGCATCGGCGACAAGATCCGCGGCGCCATGGCTGTCGGCAAGACCCGTTGGGGCATGCTGGCGCTGGTGTTTTTCGCCACGACCCTGAACTACATCGACCGCGCCGCCCTCGGCGTCATGCAGCCAATCCTCGCCAAGGAAATGAGCTGGACGGCGATGGATTACGCCAACATCAACTTCTGGTTTCAGGTCGGCTACGCGATCGGTTTCGTCCTGCAAGGTCGCTTGATCGACCGGGTCGGCGTCAAGCGCGTGTTCTTCTGCGCCGTGCTGCTGTGGAGCCTGGCCACCGGTGCCCACGGTCTGGCAACGTCAGCCGTTGGCTTTATGGTCTGCCGGTTTATTCTCGGTCTGACTGAAGCGGCGAACTACCCGGCCTGCGTGAAAACCACGCGCCTGTGGTTCCCGGCCGGCGAACGTGCGGTTGCCACCGGCATCTTCAACGCCGGCACCAACGTCGGTGCGATGTTCACGCCGATGCTGCTGCCACTGGTGCTGCACGTCTGGGGCTGGCAAGCGGCGTTCCTGTGCATGTCGGCACTCGGCGGGATCTGGCTGCTGTTCTGGGGTTTGAAGTACTTCAACCCGGAAGATCATCCGAGCGTCAAACAGTCCGAACTGGACTACATCCAGCAAGAAGTCGAACCAGAGCAGGCCCGCGTACCGTTCTCGAAAATCCTGCGCATGCGTGGTACCTGGGCCTTCGCCCTCGCCTACTCGCTGACCGCGCCGGTGTTCTGGTTCTACCTGTACTGGCTGCCGCCGTTTCTCAATCAGCAATACAACCTGGGCATCAACGTGACCCAAATGGGTATCCCGCTGATCATCATCTACGTCACGGCTGACTTCGGCAGTGTCGGTGGCGGCATTCTGTCTTCGTTCCTGATCGGTCGCGGGATGAACTCGATCAAGGCGCGGCTGCTGTCGATGTTCCTGTTCGCCTGCTGCATCATCGGTGTGGTCATGGCGGCTGGCTCTGCCAATCTGTGGGTTGCAGTAGCTGCTATCTCCCTGGCTATCGGTGCACACCAGGCCTGGACGGCGAACATCTGGAGCCTGGTGATGGACTACACGCCCAAACACATGATGAGCACGGTGTTTGGTTTCGGCGGCATGTGCGCGGCGATTGGCGGGATGTTCATGACCCAGATTGTCGGTCACATCCTCACCGTCACCAACAACAACTACACCGTGTTGTTCACGCTGATTCCGGCGATGTACTTCATCGCGCTGACGTGGATGTACTTCATGGCCCCGCGCAAAATCCCGACCGTCACCGAATAACCTGCCTACACAACGCTACCTGTAGGAGTGAGCCTGCTCGCGATGGCTTAGTGTCAGTCAATAACTTCATCGACTGACACACCGCCATCGCGAGCAGGCTCACTCCTACAAGGTTTTGCGTAACCTACTCAGCGGCGGCTCTGCTGCCACGCTGCCGCCAGTCCGCTGCAACAGATCACCGCGATGCCTATGATCGTCAACAGACTCGGCGTGTGATTGAACAGCAACCAGCCCAACAACCCCGCAAACACGATCTGGCAATAACCGAACGGCGCCAGCAGCGCCGGAGCGGCATGGCGGAATGCCTGGGTGAGAAACAAATGCGCGGTCATCCCGCAACTGCCCAGCGCCAGCATCAGCCCGGCGTGGGTCAACGTCGGAACCTGCCAGAAGAACGGCACCAGCGCACTCATCACCAGCGTGTTACACAGCCCGGCGAAAAAGTTACTGGTGGTCGGGCTGTCAACTTCAGCAAGCTTGCGCGTCAGCAACTGATAGAAGCAGAAAAACAGCGCCGAACAGAATGGCAGCAATACCGCTGGGGTGAACAGTTCACCACCCGGGTGGACGATGATCAAAACGCCGATAAAGCCGCAAATCACCGCGATCCATTGCCCGCGCGTCACCCGCTCTTTGAGCAGCGGCACGGACAAGGCTGTCACCAATACCGGTGCGAGAAAGTTCACCGCCGTGGCTTCCGCCAGCGGGATATACAGCAGGGCCGTTGTGAAAAACAGGCTAGTACCGAGTAGGCAAAGTGCTCGGGTCAACTGCCATAACGGCTTCTTCGTGCGCAAAACGCGCAACCCGGATTGCGGCAGAAAAATCCCCGCCATCAGCAGTGTGTGCACCAGATAACGCGCCCAGACCACCATCACGATCGGATAGAAACCGGACAGGTATTTCGACAACGCGTCGTGACTGGAAAACAGGAAGGTTGCCACGACAATCAGCAAGATCCCCTTGAAGGGTTGGTTGACTCCGGAGAGCGGGGTGCTGACGGTCATTGGATTTCCTTGTGGAGCCATAAAAGATCAAGAGCTTCGCAGGCAGTCTCGCCTCCCCCTGTGGGAGCGGGCTTGCCCGCGATAGGTGCGCAGCACCGCTTACAGGCGCGCCAACAACGCTCGAGTTTTATCAATCGCCATCTGCGCCCGCCGTAATCCGCTCACGCCCTGCTCGAGCAGTTTCACAGTGGGAATTTCCAGACTCAGTGGAATATTAGTCGGCAGCGCTTTCAACAACCCGAGCAGATCACAATCACCCTCGCCGGGAAACCGCCGCTCGTTGCGCGCCTGACGCAAGATTTCGGCCATATCTGACGGTCTCGGCCCCGCCACATCACATAATTGTGCATAGCGCAGCCTCGACGGCGACACTGTTTGCAGATCCTCAAGCCGTGAAGCCGAACGATCAAAGTGGAATGCATCAACCAGCACCGCAGCGTTTTCCCGATCAGCGTTTCCGACAATTCGCAGCGCTTGTTCGAGGTTGCGCGCATCGGTCCAGGGCATGAACTCCAGATGCGGGTGCAAGCCGTAAGGCGCGGCCAGATCGCAAAGGGCGGCGAAGTTGTCGGTGAGTCGTTGCTCGTCAGGATCATTACCGGCGATGAGTAATTCCGTGGCGCCAAATTCCGCGCCCACTGTCAGATGTTTCTCGAAATCGGCGACGACGGTCTGCGGTTTCAAACGCAGGATTTCCACGTCGAGCACACGGATGCCGGTATCGCGCAGGCGCTGCAAAGTCTGACGGCGCAATTCAGCATCAGCGATCAACGGGAAATGATGCTCCTCGGGCGTCGCCGGTTCCAGACGCAGTCCGACATGACTGTAACCGGCCCGCGCAGCGACTTCGACCATTTGCGGTGGCGATAACTCCAGCACGGTAAGGCTGGCCAAGGAGAGGATTCGTTCACTCATATTCAAGCCTCGACCAGTGCAGGGGCGCAGGCTCGACCGGTAGCGGCAGCCTCGCGAATGGCTTCAATCAACGCAAGGGTGCGGGCGGCATCGGCAGCGCTGACCAGCGGCTCGACTTCACGCCGCGCCACACGTACGAAATGCTGTAACTGCAAGCGTAAAGCGTCGTCACCGCTGTAGGACTCTTCGACCATCAACAAGGGTTCATGCCAACCGGCGTCGACCTGATCAGCGGCGTAATGCCAACGCTTGAGTTGCGGAATGCTCAAGGCGCCAGCAGTCCCGGCCAACAGATAACACGGCTGATCGGCCTGACGCGGATAGACCGGGTTCTCACCGGAATCCAGCTCCCAACTCCATGGCGCCGCCACTGCATCGGACCCGCTCAGGGTTCCCAAGGTGCCACCTTCGAATTGCAGCAACACCGCCGCGCTGTCTTCGTTGGCGAACCCGCGCACGGTGTTGTCGGTGATCGCTTGCACCGAGCGCACCTCACCGCACAGATGCCGTAACAGATCGAGGTCGTGAATCAGATTGGTCAGCAACATCCCGGCGCCCGGTTCGCGGCGCCACGGGATCTCGAAGTAACTGTCGGGTTTGCGCAACTGGAACAGCGCGGTCACCGTGGTCAGCCGCCCGAGCGCCCCGCTCTGCACTAATTCATGAGCGCGAACGATCAGTGGGTTGTGGCGCCGATGATGGCCGACCAGCACCGGCACGCCGCTGCTTTTGACCGCCGCGACTAGCTCGCGCGCTTCATCCAGGTGCACCCCGACCGGTTTTTCCAGCAACACCGGCACACCCGCCGCCAGGCAATCGAGCGCGGTGCTGACGTGTTGATTATTCGGATTGGCGACGATCACCGCGTCTGGCCTGATCTGCTCGAGCATCTGACGGTGATCGGCGAAATGCCTTACACCCCAATCAGCCGCAAGCGCTGCGGCTTGCGGCCCGGGATCAGCCACTGCGCACAGCGTCGCTTCGCTGAGGGTTTGCAGATGCCGATAATGTTGCTGGCCCATATTGCCGGCGCCGATCAGGGCGATTCGAAGGGGCGAATTCAAGGTGCGGTCCTCTTGTGATTGTTCTCGGAATAACACTCCACAAACAATTTAGAACCGAGTTCCAGAATCAAACACCCATCCATCTCAAAAACGTGCGAACACCGCACAACTTCGTGGACAACAAAAATCCCCTGTAGGAGTGAGCCTGCTCGCGATCACGGTGTGTCAGCCAACATTAATGCCAGCTGATACACCGCGATCGCGAGCAGGCTCACTCCTACAAGGGCACTGCGTGAATTCGGATTAGATAAACAGTTCTGAGGCCAGGCTTGCTGCTGATAATTCTTCGGTGAATGTCAGCAACAACGGCGCCAGTTCATGCAACCGTGCCCCCGGCATCCGCGCACTCGGTCCGGCAATACTCAGTACGCCGATCACCCGACCATCCGTTGGATGCTTCACCACCGCCGCAATCGCCGAAGTGCCGACTGCCGAGCTCTCCTCGACCCAGGCATACCCCTGCTCGCGGGCCAGGCGCAGGCGTTCCAGCAACTCGATATTCGAGCGCGGCGCATTCGGCCCGACGCCCACCGGCACCTCCGCCGCCTGCCGCTCGACCAGCGACAACGCCTCGGCATCGCTCATGCACGCCAGCCACGCATGCCCGGACGCGGTGTAGAACAGCGGCGCATCGCGGCCCATGTCCGGGTCGTAACGCAGACCGCTGCGCGCGCCCTGCGCCTTGGCGATCCAGGTCTGGCGCTCGCCATCGATGACGCCCAAACGCACCAGTTCGCCGGTTTCCTGCGCCAGTCGATCAAGCACTGGCTGGACGATATCGGCACCGCTGCTCGACAAATACTGGAAGCCCATCGCGACGAGTTTGGTCGACAGGTGATAACGCAAGGTTTCCGCATTCTGGCGCACGTAGCCCAGGCGAATCAGCTCGGCGAGCAAGCGGTGCGTCGCGCTTTTGGGGATATCCAGTTGCTCTGCCAGCGTCTGCATCGGCAGCCCGCGCGGATCACTGGTAAGGGTTTCCAGCACACTGAAAACCCGTTCGATTTGACTGCCGGCCATGGGGATATCCAAAGGAAATTTTGCCGATTCTAGAAGACATCCGCGGTAAAGCGAAATCTGGAACCGGTTGTTCGATAACCGCCCGCTTTGTTGAATCACGGCTTGTCGTGCTACGCCAGCACTGGTTATTTTCTGGAATCAAATTCCAAAAACAATTCATCGCTGGAGCGTTGTTTGATGTCTGCCGAACTCCCTGATATCGACTGCGACGTATTGGTCGTCGGTTCTGGCGCCGCCGGGTTGTCGGCCGCCGTCACCGCCGCGTGGCATGGCTTGAAAGTCATCGTCGTCGAAAAGGATCCGCTGTTCGGTGGCGCCACGGCCTGGTCCGGGGGCTGGGCGTGGGTGCCGTGCAATCCGCTGGCCCGTCGGGCCGGCATCGTCGAAGACATCGAACAACCGCGCACCTATTTGCGCCATGAACTGGGCGAGCACTTTGACCCGGCAATGATCGATGCCTTTCTTGAAGCCGGGCCGTGCATGGTCGCGTTTTTTGAGCAGCACACCGCGTTGCAATTTGCTGATGGCAACGCCATTGCCGACATTCATGGCGACACGCCGGGCGCTGGCACTGGCGGTCGCTCGGTCATCGCGGCGCCTTACGACGGACGCAAGGTCGGACGCCTGCTCAAGCGCCTTCGTACAACGATGCGCGAAACGTCCTTCATGGGCATGCCGATCATGGCCGGGGCGGATCTGTCGGCATTCCTCAATCTGACGCGGTCGCTGAAAGCGGCATGGCATGTGACCTGGCGCTTTACTCGGCATCTGCTTGATCTCGCCGTGCATGGCCGGGCGATGCAACTGGTCAACGGCGTGGCGCTGGTGGCAAGGCTGGCGAAGTCCGCCGAAGACCTTGGCGTTCTGCTCTGGGAATCAGCGCCTGTAACGGCATTGCTGCGTGATGGCTCGCGCGTCTCGGGTGCAGTGATCAACACCCGCAAAGGCCCGGTCCGCATTCATGCCCGCAAAGCCGTGGTGCTCGCCACTGGTGGTTTTGCCAATGACATCGAGCGGCGCAAAGCCCTGTTTCCGCACACGCCGACCGGTCACGAGCATTGGGCGCTACCACCGCTGGCCGTCAACGGCGATGGTTTGCGCCTGGGCGAAAGCGTCGGTGCACGGGTCAATACCGATGTGGCTTCGCCCGTGGCGTGGGCGCCGGTATCGCAAGTGCCACATTCCGACGGCAGCACCGGCCATTTCCCACACATCATCGAGCGCGGCAAACCCGGGATCATCGGCGTGCTGTGTAACGGCCAGCGCTTCGTCAACGAAGCCAACGGTTATTACGATTACGTCAGCGCGATGGTCGCCGCCGCGCCGGAAGGTGAAGAAGTCGCCTCCTGGCTGATCTGCACCCGCGCCTTTCAACGGCGTTATGGACTGGGCATATCGCGGCCATTTCCGCTGCCGGTGTCAGAATTTATCCGCAGCGGCTATCTGAAAAGCGGCAACACCATTGAAGAATTGGCCCGCGCCTGCGGCATCGACCCGAGCGGATTGCGCGAGACCGTGGACGACTACAACCGCCATGCCCGCCACGGCGAAGACCCTTTGTTCGGACGCGGCACCACACCTTACAACCGCAAACAGGGTGATCCGGCGAACCTTCCCAACCCCTGCGTTGCCCCAATAGACACCGGTCCGTTCTATGCCGTGAAAGTCCAGCCGGGCTGCTTCGGCACCTTCGCCGGACTCAAGGTCAACGCCCACGCGCAAGTGCTGGACGCCCACCAACAGCCCATCGCCGGCCTCTACGCAGCAGGTGGCGACATGGCCAGCATCATGGGCGGCCACTACCCGGCGGGCGGTATCAACCTCGGCCCGGCGCTGACTTTCGGTTACATCGCCGCCCGGCACATTGCCGGCATGACTGCTTTCGAACAGGAGATCGACCATGCAGCACATCGTTAACGCCCAAGGTTTGAACATGCCGAAGCTGGGCCTCGGCACCTGGCCGATGCTCGGTGACGAATGCACCCGCGCCGTGGAGCAAGCGCTGGACCTGGGTTATCGACACATCGACACGGCAGCGGCCTACAACAACGAGGACGCGGTCGGACAAGCACTGGCGAATACCTCGACACCGCGCGAGCAGATTCATGTCACCAGCAAGGTCTGGTGGGATCAGCTGCAACCCGACGCGATGCGCCACTCCATGGACCGCAGCCTCACTGCTTTGCGCAGTGACTATGTCGACCTGTTCATGATTCATTGGCCGACCACCGACTGGGACCTGCCACGCACCCTCGCCACGTTGGCCTCGTTCAAGGAGCAAGGCCTGGCGCGCAACATCGGCGTGGCGAATTTTCCTCTGCCGTTGCTGCGCAAAGTCGTCGAGGAATACGGCATCGGTCTGTCAGCGATTCAGGTTGAATACCACGTCCTGCTCGGCCAAAACGCTCTGCTCGACTACGCCCGTCAACACGACATGGCACTGACGGCCTACACGCCACTGGCACGCAACAAGGTCTCGGACATCCCGCAGATTCAACAGATCGCCCAAAAGCACGGCGTGCTGCCGACCCAGGTCGCATTGAAATGGTTGCTCGACCAACCCAACGTCGCAGCGATTCCCAAGGCCAGCAGCCGCACCAATCAACTGGCCAACCTCGCCTCGCTGAAAGTCGAACTCGACGATGAAGACCGCGCATTGATTGCCGCACTGCCGAAAAATCAACGCCAGGTCAGCCCGGATTTCGCACCGCAGTGGGATGCGTTTGATCGCTGATTGATAATCCAGCGATAGAAATCTTGCGCGGGATTGAATTTGCCTCGCGCCAGACCGTCAATAACAGGCCCGACCTCGTCAACACGAGGCCGGGCCTGTTTGCGTGTGTGCGAATAGACGGACGACCGGACTGGCGCCACACTCACACAACAGCAACACTCATCACCACCCGATACACACAGAGGATTCCCACATGCTATGGAAAAAAGGCCGACGCAGTGACAACGTCGTCGACGCCCGTGGTGATGATGCCGGCGGTGGCGGCGGCATGCGGTTCGGCGGCGGCAAAGGCCTGAGTCTGGGGGCCATCCTGCTGATCGTCGGTATTGGCTGGATCACCGGGCAGGACCCAATGCAGATCCTCGGTCAGCTCGCCGGGCAATCCACACAGCAATCGGCGCCTACCTCGCAAACCCGTCAGGCACCGCCGGCCAACGATGAACAGGCCGAATTCGTCCGCTCGATCCTCGGCGATACCGAAGACACCTGGGGCACGATTTTCCAGCAGGCCGGGCGCCAATATAAAGATCCGACCCTGGTGCTGTTCAGCAACCGGGTCAATTCCGCCTGTGGTCTGGCCACCTCGGCAACCGGCCCGTTCTATTGCCCCGCCGACCAGAAGGTCTATCTGGACATGGCGTTCTTTCAGGAAATGTCGCAACGCTTCAAGGCGGCCGGCGACTTTGCCCAGGCTTACGTGATCGCTCACGAAGTCGGACACCACGTGCAGACACTTCTCGGCGTCTCGGCGAAAATTCAGACAGCCCGCCAGCAAGGCCGGCAGATGGAAGGCGATGGCGGCTTGCTGGTGCGTCAGGAATTGCAGGCTGACTGCCTCGCGGGTGTCTGGGCCTACAGCGCACAGAAGCGTTTGAACTGGCTGGAACCGGGCGACATCGAAGAGGCCTTGAACGCGGCCAACGCCATCGGTGATGATCGCCTGCAACAACAGGGTCAGGGCCGTGTGGTGCCGGACTCGTTTACTCACGGTACGTCGGCGCAAAGGGTGCGCTGGTTCAAAACCGGATTCGCGCAGGGCCAGGTCGGCCAGTGCGACACCTTCGCGGCGAAAAACCTGTAAATGCATAAATGGCTTTTGGCGTTACTGATCGTTGGCAGCACCGCGCACGCCGCTGGTGTCGATGCGATCAGCCCCGGTCGTTTGCAACTCAAGGCCGGGGAAATGGCGGTGGGTATTGGCCCCGCGCCAGAAAAAATCGAGCGCGTGCTGATCGTCATTCATGGCCGCTTGCGCAACGCGGAAACCTATCGCAAAAGCGCCGAGAGCGCCGCCGAACTGGCCGGGCAAAGTGCGCACACACTGGTGATCGCGCCGCAGTTTCTCAATGAAAGCGATGTCGCGCTGTACTCGCTCCCCGCCACCTTGCTGCGCTGGCAAGGCAACGAGTGGATGGGCGGCGGCTTATCCACAGGGCCAAATCCGTTGAGTTCCTATGCGGCGCTCGACGAAATCATCGGACGGATCAGCGATCGCAAACAATTTCCGGACGTGAAGCAGATCGTAATCTTCGGTCATTCCGGCGGCGGCCAGGTTGTACAGCGCTATGCCCTGCTGGCCAAGGATCAACCGGCGCTGAAGGCCAACGGCATTGGTTTGCGCTATGTGGTGGCCAATCCGTCTTCTTATGCCTACTTCAATGAACAAAGGCCGGTGGCGTTCGATCACGCCAAGTGCGCGGGTTTCAATCGCTGGAAGTACGGTCTGTCAGACATGCCTGTGTACGCCGGTGGGCAAACGCCGTTGCAGCTTGAGAGCAGTTACGTCAAACGCGAGGTGATTTATCTGCTGGGGCAGCAGGATATTGATCCCAAGCATCCGGCGCTGGACAAGCGCTGTGAAGCCGAAGCGCAGGGTGCGTATCGCCTGGAGCGTGGGAAGTTGTACTTTGGCTATTTGCTGCGCCGCCATCCCGAGGGCGTCAATCAGCGGCTGGTGGAAGTGCCCGGGGTCGGGCATAACGGCGATGGCATGCTGACCTCGCCGGAGGGGCAGAAGGCGTTGTTTGAATAAGTTTTGTGCTGATTGATCTGACGCTATCGCGAGCAGGCTCACTCCTACAGGGGAACGCATTCCAATTGTAGGAGTGAGCCTGCTCGCGAAGAGGTCAGCTCAGGCACCAAAGATTTCAGGCCAGAAGCATCCGCCGCAACTCGACACAATCCTTCGCATGCCAATCGGCCAACTCGGGCCACGGGTTATCCGGCAGATTCACCAACACCGTGCGCGCCCCCGCCGCTCGTCCGCAATCCAGATCAAAGCGGTAATCACCGACCATCACCATCGCGCTGGCCGGCACTTCCCAGGCCTCAGCCAGTTTCAGCAAACCGCCCGGATGCGGCTTCGGCGGCGCTTCGTCGCGGCCCAGCACATCTTCCACCGCAAAGCAGTCAGCCAATCCAATCGCTTGCAGCGTCACGTGCGCCAGTTCCCGCGCATTGCGGGTCAAGATGCCGAGGCGATAGCCCCGCGCGTGCAGATCACGCACCAGCTCTACCGCCCCGGTCGCCGGGGTCGAGCCCAGCGCCAGATCGCGTTCGTGCTCGAGCAACCACGCATGCTTGGCCGCCGCCTCATCCGCCGGCAACGCGGCGAGATGCGTAAGGATGTCGTCCTGCGGCGGAATCGCCAATGCCACGCGAATCGCCGCAAAGTCATGCACGGCGACGGTCAGCGTGCCGTCCATGTCGAACACCCAGTGCTTAACCTCTTTCAGGCTCATGCCCAATCCTTGCGATGGCGGATCAAACCTTCCTGCGTCACCGAAGCCACCAATTGCCCGGCGCGGTTGTACACGCTGCCACGGGAGAACCCACGGGAATTGCCGGCCCACGGACTGTCCATCGCGTAGAGCAACCAGTCATCGGCGCGCAGATCATTATGGAACCACAGCGCGTGATCAAGGCTGGCGACCTGCATGTCTTTCTGCCACACCGATTTGCCGTGAGGCAGCATCGAGGTGGTCAGCAGGCCAAAGTCCGAAGCGTAGGCCAGCAGGTATTTGTGCAGCGCCGGGATGTCGGCCAATGCGCCGTCGGCACGGAACCACACGTACTTCACCGGATCGGCCGGCTGCGGGTTGTACGGGTCTTTTTCGGTGACCGGGCGTACTTCGATCGGTTTCGGGCACAGCAGTTTTTCGCGCATGTGTTCCGGTATCAGGTGCGCGCGTTGCTGGGTCAATTCCAGCTCCGACGGCAGGTTCTCCGGACCGACCACTACGGGCATCTGGCTCTGATGCTCGAAGCCTGCTTCGTCATACTGAAACGACGCGCTGCAGGTGAAGATCGGGTGGCCCTTCTGGATCGCCGTGACCCGACGAGTGCTGAAACTGCCGCCATCGCGCACGCGATCAACCGAGTAAACCACCGGCAACTTGGCATCGCCCGGACGCAGGAAATAGCCGTGCATCGAATGCACATGGCGCGCCTCTTCAACCGTCTGACTGGCCGCCGACAGCGACTGGCCGAGCACCTGACCGCCGAACAACTGGCGGAAACCCAGGTCCTGGCTACGGCCACGGAACAGGTTTTCTTCGATCGGTTCCAGGGTCAGCAAGTCGACCAGATCTTCCAACACTTGGCTCATTCAGACTCTCCTCACACAAAGCACTATGCCGCGCAGTCTTGGCTGCGGCGGCCGATTCAGATTCTGGCGCGGGCCAATGATATGGCGGCCATTGTAAACGTCCGTGTCGGCTTATCCATGCAAGGTTTGCAGCCATTGTTCCCGGGTGATGCGATACAGCACGTGCCTGCGCAAGGAGTGATCGGCGGCCAGTTTCGGGTGATCGAAATCATCTTCCGGAGCGTGATGCATGCCAATCGCCTGCATGACTTTCTCCGACGGCAGATTGGATTGCGCAGTGAAGGAGACGATTTCCTTCAGCGCCAATCGATCAAAGCCGCAACGCAGAGCGGTCCACGCCGCTTCACTGGCATAGCCCAGACCCCAATGTTCCTTGGCCAGGCGCCAACCGATTTCCACCGCCGGCGTGAACGGTGCATCGAAACCGACCACACCGAGCCCGGTGAAACCGATGAATTCACCGCTGTCCTTACGCTCCAGCGCCCACAAGCCGAAACCATGCTCGGCAAAATGCCCACGCACGCGGCCGATCATCGAGGCGCTTTCCAATCGGCTCAACGGCGCCGGAAAATAACGCATGACTTGAGGATCGGCGCACATCGCGGCAAATGCCGGCAAATCCTCGTCCTGCCACTGACGCATCAGCAAGCGCGCGCTCTCAAGTTCCAGTATCGGCTCCATAGTGCCCCTCCGTTTCCATGCCGCAAGTCTACATCGCTGGTAGGATCCTTCACTCTTTCCTACGTTCCTACATGAATTCGCCATGCCACTGCCGCTGATCTACCACGAAGACTACAGCCCCGAGTTTCCGGCGGATCACCGCTTCCCGATGGACAAGTTTCGTTTGCTGCGCGACCACCTGGTGGACAGTGGTCTGACCCGCGATGCCGACCTGCTGCGCCCGGAGATCTGCCCCAACGACATCCTCGCCCTCGCCCATGACCGTGGGTATATCGAACGCTACATGAGCGGCGAGTTGTCCCGCGAAGACCAGCGGCGTCTTGGCCTGCCGTGGAACGAAGCCTTGGCGCGACGCACGGTGCGCGCGGTCGGCGGTTCGATTCTGGCCGCGGAGAAAGCCCTGGAGCATGGTTTGGCCTGCCATTTGGCCGGCGGCACTCATCATGCGCATTACGACTACCCGGCGGGGTTCTGCATCTTCAATGACCTGGCGATCATCAGCCATTACCTGCTGCAAAGCGGTCGGGTCAATCGCGTGCTGATCTTTGATTGCGATGTGCATCAGGGCGACGGCACCGCGCGGATCCTGCATGACACGCCGGAGGCGATTACCGTTTCCCTGCACTGCGAGAAGAATTTTCCTGCACGCAAAGCGCAAAGTGACTGGGACATTCCACTGCCCAAAGGCATGGGCGATGCCGACTATTTGAAAGTGGTCGACGACACACTCAATTACCTGCTGCCGCTGTATCAACCGGACCTGGTGCTGTACGACGCTGGTGTCGATGTACACAAGGACGACGCCCTCGGTTATCTACAACTGACGGACGCAGGCGTCGCTGCTCGTGATGAAAGCGTGATTCGCCATTGCCTGGGGCGCGATATTCCGGTGATGGGCGTGATCGGCGGCGGCTACAGCAAGGATCGCCACGCCCTCGCCCGCCGCCATGGCATTCTCCATCACAGCGCACAGCGGGTCTGGCATTCACACGGTTGTCACTGAGTTGTGCTGCGTTACCCACAATCGCTGTGGAACTGCCTGTGGATAACCTGAGTGAAAGGGACTGCAGGCCATGCTATTCATGGGCTGCAGGGCACTGATCATTTTTCAACCAAAATTTCAAGCCAACCCCACTCCTACAAAGGATCTCGGCTGTTAGAATGCGCGCCTTATCCCGCCATACCGCAGCGCACTCCATGACCCAGACTTCCGCCTCCTCCCCCGCTCACGTCGCCATCATCGGCGGTGGCCCCGCCGGCCTGATGGCCGCTGAAGTGCTGAGCCAGGCCGGAATCCGCGTCGATCTCTACGATGGCATGCCCTCGGTGGGCCGCAAGTTCCTGCTGGCCGGCGTCGGCGGGATGAACATCACCCACTCCGAAGCCTACCCGGCATTCCTCTCGCGCTACGCCGAGCGCGCGCCGCAGATTGCCCCGCTGCTGCGCGGTTTCGATGCCGATGCGTTGTGCACGTGGATTCATGATCTGGGCATCGAAACCTTTATCGGCAGCTCCGGCCGCGTGTTCCCCACCGACATGAAAGCTGCCCCGCTACTGCGCGCCTGGCTCAAACGCCTGCGCGACAGCGGCGTAGTTATCCACACCCGCCACCGCTGGCTCGGCTGGGATGAACACGGCGCGCTGCGCATCGACAGCCCGGAAGGTGAAATCACCGTCAAACCCGACGCCACCCTGCTCGCCCTCGGCGGTGGCAGTTGGTCGCGGCTCGGTTCGGACGGCGCTTGGATGCTGCCACTGGAACAACGCGGTGTAGGACTGGCGCCGTTGCAGCCGAGTAATTGCGGCTTTGAAGTGCAGGCCTGGAGCGAATTGATGGTCAGTAAATTCGCCGGCGCGCCGCTGAAAAATATCGCCATCGGTTTGAACGACGACGTTCCGCGCTTGGGCGAATGCGTGATCACCGCGACAGGGATTGAAGGCAGTCTGATTTATGCGCTGTCGGCGCCGATTCGTGAGGCGATCAATCAGCATGGCGCGGCGGTTATTCACATTGATCTGTTGCCCGGCCGGCCTGTGGATAAATTGCAGACGGCGTTGAGCAAGCCACGTGGCTCGCGGTCGATGGCCAAGCATCTGCACAGTCAGGTCGGGATTGATGGGGTGAAAGCGGCGCTGTTGCGCGAACTGACCGATGCAGCAACTTTCGCCGACCCAGCGCTATTGGCCCGGGCGATCAAGGCACTGCCGCTGACGTTAGTGAAAACGCGGCCATTGGACGAGGCGATCAGCAGTGCCGGGGGCGTGACGTTCGAGGCGGTGGATGAGCGCTTGATGCTCAAGGCGTTGCCGGGGGTGTTCTGCGCGGGGGAGATGCTAGATTGGGAAGCGCCAACGGGCGGGTATTTGCTGACCGGGTGTTTTGCCAGCGGGCGGGCGGCGGGATTGGGTATTGTGCAGTGGCTGAAAAGCTAAACCCTCACCCCAGCCCTCTCCCAGAGGGAGAGGGGACCGACCGAGGTGTCTGGCGTCATCCGTCGACGTGAAAGACCGAGTCGATTATGGATTCACAGCCGTAGGATCAGGTCGGCGTAATTCGCGAGCATCCCCCAATCAGTCCCCTCTCCCTTGGGGAGAGGGTTAGGGTGAGGGGCTTTTGACCTTAAGGCTTACGCTTACGAGGCCCCGTGTTGAACACCGGCACTTTCCGCACAGGCTTGATCGAAGGCTCCGGCGCCTGCGTCTCGCCGCTGTCGACCCACTTGCCCAGATTGCGCTTGCCGCCACCACCCGAAGCTTTCGGCTTCTTCGGTTTCTTCGGCTTCTTGATCACCTGACCACTGGCATCGGTGTCCGGCACACGATGCTCAGGTTCGAAATCAGGTTCGTTCTGACGCTTCAATGTCTGCCGCGTCAGCATCTCGATTGCCGACAACATGTTCACTTCATCCGCGCACACCAGCGAAATCGCCTCACCGGTTGCGCCAGCACGGCCAGTACGGCCGATGCGGTGAATGTAGTCTTCAGCCACGATCGGCAGATCGAAGTTGATCACCAGCGGCAGATCTTCGATGTCCAGACCTCGCGCAGCAACGTCGGTGGCCACGAGAATCTGCACTTCACTGAGCTTGAAACGATCCAGCGCGCGCTGACGGGTTGCTTGCGGTTTATCACCATGAATACCGTCAGCATTCACGCCCAGGCCCTGGAGTTTTTCCACCAGCGCATCCACACCGTTGCGGGTCTTGGCGAACACCAGCACCTGCTTCCACTTGTTCTTGCGCATCAAATGCACGAACAGCTCGGCTTTGCGCTTCTTGTCCACCGTGACGATCCACTGCTTGACCGTGTTGGCAGCGACGTTGCGCGGGCTGACTTCGACGGTCAGCGGATCGTTGAGCATCTGCCCGGCCAGCAGGCGAATGTCATCGGAGAAGGTCGCGGAGAACAGCAGGGTCTGGCGCTTCTTCGGCAGCATGCGGTAAATGTTCGCCAGTTCTTCGGAGAAGCCCAGGTCGAGCATACGATCGGCTTCATCCAGCACCAGAGTCTGCAACTGATCGAGTTTCAGCGCGTTCTGGCGGAACAGGTCGATCAGGCGACCAGGCGTGGCGACCAGCACATCGACGCCGCCGCGCAACTTCATCATTTGCGGGTTGATGCTGACGCCGCCGTAAACCGCGTACGTGCGCAGCGGCAGGTTTTCGGCGTACTGGCGCACAGACTCATGAACCTGCTCGGCCAGCTCGCGGGTCGGCACCAGAATCAGCGCACGCGCCGAATTGGCAGCGACTTTCGGCCCTTCCATGGCCAACAACTGCAGCAGTGGCAAGGCGAAACCGGCAGTTTTGCCGGTACCGGTCTGAGCCGCTGCCATCAGGTCACGACCGGCCAGCACGGCCGGAATGGCTTGCGCCTGAACCGGCGTCGGGGTCTGGTAGCCGAGCGTCTCGAGAGAGCGCAGCAAGGGTTCGATCAGGCCAAGGGTGGCGAAAGTCATGGGAGTACCGTAGGAAAAAATAACGCAGGCATGCAATGCCGCGCAGTTTACCCTAATTCGTACGCGTTTCTGTGGGAACGGCTGTCGGCGCCACGACTGGCGGCTGTGCCGGCCGACGCCACTGCGGCAAGCCAATCAACACCACGGCGCTGATGATCACCAGCATCGCCAGCGCTTCCTCGATGCCGATGGTCTCGCCGACAAAGACAATCCCCAGCAACACCGCCACCGCCGGATTGACGTAGGCATAACTGGTCGCCGCCGCCGGACGCACGTGCTTGAGCAGGTACATGTAGGAATTGAAGGCGATGATCGAGCCGAAGAAGATCAGGTACGCCAGCGCCAGCCAGCCTTCAACCGGAGGTATCGCTTGCAGATGCTCACCACTGACGGCGCTGCCAATCAGCAACACCACACCACCGACCAGCATCTCCACCGCGCTGGCCATGGCGCCCTGCGGCAACGGCAAGTGTCTGCTCCACACCGAACCGAACGCCCAGGTCGCCGCCGCAAAAATCAGCAGCGCCGCGCCCAGCGGGCTCGATTGCAGGTTGGAGCCCATGTTGAGCATGGCAATACCAACAATCCCCAACGCCACCCCGGCCCATTCCAGCCGAGTGTTACGCGCGCCCCAGAAATATCCACAGAGCAAAGTAAACAACGGCACCGTCGCCACCGCCAATGCCGCCACCCCCGAAGCCACGCCAGTATGCTCGGCCACGCTCACCGCGCCATTACCGAAACTGAGCAGCAAAATCCCGATGATCCCCGCCGCTTTCCACTGCGCCCAGGTCGGCGCCGGTGCCCCGCGCCAGCGCAGGAAGGCGTACATCAACGAACCGGCAATCACGAAGCGCACACCACCGAGCATCAGCGGCGGCCAGCACTCGACGCCAATGCGGATCACCAGATAGGTCGACCCCCAAATCACATACAGCGCGAAAAACGCGGCGATCAGCGGCAAGGAAAAACGGCGCACGGCAGACATGGGCAGCTCGACAGTCAGATTCGGGGACTGCTTATTCTAGAAAGGCCAGAGGGCAAAAATAAGTTACAAAACCTGTTTATCAGGGCAGTACACTTTTGAAATCACGGAGATCGACGTCTTAAACCGAGATTTCGAAAGCCCGGCATTTTCAGGAGTTCAGCCTTGGATAAATACGACCGCATGCTGCTCAGCGCCCTACTCGAAAACGGTCGCGCGTCCTACGCCGACCTGGCGCGCAAGGTGAACCTCTCCGCCCCGGCCGTCGCCGAGCGCGTGGCCAAGCTTGAAGCTGCCGGGGTAATCACCGGGTACGAGGCAAAAATCGACCTGTCGAAAATCGGCCTGCCGATCCAGTGCATGATCGAATTGCGGCTGCACCAGAACGGCAGTCAGAAGGTCTACGACGAACTGGTAAAAATCCCGCAACTGACCGAGTGCTTTCGGGTCACCGGCGATCCATGCGTGATGATGAAGGCTGCGGTGGGGTCGATGACGGAGCTTGAGGAGTTGATCAATCGGGTGGCGAAGTTTGGTTTCAGCAAGACCTCGATTGTGTTGTCGAGCGCGATTGAAAAGCGCGTGCCGCTCGGTCACATCGAAAGCAACGGCAAATAGTTCAGATCACCACAGATCCAATGTAGGAGTGAGCCTGCTCGCGATTATGGTGTGTCAGTCGAAACAAATATTGACTGACACACCATAATCGCGAGCAGGCTCACTCCTACAGGGGTTGTGTGCTGGATTGGGGATCAGCGATAGCGCTGCAGATGTTCACTGACTTTCGCGGCAGGGACTTTCTGCAGTTTGCATAGCAGGTCGTGCGATAGCTCGCTTACTCCGTGCTTGTGCCGCAACTCTTCCGCCAAATGCGCCATCAGATTGGCCGCCATCTCGGCATCGGCCATTGCCCGGTGAGCCTGGCCGGTATGCGGCAAACGCGCGAACGTGGTGAGCGTACCGAGCTTGTGATTCGGCGCCGCAGGCATTAGCCGCCGCGCCAGCAGCAACGAGCAAGCAAAATTCTGCAACCGCGTACGCTTGATCCGCCCCAGCTCAAAGTCCCAGAACTTCTGGTCGAACGAGGCGTTGTGCGCCACCAGCGGCGTGCAGCCGACAAACTCATTGACCTCTTCCATGACTTTTTCGGCCGGCGGCGCGGTGCGCAGCATGGCGTTGCTGATGCCGGTCAGTTGTTCGATGAACGCGGGGACGCGCACGCCGGCGTTCATCAGGCTCTGGTAACGCTCGACAATGCGGCCGTTTTCCAGCATGACCACGGCGATTTCCGTGGCGCGACAGCTGCTGTTCGGCGAGAGGCCGGTGGTTTCAAAGTCGATGACTGCAATGCGTTCCAAACCGGGTTCTACTCCGTACAAATCAATTCTTCAGCTTAATTTTTTAACAGCAGCGCGCCTTCGATCGGCACGTAACGGCTGGCGGCGCGGATCAGCGAGTTGGCGGTCAGGCCGGGCACACCGTAGGCGACGGCTTGAACGCCGTGCTTGCTGATGATGCGTTCGAGCAGCATGTCGAAATCGCCGTCACCGGAAGCCAGGACGATTTCGTCGACGTGGTCGGCGGCGTCCATGATGTCGAGGGTGATGCCCACGTCCCAGTCGCCCTTGGCCGAGCCGTCGCTGCGCTGGATGTAGGGTTTGAGCTTCACGGTGAAACCGAGGTTGCGCAGGATCTGCTGGAACTGTTGCTGCTTGCTGTCGCCACGGTCGATCGCATAGGCGTAGGCCTCGACGATCTGCCCGTCCTTGCTGATGTCGGCCCACAATGCGGCGTAGTTGAAGTGACAACCATAAGCCTGACGCACGGTGTAGTAGAGGTTCTGCACGTCGGCGAACACTGCGATTTTTTTCACCGGAGTTCCTGTGGGCGCGCAAGCGCACGAAGCGGGATCAGGCGCCAGGCCCGAAAAAGGCGCTCAGTATGCCAGCCATCAGGAGGGTTCCGCGAATAATCGGCCCGGAGCCCCAAGGGGCTCCGGACGAATGGTGAATCAGACGAAGGAATCGTCGTCATCAAAGAAGGAAGAGTTGTCGTTGCCGTAGTCGGTGTCGGTGAAGCCGCCCTGGTCATTGCCAGAGAATCCATTGTCCGCCACACGCTGATCATCACCCCAGCCGTTGTTGCTCTGGTCGGCGACCTGCGCCGGCTCTTCCTTGATCACTTCAACGATTTCTTCCGGCTGCTGGTTGTGATGGAACAGGCTGCTGATGCCCTGCGCCAGCATCACCCCACCAGCTACACCAGCCGCAGTTTTCAAGGCGCCGCCGAGGAAGCTGCTGCCTGCCGCTGGAGCGGCTTGTTGCGCGTAGTTAGGCGGTGGCGCGCCGAAGTTCTGTTGGGGTGCAGACGCGCCGTAATTCTGCTGCGGTGCCGGTTCGCGCCAGCCGCCAGTCGAGGCCGGCGCGGCACTCTGAGTCGGCGCCGGACGCGGGCTGCCACCAAAAATGCTCGACAGGAAACCACCGCCGCCGCTCGGCGCCGGTGCGGCACTCTGGGCCTTCGCCGACTGCAACTCAGCCTGCAAACGCTGGACTTGTTGAGTCAGTTGCTTGTTCTGCTCATCGAGGCTCTTGAGCGCCGCCTCTTGCACCAGAATCGCCTGGGTCATGAAATAACCTGCCGCTGGCTGGCGGGTCAGGTGTTCCTTGATCCGCGCCTCAGCCTGGGCATCACGCGGGGCTGCCTCCGTTTCGGCCTGTTGCAGCCGGGAAAACAGTCCATCGATCAGGGTTTGCTCTTCGCTGTTCATGGCGACCTCGTAGATTGCCGGGGATAACATTGCCCTCGTCCACGTTGGCCGAGGTGCTCTCCTGTAATGGAGACGGTGACAAAACGTTTCAATGACCTTTACCGAATGTTTACGTTTGTGTCGCGCCAGCCATCATCGGTTAAAGTGAGCCACTGTTTTCGACCTGCGATACCGACTGATGAATGCCCTCGAAGTGCTGCGCGACTCTTTGTATTTTTTCAAACGCCATTTGGGCAGCATCGTGCAGTTGTGCCTGCCGCTGGTGATTTTCGAAGCATTCCTGCAACAAGTGGTCGATCACGCCAGCGGGCCGGAAAACATCTCGGCGATCAGTATCGTCGTCGGTCTGCTGGTGTATCCGCTGTACACCGCAGCGCTGATCCTGTTCCTCGATGCGCGCAGCCGTGGCGAGGCGCCGCGCAACCGTGACCTGCTGGCGATGGCCGCCACCCTGTGGCCGCGCTTCGCGTTGCTCACGGCGCTCAATACCTTGCTGATTCTGTTGGGCCTGTCGCTGTATTTCCTGCCGGGCCTGATGCTGATGGTGATGCTCGCGTTCGGCGAATACCTGCTGGTGCTGCGCGGCATGGGGCCATTGCAGGCGATGAAAGAAAGCCTGCGCCTGACCCGTGGGCATTTCTGGCGAATCCTGCTGTGCATTCTCTGTGTGATGACGCCGCTGTGGTTGCTCAAGGGCGCGACGCTGGCGGTGTACCCCGAGCCGCAGAACCCGCTGATCGCGATACTGATCGACAGCGCTCACAGTTTTCTGCAGCTGTTTACCAGTGTGGTGTTGTTCCGCCTGTTCATGCTGATCAGCGAATTGCCTGACAAACGTGACAGAGTAATCTGACCGCTCTGCGCTTGGGCTTCGAGACAGCCGTCAGGTATGCTCGGGGCCACTTTCTGTAACGCTATAAGCCGAGCCATGACCCGTCTACTGCGCTACACCCTGTTGTTTGTTGTGCTGGCCGTCGTGTTGATCGGCACGCTGATCTTCAGCCTGACATGGCGTCCCGACGCCCGCGAAACCCTGCCGGTCAGTTGCACGGGAACGCCACCGACGCTGGTGCCGGGCCAGGCGCTGAAAGTCATGACCTGGAACGTGCAGTACCTCGCAGGCAAGCGTTACGTGTTCTGGAATGATCTGGCCCAGGGCACAGATGAAGCGCCGACACTGGAAGACATGGCTTTCAGCCTCGACGAAGTGGCGCGGGTGATCCGCGACGAGCAGCCCGATGTAGTGCTGTTGCAGGAGCTCGATGACGGCGCCAAGGCCAGCGACTATCAGAACCAGCTCAAGCTGTTGCAGGAACGCGTTGCCGACCTATACCCGTGCAGTGCCAGCGCGTTTGACTGGAAAGCCGATTTCGTCCCTGATCGACACATTTTCGGCAGCGTCGGCCGGCAACTGGCAACCCTGAGCCGCTATCGCATCGAGCACGCCGAGCGCTTGCAATTGCCGGTTGCTGCGGCCAATTTCATCAGCCGTCAGTTCCAGCCGAAAGACGCCCTGCTCGCGACCAAACTGCCACTGAGCGACGGCGGGCAACTGACCGTGTTCAACACGCACCTGGAGCGTGCCAGCCAGCCCGATGACACGTTGCAGGCGCAGGTGAGCGCCGTGGCCAAAATGCTCGACAAGTACGAAAGTCAGGGCCTGCCGTGGTTGATCGGCGGCGACTTCAACCTGTTGCCGCTGGGTCAATACCGTCGTTTGCCCGCCGAGCAGCGCACGCCCTACTCCGCCGACAGCGAACTGCATCTGCTGTGGGACAAGTACCCGATGATCCCGACCAACAACGAAGCCAGCGGCATCGATCGTGCGCAGTGGCTGACCCACTACCCCAACGATCCTGGCCTGAACGGCCCGGATCGTACAGTCGACTATCTGTTTTACAGCCCGAAGATGAAACGGGTGGAAGCGAGGGTGCGTCAGGACGATACGTTGCGCATCTCCGATCATCTGCCGGTGATCGCGCGCTTCCTGCTGCCGGCGACGCCCTAGGCCGGGCTGAGGAACATCGGCCCGTCGCCCCGAATTCACGATATGGAATCCCATGAAAATCTTATTGGTGTGCAAGGACATTGGTGGTTACGCGCGCAAACTGGCGGACTATCTGAGGATCGACAATGACGTGTGTTTCATCGATACGTCATCGACACAGAACAGCTTTGATCGAGCGCCGAAGATCCTGCGCCGCCCGCTTAAACGCTGGGCGCAGTTACGCCAATTCAAGAAGAGTATCGGTGCATCAGGGCGCTTTGACGTTGCATTGATCATCAACCCGGCACAAATCGATCCCCGGCAACTGACCGCTGGCCTCAATGCCAGCGAACACAAGATCGCCTACCTCTACGACAGCTTCAGTCGCTGGCCGATGACCCGGGAAGAACTCGGCGCTTATGACGAGGTGTTTTCCTTCGACCCGCAGAATGCTGAAAGCTACGGCCTGAAGAAACTCCACAACTTCATTTACGACGACTACAGCGCAGACGGCGAACCCGGTGAATACTCGGCGTTTGTGGTGATGGCGGGCAAGGATCGGGTGCCGGCACTTGAGGGCCTGGCGCAGGCATTCGACCGCCTCGGGGTGACCGATTACAAATTTCTGGTTCAGTGCAAACCAATCCCGAACGCGCATCCGGGCATCACGTTCTTCGAGCAGAGAATGTCGCTGGAATCCGTCGGCGAACTGGTGAAACGCTCGCGGATCATTCTGGACATTTCCAAGCCTGGTCAGGCCGGGTTGAGTTTCCGTTTCTTCGAAGCCATGGCCTCACGGAAAAAAATCATCACCACCAACAAGAGCGTGGTCGACTATGACTTTTACAACCCGGCGAACATTTTGGTCATTGATGAGGCCAATCCGGTGATTCCGGAACGGTTCATTACTGATCCGTATGTCGATGTGCCTGAACACATCTACCAGAAGTACACCCTGCAGGGATGGGTCAAAACAGTCTTTTCGCGCTCATGAAATGACATCGCAGGCAGCTCCCACATTAGATCGGTGTCGTACCGTTATTCTGTGGCCGACTTCAATTCTGTAGGAGCTGCCGCAGGCTGCGATCTTCTGACCTTCAGGTACCGCGCGGTTTGGCCCGTGCGGTGGCTTCGGCCACCAGCGGATCATCCGGCCAGTAATGCTTCGGGTACCGCCCCTTCAAATCCTTCTTCACCTCGGCATAGGTGCTGCGCCAGAAGTTGGCCAGATCCTGCGTCACCTGCACCGGCCGCCGCGCTGGCGATAGCAGATGCAATTTGACCACCTGGCGCCCACCGGCAATTCGTGGCGTGTCCGCCAGCCCGAACAGTTCTTGCAAGCGCACCGCGAGAATCGGTGGAGACTCGCTGTAATCGAGTCGAATCGACGACCCCGACGGCACGCTCAGATGATGTGGCGCCAGCTCATCGAGCTTTTGCGGCAACGGCCACGGCAGCAGATTACGGACGATGCTCGACAGATCCAGATTGGCAAAATGGCTGAGCCGCGAAACCTTGCCCAGATAGGGCATCAGCCAGTCTTCGAGGGTGTTGAGCAACGTTGCATCGCTGACATCCGGCCACTGACTTTCATCCTGCGAATTCAGATCAAGCTGTCGCAACAGCGCCACCCGCGCCTGCCACTGACGCAATTCCGGCGTCCACGGCAGCAGCTCCAGACCTTTGCGCCGCACCAGATTGACCAGCGCCCGACTGCGCGCATTTTCGTCGAGACCGGTCAGCGGTTCGCGGCTGAGAATCAGCTCGCCTACTTTGCGCTGACGCTCGGCGCGCAGCACGCCTTCGCGTTCATCCCAATCGAGTTGATCGACATTGCGCACCTGTTCGGCGAGCACGGAATCGAACAGCGCCGGATCGAAATCCGCTGCCAGATAAATCCGTTCTTCGCGCTGGCCCTGACGGCTGCCGAGGTCGGCGATGACGATCCACGGCTCTTTCATCAGGCTGTCCGCCTCAGCGAACAATGCCGCGCGACCGTTGGCCAGACGATACTCAGCGCCACCGGCACGCCGCTGTTGCGCGACGCGATCGGGATAGGCCAGCGCCAGCAACGCACCGAGCCAGCGCGGATGATCAGGATCGCTGACCGGCTCGCTCGCCTTGCCACGCAGGTAACCGCGATATTGCCGCGCCAGTTGCTTAGCGCGCTGCACCCCGCCCTGCGCACCACGGGCGGCACGCTCTTCGCCAGAAAGCAGCACAAGCCGACTGTGCAAATCCGCCCCAGCACCGCGCACGATATCGCGCTCACCAAGCAATGCGGCGACGTCGCAGGCCATGTTGGCCAAACCCAACGCCTGTCCGCGCAACAGCAAATGGCCGATGCGCGGATGCGCAGGCAACTCAGCCATGGCCTGACCATGAGTGGTCAGCGCCTCACCTTCCAGCGCACCCAGCCGTTGCAGCAAATCCTGCGCCTGGGCATAAGCCGCCGCTGGCGGAACATCGAGCCAGACCAGTTCGCCCGGCGTGACGCCCCAACGTCCGAGTTGCAGGGCGAGGCTGGCGAGATCCGCCGAGAGAATTTCCGCACTGCCATACGCCGCCAATTGCTCGTGCTGATCCTGCGACCACAAGCGATAGCAAACCCCCGGCTCCAATCGCCCGGCGCGGCCTGCACGCTGGGTGGCGCTGGCCTTGGAAATCCGCTGGGTATCAAGACGCGTCATGCCGCTGCCCGGGTCAAAACGCGGCACCCGCGCCAGCCCGGCATCGATCACCACACGCACGCCGTTGATGGTCAGACTGGTCTCGGCGATGTTGGTCGCCAACACCACTTTGCGCTGGCCGGGCGGCGCCGGATCAATTGCAGCACGCTGGGCATTGAGATCGAGTTCACCGTGCAACGGGCACAGCAACACGTCGCTGCGCTCACCGATCGCGTCGGCCAATTGTTGATGCACACGACGAATTTCCGCCTGCCCCGGCAGAAACACCAACAGGCTGCCGCTTTCATCGTGCAGCGCTTCGAGCACGGTTTGCGTTACACGCTGATCGATGTATTCGCCGGGCTGAAACGGACGGCCCCAGCGCATCGTCACCGGATACATGCGGCCTTCGCTGCGCAGGATCGGCGCGTCGTCCAGCAACCCGGCCAGACGTTCACCTTCGAGCGTGGCCGACATCAGCAGAATCTTCAGCGGTTGTTCAGCCCGGAACAGCTCGCGACCGTTCAGACTTAAGGCCAACGCCAGATCGGCGTCGAGACTGCGTTCGTGAAATTCGTCGAAGATCAGCAAGCCCACGCCTTCCAGCGCCGGGTCATCCTGCAGACGCCGGGTGAGAATGCCTTCGGTGACTACTTCGATGCGTGTGTTGGGGCCGACCTTGCTGTCAAGACGAATGCGATAACCAACGGTTTCACCGACCTTCTCGCCCAACTCACTGGCCAGACGTTCCGCCGCTGCGCGCGCGGCCAGACGGCGCGGTTCGAGCATCAGAATGGTCTGCCCGGCCAGCCACGCCTCATCGAGCAAGGCCAGCGGCACGCGGGTAGTTTTACCAGCGCCGGGCGGTGCTTCGAGCACAGCTTCGTGGCGTGTCGCTAGGGCTTCACGCAGGGCGGGTAAAACTTCATCGATTGGCAAAGAATTCATGCTGGCTCCCAAACAGAGCGGCGAGTATAACGGCGAACTGGCGGGCGTTCGTCAGGGTCTTAACTTCACACGACGACGCTTCGTTCTTAGATCAATCAGGAGATTTTCCCATGCGCTTACCTTTTCGCCTGATCGGCGGTGCACTGGTCGCCACCCTGCTCACGCAAATCACCGCGTGCGGTTCGATTTTCTACCCGGACCGTCGCGGTCAGATCGACGGCAAGATCGACCCGGCGATTGCCGTGCTCGATGCTGTGGGCCTGCTTTTCTATGTCATCCCCGGCCTGATCGCGTTCGCCGTCGACTTTGCCACCGGCGCGATCTACTTCGAACCGGGCCACACCGCGCAGATCGACCCGGCCAAACTCAAGCAAGCCATCGGCCCGGACGGTCAGGTCGATAATCACAAGCTGCAGGCTATTCTCGAAAGTGAACTTGGGCGGGACTTTCCTCTGGATGACCCGCGCCTGATTCAACACAAAGGCAGCACTCAACAACTGGCGATGTTCGGCCTGCAACCCGCCGCTTAAAAAGGAAGTTAAATGACATCCAGCCCCGAACACGCTCGCCTGCTACGTCTGGCGACCCGCGCCTCGGTGGCGGTCGCGTGCACGCTGATCGTTGCCAAAGCCATCGCCTGGTGGCTGAGCGGTTCGGTGAGCATGCTCGCCGGCCTCACCGACTCGGCGCTGGATGGCGTCACTTCGATGCTCAATCTGCTGGCGGTGCATTACGCGCTGCGCCCCGCCGATGACGATCACCGTTATGGCCACGGCAAGGCGGAATCGCTGGCGGGGATGGCGCAGGCGTTGTTCATTGGCGGCAGTGCGGTGTTGATCGCGTTTCAGGCGTTCGAACGGTTGAAGACGCCAGAGCCGATCGGCGCACCGTGGCTGAGCATCGGTGTGATTGTGTTTTCGTTGCTGCTGACGGCGGCGCTGCTGGTGTTGCAGCATCGGGTGATCAAGCAGACCGGCTCCAACGCCGTGCGCGCGGACTCGCTGCACTATCGCTCGGACATGCTGCTCAACGGCAGCATTCTGCTTGCGCTGATCCTCGCCGGGTTTGGTTTTGAGCAACTGGATGCGTGGTTCGGTCTGGGCATTGCTGCGTACATTTTGTGGAGCGCAGTCCAGATCGCCCGGGAAAGCTTTTCAGTGTTGATGGATGAAGAGCTGCCGGCGGATGTCAGTCAGCACATGCTTGAACTGGCCTGCGGTGTGCCGGGCGTGTTGGGCGCGCATGACTTGCGCACACGGATCTCCGGCAACCACTGGTTCGTGCAATTGCACCTGGAATTGCCGGGGGAATTGACCTTGTCAGTGGCGCACGGCATCAGTGATCAAGCTGCCGATGCCATTCACAAGGCCTACCCGCGAGCCGAAGTGCTGGTGCACGCCGACCCGATAAAAGCAGCTACAAGCCGCGAGCCGCAAGCTTCAAGCTTGTAGCTCTAAACTTGCAACTCGTAGCTGCTCTTACTGGACCTGATAACCGCGACTGCTCAGGCAATTGCCCTGAGCCTGGCGATACGCCTGAACCACTTCAGGCGCTGGCTGATAGGTCGCGGTGCGCGGATCGAAACCGCTTTGCTGCACGGCGTACTGATAGCACTGATAACCGTCCTGCTGCACCTGCTCCGGCGACTGGCCGTTGGCCGGGTACGCTTCGACGTCATAGCCTTGTGATTGCGGCTGCGGTTGTTGCTGCACCGGCGGCTCGACGACCACGTAATCCTGCGTCGCTTCCTGATAGGCGTAGTAGGAACCGGCGGCGAGGAATAGCAGCGCCCCCCCGATCCACACTTCACGGGCGTAATCGGGCAAATACTGGATGCGGATCCCGCGCGGTGGCTGCACGACGATGTAGCGCGGGCCTTGCGGGCGATACCAGTAGCCACCGGAGAAAAAGTAATCCTGCCCGCGATACGGCACGCGATAGTCGCGATCCGGGAAGCGGTCGATCACATGCCCCGGGCGATATTGCGGACCAGGGCCCCAACCGTTGCCGTGACCGTCCGGACGCCCAGGCCAGCGATTGTCATTGGGCCGGTTACCGGTCTGCCATTGCTGGTTGTGATAACCATTTTGTGGACGCTCGTCGCGGTAGTAGCCCTGACGCGGCTCCTGGGTCTGGCGCACGGCGTCGGGCCGTGGCTGGATCGGCAGGCTGTTGGCCGGCAGTTGTGGCGGCGGTGGCGGCTGGCGCACCGGGTTGGGATTGTAGGCTGGACGGTTCTGGTCGTGGTTTTGCCACTGACCATTATTGTTGTGCTGCTGGCCGTTGTGCTCGAACTGGCGGCTGTTGTCGCCACGAATGATCTCGTTGTTCTGCGGGCGCGGCTGATTCTGCTGTGGCTGATTATTCTGCGGACGCGGCTGATTGTTGCCGCCATGGCCCTGATTATTGCCCTGATGGTCCTGGCCATGGCCACCGCCCTCCGGCCCGCGATTCTGCGGTTCATCGGCAAGCGCTTGCGCACTGACACTCACACACAGCAAACCAACACCGGCCAGACGCCAAATGCGCGACTTCATGCTTTTTCTCACTGCGGGGCCTGTAAATGTAAGAGGACTTGTAGCTAAGACCGGGAATACACACACCGGGTTCTGCAACAGGTTATCAGTCGCGCAACTTATTTATTGAGCGTCTGGCATGAAATCGCAGGCAAGAAAAAAGGGAGACCCGTCGGCCTCCCTTCTAGAGAACTTCGTCCTGGCTCGACGCTTTTGACGTCGGCTCACCTCACGCCGTCTTCTGGACAGTGTGCAGCTCGGGGGCCGGCACAACCCCGATGGGGGTGGCGGCCGCGGCAGGCCGGATAGGGCGGGCCGCGTGGACTGTGTTACCGAGCAGTGATTCTGGTGATAAGAATAGGCCTGAGGTCGCGACAGAGGATTGCGAAGATTGCTGAAATAAACACCACTTGCGCAATTTTTAACCCTGGATAGATAATCTGCCGCAATAGTTACAACCAAGGACAGATTGATGAGCAAACTCGACCGTTACGACCTGAGTATTTTGGCGGAATTGCAGCGCGACGCCCGCATCTCCAACCAGGAATTGGCCGAGCGTATCGGTCTGTCGCCTTCCCCGTGCTCGCGCCGGGTCAAGCAACTGGAAGACGACGGGTATATTTCGCGCCAGGTGGCATTGCTCGATCGCAAAATGCTTGGGTTGAGCCTGACGGCTTATGTGCTGATCGGCATGGACCGGCATACACCGGAGCGTTTCGAGAATTTCGAAGCGGCGATTCGGACGTTGCCGCAGGTGCTGGAGTGCAGTCTGGTGACTGGGGTGGATGCCGATTACCAGTTGAAAGTGGTGGTGCCGGATATGGATCACTATCAGAAGCTGTTGCTGGGGCACCTTACCCGGATCGAGGGCGTGACCAGTGTGCGATCGAGTTTTGTGCTGAATCAGGTGCTCAACAGCACCGAACTGCCGCTGACTCATTTGCGTAGCTGATCAAAGGCACCCTCACCCCAGCCCTCTCCCGGAGGGAGAGGGAGCTGACCGAGGTGTCTGGCGTCATGCATCGACCTGAAAGATCGAGTCGATTGTGGATTCACAACAGAGCGTTCAGGTCGGCGTATTCCTTGAGCATCCCCCAATCAGTCCCCTCTCCCTCTGGGAGAGGGCTAGGGTGAGGGCAAAAGGCTTCGGATCAGACCCAGATCAATGCCACCCCACACACCTTGGCGTATACTCGCCGCGCCCTTTTAGCCGCGCGCGTGTCGGAGAAACCCAATGGATCCTGCATTATTAGAAGAGTGGATGATGACCGGTCTGGTCAGCATCCTGATCATTTTCATGGGTTTCATCGTCTGGGATCTGGCGAAGAAGTCCAAGGCCGGGCGCTTTGGCTCGTTCATTCTGTTCTTCGTGCTGGGCCTGGGCGTGGCCGCCTTTATCATCAAGAGTGTGGTGATCGGCCTGATCGAATCCGGCGCTTTATAAGCGCGCCGGCACTTCTTTCCACTGGCCCTGATCAAGGCCATCGATCGTCCAGTCGCCAATCCTGACCCGCACCAGCCGCAACGTCGGCAGACCGACCGCCGCCGTCATGCGCCGTACCTGACGGTTACGCCCCTCGCGAATCACCAGTTCCAGCCATGAAGTAGGTATGGTTGCGCGAAAGCGCACCGGCGGATTGCGCGGCCACAGCTCAGGTTCATCCAGTTGCCGCGCTTCGGCGGGCAAGGTCATGCCGTCATTTAGCTCAACGCCGTCACGTAAACGCTGCAGCTGTTCGGCCGTCGGCACGCCTTCAACCTGCACCCAATAGGTCTTCGCCAATTTGTGTTTCGGATCGGCGATGCGCGCCTGCAACTGCCCGTCGTTGGTCAGCAGCAACAAGCCTTCACTGTCGCGATCCAGGCGTCCGGCCGGATAAATGCCGGGCACATCGATGTAATCCTTGAGCGTCGCCCGCCCTTCGCCGTCGCTGAATTGCGTCAGCACATCGAACGGTTTATTGAACAGGATCAGTTTCGGCTCGCCCGGTGGTGCCTTGGCAACACGGCGCGGGGAAGCAGACTGAGGCTTCGCGCCAGGACGGCGGGAAGGTGGACGTGGAGGACGGGACATGGCGAAAAGAACATCTAACGGTCAGGGCTGCCAATGCTAGTAGCCTGACCGTTAAATGACCATCAACAAATCAGCGGAACGGCGGCTCGTCGAAGCTGCGCAGTTTGCGCGAGTGCAGCGAGTTGAGTTCGGTGCGCAGCAAATCGACCGCTTCGATGCCGATCTTCAAGTGCTGGCTGACCGCGCGCTCATAGAAGGCGTTAGCCGAACCCGGCAGCTTGATTTCGCTGTGCAGCGGTTTGTCCGAAACGCAGAGCAACGTGCCGTACGGCACTCGCAAGCGATAACCCTGCGCGGCAATCGTGCCACTCTCCATGTCCACCGCGACCGCGCGGGACAGGTTGATCAACGGCCGTTCCTGAGCCCAACGCAGTTCCCAGTTACGGTCGTCGTAGGTCAGCACGGTGCCAGTGCGCAGGCGTTTTTTCAGGTCGTCGCCCTTCTCGCCAGTGACATTGGCCGCAGCCTGTTGCAGGGCCATTTGCACTTCGGCCAAGGCCGGGATCGGAATGTTCGGCGGCACTACGCGATCAAGAATGCCGTCGCGACGCATGTACGCGTGCGCCAACACGTAGTCGCCAATGGTCTGCGACTGACGCAGGCCACCGCAGTGGCCGATCATCAGCCAGCAATGTGGACGCAGCACCGCCAAGTGGTCGGTGATGTTCTTGGCGTTGGACGGGCCGACGCCGATGTTCACCAGGGTCACGCCGTGGCCATCGCTGGCGATCAGGTGATAGGCCGGCATCTGATAGCGGTGCCAGACCACACCGGCTGCGATCGCCGACGCTTCGCCGTGATCCATGCCTTTCTCGATGATCACGTTACCCGGCAACACCATGCGCACAAAACGCGGGTCGCTGCGCAGTTGCTCCAGACCATGGACGATGAACTGGTCGACGTAGCGGTGATAGTTGGTCAGCAGAATCCACGGCTGCACATGGCGCCAGTCGCTGCCGGTGTAGTGAACCAGACGGCGCAGCGAGAAATCCACGCGCGCAGCGTCGAACAAGGCCAGCGGCAGCGGATCGGTGTTTTCCCAGTCGTAGAGACCGTCGGCGATGCCATCGGTGGCGGCGGACAGATCGGTACTCGGGAACACTCGCGCCAGCACGGCAGCGGTGACGCCGGAACCAGCGAGTTCATCGCCCTGCTCGACCACATACGGATACGGAATGTTTTGCTGGCTGACGCCGACTTCCACGGTCACGGTGAAGTCGTGCATCAACGGCACAAGCTGTTCGAGCAGATATTTGCGGAACGCTGCCGGGTGGGTGACGGTGACGCTGTAAGTGCCTGGCAGTTGCACCTTGGCGTAAGCGCGGGTGGTCTGCGGGACTTCGCCCTGGCAATGGTAGGTCAGACGCAGTTCGGGATAACGAAACAGAGCACGCTGCGCAGCGTCGGGTTCGACGCGATCTTTCAGGTAACGCTTGAGCGCCGAGTTCAGCGCAGTGGTGGCCCGCTCATGCAGCTCGGCCAGACGATCCACGGCTTGTTCGGCGGTTTGAACGACAATAAACGCTTCGGTCACGATCAGCTTCCTGTGTTCTGACTTGCAGAGCTTCATCTTGCCTGCATCGTGGCGTCACGGGAACAGTGGCATGTTGGCAACCGCACAATATATGGGTCACCCCAATCCTTGTAGGAGCTGCCGAAGGCTGCGATCTTTGGATCTTGTTGTTTAGAAGATCAAAAGATCGCAGCCTTCGGCAGCTCCTACAGGGGATGTGTGGTGGGTCAGAGAATCTGTGGGGTTGAGCGGGCGACGATGGCTTCGACGTCCAGCCCACGCGGCAAGGCGCCGTAGACCCGGCCACCACCGCTCAGACGGCTGGCAATGAAAGCATCGCTGACGGCTGAGTTTCCCCCCTCCAACAGAAGCTTGGCCTGCAAACCAAGCGCAATGTCCTCAGTCAACTGCCGCGCCCGATATTGAATGTCGCCCGTATCCTTGAACTGCGCCTGCAACTGCTGAATGTGCGCAGCCAAGCGCTTGTCGCCATGCCCATCGCCCAACTCGCTGAACAACACATCCAGCACACCCGGCTCTTTCGACAACGCGCGCAGCACGTCCAGGCATTGCACATTGCCGGAGCCTTCCCACGTCGAGTTCACCGGTGCCTCGCGGTACAGGCGCGGCAGGATGCTCTCTTCGACGTACCCGGCGCCGCCCATGCACTCCGCCGCTTCGTTGATCATCCCCGGCGCACGTTTGCAGATCCAGTATTTGCCCACCGCCGTCACCAGCCGGGCAAATTGCGCTTCATGGCGATCGTCCAGATGATCCAGTGCCTTGCCCATGCGCAGACTGAGCGCCAGTGCAGCTTCGCTTTCCAGGGCCAGATCGGCCAGCACGTTTTGCATCAGCGGCTGTTCGCTGAGCAGTTTGCCGCCGACCTTGCGATGCGCGCAGTGGTGGCTGGCCTGGGTCAGCGCCTGACGCATCAACGCGCTGGAACCGACCATGCAATCGAAGCGAGTCATTGCGACCATTTCGATGATAGTTGGCACCCCGCGCCCTTCCTCACCGACCATCCACGCCAGCGCGCCACGAAACTCCACTTCGCTGGAGGCGTTGGACTGGTTGCCGAGTTTGTTTTTCAGACGCTGGATGTAGAACTGATTGCGCGTGTCGTCCGGACGATGGCGTGGCAGCAGGAAACAGCTCAAACCCTTGTCGGTTTGCGCCAGCGTCAGGAAGGCATCGCACATCGGTGCCGAGCAGAACCACTTGTGCCCGACCAGTTCATAGGCCTGACCCGGACCGCTGGCGCCGACCGGATAAGCCTTGGTGGTGTTGGCGCGCACGTCGGTGCCGCCCTGTTTCTCGGTCATGGCCATGCCGATGGTAACGCCGGCCTTGTGCGCCATGCCGACGTTGCGCGGATCGTATTCAGTGGCGAGGACTTTCGGCAGCCATTGCTCGGCCAGATTCGGCTGCAAACGCAGGGCTGGCACGCTGGCGAAGGTCATGGTCAACGGGCAACCGCTGCCCGCCTCGGCCTGACTGTGCAGATAAGTCATCGAGGCGCGGGCGACGTGGGCGCCATCCTGTGGATGCGCCCATGGCAGCGAAGTCAGGCCATGCTCGATCGCCGTGCGCATCAGCTCGTGATAAGCCGGGTGAAATTCCACCAGATCGATGCGATGGCCGTAGCGGTCATGGCTGGCGAACACAGGTTTGTTCTGATTGGCGAGGAACCCGGCTTCCATCAGCGGTCCACCGGCGAGCGCGCCGTAGGCATCGATTCGCGACTCGGCCCAACCGGCACCAAAGCGCCGCGACCACTCCTGCAATGGCAGGTCGATGCGGTACAGGTTGGTACCGTCCAGCGACGGTGGCTGGTTGGTGACTTCGTGGGTTTCGGCGAACTGATGCAGGTTCATGACGGGGCTCCTTAATGCAACCAAGGAACTCAGTTAAGCACCGCACTGCAACCGGTCAAAGTGTCATATCAGCCGAATTTGCGGCGCTTTTACCTTGTCAGCAGCACAGCACCCGCCGTGCCAGCGCAGATTGCAGGTCTTCGAATTTCGCCGGTTTGTTCAGGTAATCGATCGCTGCACCGGTGGTGCACAGCTCTCGATCAGCGTTCAACGCCAGCATGAACACTGGCAGGTTGGCGCATCCGGGTAACGCATGAATCTGGCAGCACAATGACGCGCCTTCATTGCTCGGCAACTGGCAGTCGATCAATACTGCATCCACCGTTTCACGCTGCAGGCATTCGAGCGCCGCCGCACCGTTGTCGGCACTGCGCACGCGGAAGCCGAGCTTGAGCAACATGCCGCGCATCACCAGTTGATTGACGCTGTTGTCGTCCACCAACAACACCGTGCAGTCCTGCGGTGCACGTACGCAATCGTGCGAAGGCGCAGAGATCGGCGCAGTTTCCACCACCGGCAGTTCGAACTCGACATCCAATTGGAAGCGGCTGCCGCGCCCAGGTTCCGAGCGATGCGTGAGTTTGCCGCCGAGCAACTCGACCAACTGTCGGCAGATCGCCAGACCGACGCCCAGCCCGCCGTATTCGCGGGTCATCGAACCGTCGAGCTGGAAGAAGCGCTGGTACATCGTCGCTTCGCCCAGATCAGTGAACCCGATACCGGTGTCGATCACCGCAAACGACAGCGCCAGACGATTGCCCGTCGACGGTTTGCCCGTCACGCGCAACGCCAACCCACCAACACGGGTGAACTTGATCGCATTGTCGAGCAGGCATTCCAGGCATTGCGCGAGTTTGGCGCTGTCGCCGTGCAGGCGATCCGGCAGGGTTGGCAGTACTTCAACCTTGAAGTCCAGCGACTTGCTCGCCGCGTTACCGTCGAACTGTACGCGCAACGCCTCGACCACTGCGCGCAGACTGAAACTGCCCGGCGCAGCCTTGAGTTTGCCAGCCTGCAATTCAGTGAGGGTAAGGATGCCGTTGACCATACGCATCATGTCTCGCGCGGAACCGGCGGCCGTCTGCTGGTATTGCTCCAGCTCCGGATCAAGCTCGACCGTCTGCATCAATTCCAGCGAACCGATCACACCGTTCATTGGCGTGCGCAGTTCGTGGGTCAGGGTCGCCAAGAACTCATCTTTGAGCTTGTTGCTATGGGCCAGTTGCTGGTTGAGCACTTCGAGTTTCTGCCCGGCGTCGTACAGGGTCTGCGCCTGTTGCTCACGCATGGCGTTGATGCGGTCGGCCAGTGCCAGTGACAGCAATGCCACCTCAATGGCCGAACCGATCTGGCTGGCGTACATGGTCAGGAACACGTTCGGCAGCAATCCCAGCACCATCAGCGTGTTGACGATGCCGCCGAGCAGAAACGCCGACCAGGCGATGATGAAATAGCGCGCCACGCGCAAGCCGCGCCACCAGGCCAGAATCCCGGCGGCAAAAATCACCACTGTAAAGGTCAGTGCCAGCGTTGTTGCCAGGCGCAGGGCCAAGGCGTAACTGGTCATCAGCGACAGACCGATGACCAACGCACCGAATGCAATGAGTCCGATCAGCAAACGATCGAGCCAGCGGCTGTGGGTTTTGGTTTGCAGGAAACTGCGGGCGAACTGGCTGCCGAACAAGCCCGCGCAACCGATGAAGAACGGCGTGGCGGCGTTGGCCCACCATGGATTGTCCGGCCAGAAATACTCGACGGCGGCGCCATTCACCGACAACTGATAAAGGCCAAACGAGGCAATATAGAAGATGTAGTAGAGATAGCTGGTATCGCGCACGCTAAGGAAGATGAACAGGTTGTAAACCACCATCCCCAGCAGAACGCCGTAAATGATGCCGAGCACATACAGGCGCACTGGCTGGTCTTCGAGGTACGCCGTGCTTGACCATAACGTCACCGGCGCCTGGATTGACCCTTCGCTGGCCAGTCGCAGATACACGGTCTGCGTTTGATCCGGCTTGAATGAAAGATCGAACAGATAGTTGTTCTGGCGAATCTCGCGGCTGGCGAACGGCAAGGCATCGCCGGTTTGCCGGACGAGGCGGTAGTCGCCATTGGCGTCGGCCGTATAGAGATCGAGATGGTCGAGCGGTGGATAAGCCAGTTCCAGCAGCCAGGTGCGCTGGGCGGCGGGATTGCTCGGACGATAATGCAGGTCAATCTTCAGCCAGAACGCCGAGCGTGAATAACCGGCATTGAGCGTGGCTTTATCGTGAGGTTTGAAATTGCCGGCGGCAGCTTGCGCACGAACATCGGCAATGCTCGCCTGACCGCTCGGGTCTTCGAACACTTGCAGCGACCGGCCCAGAGGGAGGCTCTGGGTAAATTCGTCGAATTCGACGGCGCTCGCCATAAGGGGCAAGCAGAACAACAACATCAGCAAATAGCGCATTGAAGCCCCAGCGTGGCTCGTCCGGTTGTGTCAGGAAGCCCCCCATTCCCTTTGAGTAGACGTAAAACCGGTATTACCTGTTATTGGTTTGGATCCAGACTAGCATAGCCGTTGATGGCCATTGAGCACCATTGAATTTTTTCCTACAAAGGCTCTAGAACGGGCGTTCCAGAGCAAAGCAGCGAGCTAGAGCTGTTGAGTTGGTCAGTTTGTGACAGAGCGGTCGGATTCTCCTGCCAGATTATCGGCCCGGGACAACGGCACTGAACCCGAAAATCAGCTTTGGTGGTAAGCTCGCGCACCATGAATATCTACAGCTCCCGCCCCGTTGTCCTCTGTCTCTCCGGCCACGACCCAAGTGGTGGCGCCGGCTTGCAGGCAGATATCGAAGCCTTGCTCGCGCAGGGTTGCCATGCGGCTCCGGCCGTCACCGCCCTGACCGTGCAAGACACCGTCAACGTCACTGACTTCCGCGTCCTCGACCGTGAGTGGGTACTGGCTCAGGCCAATGCCGTGCTCAACGACTCCGAAGTCGCTGCGGTCAAACTGGGCATGCTCGGTTCGCTGGAAATGGTCGACACCGTTGTCGAACTGCTTTCGGCGCACCCGCACTTGCCGGTGGTCTGCGACCCGGTGCTGCGCGCCGGTGGTGGCGGTCGCCTGGGCAAGGACGAGGTCGGCTATGCGATGCGCGAGCGTCTGCTGCCGCTGTCGATCATTGCCACGCCTAACCTTCCTGAAGCGCGCATCCTCGCCGAATTGCCAGAAGGCACCGCAGACGAGTGCGCTGAAAAACTCCTGCCGTTCGTCAAAAACCTGCTGATCACCGGCGGCCACGGCGACGAAACTGAAATCCATAACCGCGTGTACAGCCGCGATGGTCTGCGTGAAACCTTTATCTGTCAGCGTCTTCCGGGCAGCTATCACGGTTCCGGTTGCACGTTGGCCAGTGCTTTGGCCGGTCGCCTGGCTCAGGGCGAACACCTCGCCAGCGCCGTGCGCAGTGCATTGGATTACACCTGGCGCACCCTGCGCGATGCCGAACAACTGGGCAAAGGCCAGTTCGTCCCGCGTCGCCTGCCGCTGGATTTCTGCTCGTAACGTCGTGAGGTCTGCCCGATGAAACTACGTGGCCTGTATGCCATTACCGACAGCGCACTGCTGGCGGGCAAGTTTCTGTCTTACGTGGAGGCGGCGCTGGAAGGCGGCGTCACCCTGCTGCAATACCGCGACAAGAGCAACGACGAGGCCCGCCGTCTGCGTGAGGCCGAAGCGCTGCGTGATCTGTGTGAGCGCTACAAGACGCAGTTGATCATCAACGATGACGCTGAACTGGCGGCGCGCCTTAACGTCGGCGTGCACCTCGGCCAGACCGACGGCCCGCTATCGCCGACCCGCGCCCTGCTCGGTTCAAAAGCGATTATCGGTTCGACCTGCCACGCGCAACTCGCGCTGGCCGAACAAGCGGCCAAAGAAGGCGCGAGCTATGTCGCCTTCGGCCGCTTCTTCAACTCCAACACCAAACCCGGCGCGCCGACCTGCAGCCTCGATCTGCTCGACGACGCCAAGCGCACGCTGCACCTGCCGGTCTGCGCGATTGGCGGCATCACCCTCGACAACGCCGCACCGCTGGTGGCCCACGGGGTCGACCTGCTCGCCGTGGTTCACGGACTGTTCGGTGCCGAGAGCAGCGCCGAAGTGACCCGCCGCGCCCGCGCGTTCAATGAATTACTGAAAGTCTGATTTGAGAGCCCGATCATGTCTCGTTCCGAAACCCTGTTTGCCAATGCCCAGAAACATATCCCCGGTGGCGTGAACTCGCCCGTTCGCGCGTTCAAGAGCGTTGGCGGCACGCCGTTGTTCTTCAAGCACGCTGAAGGTGCCTACGTCACTGACGAAGACGACAAGCGTTATGTCGATTACGTCGGCTCGTGGGGTCCGATGATCCTCGGCCACAGCCACCCGGACGTGCTCGACGCGGTGCGTAATCAACTGCAACACGGCTTGTCGTACGGCGCGCCGACTGCGATGGAAACCGAGATGGCCGACCTGGTCTGCTCGCTGGTGCCGTCGATGGACATGGTGCGCATGGTCAGCTCCGGCACCGAAGCGACCATGAGCGCGATCCGTCTGGCCCGTGGCTACACCGGCCGCGACAGCATTATCAAGTTCGAAGGCTGCTACCACGGTCACTCCGACAGCCTGCTGGTCAAGGCCGGTTCCGGCGCACTGACCCAAGGCGTACCGAGTTCGGCCGGCGTGCCGGCGGCATTCGCCAAACACACCCTGACCCTGCCGTTCAACGACATCGACGCTGTGGAAAAGATGCTCGCTGAAGTGGGCGAGGACGTGGCGTGCATCATCGTTGAGCCGGTTGCCGGCAACATGAACTGCGTACCACCGGCACCAGGCTTCCTCGAAGGCCTGCGTTCGCTGTGCGACAACCATGGCGTGGTGCTGATTTTCGACGAGGTGATGACCGGTTTCCGCGTTGCCCTCGGTGGTGCTCAGGCGTACTACGGGGTCAATCCTGATTTGACCACCTTCGGCAAAATCATCGGCGGCGGCATGCCGGTCGGCTGTTTCGGCGGCAAGCGCGAAATCATGCAGCGCATCGCGCCGCTGGGCCCGGTGTATCAGGCTGGTACGCTGTCGGGTAACCCGCTGGCGATGGCCGCTGGTTTGACCACGCTGCGTCTGATCAGCCGCCCGGGTTTCCACGCCGAGCTGACTGACTACACCACGCGTCTGCTCGACGGTCTGCAACAGCGCGCTGATGCCGCTGGCATTCCGTTCGTGACCACCCAGGCTGGCGGCATGTTCGGTCTGTACTTCAGCGGCGCCGACGACATCGTCACCTTTGAAGACGTGATGGCCAGCGACGCTGCACTGTTCGGTCGCTTCTTCCACCTGATGCTGGAAGGTGGCGTGTACCTGGCACCGAGCGCCTTCGAAGCCGGTTTCACCTCGATCGCCCACGGCGAAGCCGAGTTGAAACTGACCCTGGACGCAGCCGAACGCGCCTTCGCTGCACTGAAGTAATCGCCGTACCGCTGACGTTGGCTATGGCCAGCGTCAGCATTCACCTACACCCGCGCTGTTTTTCCGATGCTCCTGCTAAAAATCTCCCCTAAAGTGGGCGATATATTCCCCGCGCAGCAGAAAAACGAGTAAAGACTTTGTAAGGTTGGCCCTGCTTATTTCATAATGCGCGCTTATTGGATCCCTCGATGGGTCCGCGTGCCCTTCAGAGGTAAGTCGATTCCCATGAACCGCACCGGCCGCACCCTTGCCTTGGGCTGCCTGTTGCTCCTTCAGCCCCTGCTCGCGCATGCACAAGCAGGCGGCAACTCGTTGTTGATCCCGGCGATGGGTCGTTGCACCCTCAATACTCAGCCGCAAGACGTCACGCAGGCACTGGCCGCCTGCCAGAAAGCGGCGGATGAAGGGGATGCGCAAGCGCAATACGAGTTGGGTGAGTTCTACTACGACGGCAAAAACGCGCCGCGCGACCTCAATCAAGCCCTGAGCTATTTCGAAAAAGCCTCGTTGCAAGGCCACGCTCAGGCTCAGTTCAAGCTCGGCACGATGTTCTTCCACGGTGAAGGCGTGCAGGCCAACAACATTCAGGCGTATATCGTGCTGAAGATGGCCGCGGTCAACGGCGCTGAAGATGCGCTGGATACGGCTGACGAAGTTTCCGAAAAAATGTCCCGCGAAGATCTCGAGACTGCCACGCAAGTGCTCGGGCAAATTTTCCGTAAATACCTGATGGAATTGCAGAGCGCCGATGGGCGTACGCCGTTTTCGCCTCTTCCCTGATTTTTGCGCCGACCTTTCCGGCCCCTTCGCGAGCAGGCTCGCTCCCACATTGGAATGCATTCCCCTGTGGGAGCGAGCCTGCTCGCGAAGAGGCGACTCGGTGTTAAGGCTTACTTCTCAGGCATCGGCATCGGAAACGGCATCACATTGCCGACCGCGCCGCGGGCTTCGCTGATTTTCGGGGTGCCCAGACGCTCCACTTCGTCGATGCGCACAATCGAATGCATCGGCACAAAGCTGCGCACCACGCCTTCGAACTGCGCCTTGAGCTTTTCTTCGCTCGGATCGACGACCACTTGCGTGCGCTCGCCAAAGACGAACTCTTCCACTTCCAGAAAGCCCCACAGATCACTTTGATAGATCTGCTTGGCGTACATTTCGAACACCTGGCCCTGGTTGAGGAAAATCACCTTATAGATTGGAGCTTCGCGTTTGGTCATGGCGGGGGGATAACATCGGGGATAAAAATGAGGGCGCAAACTATAGCATAGCCACCGGACGCGCAGCGGTAGGAACCTGAAGGCTTGTTCCCTATAATGCGCGGTTCTTTGAATCACGTGATGACCCTAATCCATGGCCAAGAAGCTTTACATCGAAACCCACGGTTGCCAGATGAACGAGTACGACAGCTCGCGCATGGTCGATCTGCTGGGTGAACATCAGGCCCTGGAAGTCACCGCACGTGCCGAAGACGCCGACGTGATTCTGCTCAACACCTGCTCGATCCGCGAGCGCGCACAAGATCGCGTGTATTCGCAGCTCGGCCGCTGGCGCGAACTGAAACTGGCCAACCCGGAGATGGTGATCGCCGTCGGCGGTTGCGTGGCCAGCCAGGAAGGCGCGGCGATCCGCGATCGCGCGCCGTACGTCGACGTGGTCTTTGGCCCGCAGACCCTGCACCGCCTGCCGGAAATGATCGACGCCGCGCGCATCACCAAGATGCCGCAGGTCGACGTCTCGTTCCCGGAAATCGAAAAATTCGACCACTTGCCCGAACCGCGCATCGATGGCCCGAGCGCCTACGTGTCGGTGATGGAAGGTTGCAGCAAATACTGCACATTCTGCGTGGTGCCTTATACCCGTGGCGAAGAAGTCAGCCGGCCGTTCGACGACGTGATCGCCGAAGTCATTCACCTCGCCGAAAACGGCGTACGTGAAGTGACGCTGCTGGGGCAGAACGTCAACGGCTATCGCGGTACGACCCATGACGGTCGTCTGGCTGATCTCGCCGAATTGATCCGTGTTGTCGCCGCCATCGACGGCATCGACCGCATTCGCTACACCACTTCGCACCCGCTGGAGTTCTCGGACAGCCTGATCCAGGCCCACGCCGATGTGCCGGAGCTGGTCAAGCACCTGCATTTGCCGGTGCAATCGGGTTCCGACCGGATTCTCGCGGCGATGAAGCGCAACCACACCGCGCTGGAATACAAATCCAAGCTGCGCAAACTGCGCGCTGCCGTGCCGGGCATTTGCATCAGCTCGGACTTCATCGTCGGTTTCCCCGGCGAGACCGAGAAAGACTTCGAACAGACCATGAAGCTGATTGCCGACGTCGGTTTCGATTTCTCTTATTCCTTCGTCTATAGCCAGCGCCCGGGCACCCCGGCTGCCGATCTGGCGGACGACACCCCGGAAGAGCTGAAGAAGGAACGCCTGAACGCGCTGCAGCACCGTCTGAATCAGCAAGGTTTCGAGATCAGCCGACAAATGGTCGGTTCGATCCAGCGCATTCTGGTGACCGATTATTCGAAGAAAGACCCGGGCGAACTGCAAGGGCGCACCGAGAATAATCGTATCGTCAACTTCCGCTGCGACAATCCGACCTTGATCGGCCAGTTCGCCGACGTGCATATCGACGCGGCGCAGCCGCACTCGCTGCGCGGCTCGCTGATCCAATAAATGCAAAAGATCGCAGCCTTCGGCAGCTCCTACATGGATTACATTCCCCTGTAGGAGCTGCCGAAGGCTGCGATCTTGACGGTCTCGACGCCAAGAATATTTAAGAGCTTTCGCACCCACGCCTCTGGCGTTATCCTTGATTTCATCTTAATTGCCCCAGGGCGGCTAAATACGACCTTGAACGCACCCATAGAACCACATCGTTTTATCCTCGAGCCCTTTGAGGCTCGCCGCTTCGCCAATCTGTGCGGGCAATTCGACGAGCATTTACGCTTGATCGAACAGCGCCTGACCATCGAGATCCGCAACCGCGGAAACCAGTTCGAGCTGATCGGCGACCCCAAACTCACCACGTCTGCGGAAAATCTGATTCGTCGCCTGTACCGGGAAACCAAGGGTTCAGAGCTGTCGCCAGATACGGTGCACCTGTTCCTGCAGGAATCGTCCGTCGTCGAGCTGGACAACCACGCCCCCGCCGAAGCCTCCGTCGCCCTGCGCACCAAGAAAGGTATGATTCGCCCGCGCGGCTTGAATCAGTTGCGCTACGTGAAGGAAATCCTCGGCAACGACATCAACTTCGGCATTGGCCCGGCCGGTACCGGCAAGACTTATCTGGCCGTTGCTTGCGCTGTCGATGCACTGGAGCGTGAGCAAATTCGCCGCATCCTGCTGGTGCGTCCGGCGGTTGAAGCGGGTGAAAAACTCGGCTTCCTGCCCGGCGACCTGTCGCAGAAGATCGACCCGTATCTGCGCCCGCTCTACGACGCGCTCTACGAAATGCTCGGCTTCGAATACGTGGCCAAACTGATCGAACGTCAGGTGATTGAAGTTGCGCCGCTGGCCTACATGCGCGGTCGTACGCTGAATAACAGCTTCATCATTCTCGACGAGAGCCAGAACACCACCGTCGAACAGATGAAGATGTTCCTGACCCGGATCGGCTTCGGTTCCACCGCCGTCATCACCGGTGACATTACCCAGGTCGACCTGCCGAAAGGCACCAAGTCGGGTCTGCACCATGTGATCGAAGTGCTCAAAGACGTGCCGGGTATCAGCTTCACTCACTTCCAGCCTAAAGACGTCGTGCGCCATCCTTTGGTCCAGCGGATCGTCGAAGCCTACGAGCGCTTCGAAAACCGAGACGAAGCCCCCAAGGACACCTCGCGAGATGCTTGAGCTAGACCTGCAAATCGCGACTGAAGCAAACGCGCCGAGTGAAGCCGACTTCCGTTTGTGGTGCGAACTGGCCCTGCGCCAGCGCACCGCCGACTCGGAAATGACCATTCGTCTGGTCGACGAGGAAGAAGGCCGCGAGCTCAATCACACCTGGCGTCACAAGGATTACGCGACCAACGTCCTGTCGTTCCCGGCCGAAGTGCCCGACGAGTTTCTCGACATCCCATTGCTTGGCGATCTAGTGATCTGCGTGGCCGTGGTCGAACGCGAAGCCGCCGAACAGGGCAAGGAACTAAAGGCCCATTGGGCGCATCTGGTCATTCACGGCTGCTTGCATCTGCTTGGTTACGACCATATGGATGACGAGGAAGCCGAAGAAATGGAAGCACTGGAACGCGAGTTGCTTGCCGAATTGGGCTATCCCGATCCGTACGCGGACGACGAAACCGAAACATCCCCTATCGTTACAACAAAGGATTCAGAGTAATCGCTATGAGCGAAGATCGATCGAGCAACGGGCAGAAGTCATGGCTGGGTAAACTGACCCAGGCTTTTGCCCACGAGCCGAAGAACCGCCAGGAGCTCCTCGAGCTGCTGCGTGATGCGCATCAGAACAAACTGCTGGACAGCGAAGCGCTGGCCATTGTCGAAGGCGCCATTCAGGTGGCTGACCTGCAAGTACGCGACATCATGGTGCCGCGCTCGCAGATGATCAGCATCAAGGCGACCCAGACACCCCGTGAATTCCTCCCCGCAGTGGTCGACTCGGCCCACTCGCGCTATCCGGTCATCGGCGAAAGCCATGACGACGTGATGGGCGTGCTGCTGGCCAAGGATCTGCTGCCGCTGATCCTCAAGGAGAATGGCGACAGCTTCAACATCAAGGACCTGCTGCGCCCGGCCACCTTCGTGCCGGAGTCCAAGCGCCTGAACGTGTTGCTGCGTGAGTTTCGCGCCAACCACAACCACATGGCCATCGTCATCGACGAATACGGCGGCGTGGCGGGCTTGGTGACCATCGAAGACGTGCTGGAACAGATCGTCGGCGACATCGAAGACGAGCACGACGTCGAAGAAGACAGCTACATCAAGCCGCTGCCCAGTGGCGACTTCCTGATCAAGGCCCTGACGCCGATCGAGAACTTCAACGAGTTCTTCGACAGCGAATTCTCCGACGATGAATTCGACACCGTCGGCGGCCTGGTTATGAGCGCGTTCGGACACTTGCCAAAACGCAACGAAATCACTGAAATCGGCGCCTATCGTTTCCGCATCCTGAACGCCGACAGTCGTCGGATTCATTTGCTGCGACTGACGCCAATCGCCCGGTAAAAAATCTAAGGACTGAAATGCGCTGGACAACCCGCCCCGGCTGGCCCGGTAACCTGCTGGCCGTGGCGGCCGGTGCAATCACCACCTTCGCTCTGGCACCGTTCAACATCTGGCCGCTGGCTTTGCTGGCGGTCGGCTTGTTCTATGCCGGCTTGCGCGAACTGAGCCCGCGTCAGGCGCTGGGCCGTGGCTGGTGCTTCGGTTTCGGCCTGTTCGGTGCCGGCACCAGTTGGATCTATTACAGCATTCACCACTTCGGCGGCGCTTCGGTGCTGCTGGCCGGGTTCCTGATGCTGCTGTTCACAGCGGCGATTGCCTGGTTCTTCGCCCTGCCCGCCTGGTTATGGGCGCGCTGGTTACGCCGTAACGAAGCGCCGCTGGCCGACGCCCTCGCGTTTGCTGCACTGTGGGTCGCTCAGGAAATGTTTCGCGGCTGGTTCCTCACCGGTTTCCCGTGGCTGTATTCGGGCTACAGTCAGCTCGACGGCCCGTTGGCCGGGCTTGCACCGGTCGGTGGCATGTGGTTGGTGGGGTTCGTGTTGGCATTGACTGCAGCACTGATCTACAACGCACCGCGCTTGCTGCAAAGCGGCCGCAAAACTTTTATTGTGGCGGGCCTGGTGCTGTTGGTCGGGCCGTGGATCGCCGGCATTACGCTTAAGGGTCACGCCTGGACAAGTCCGTCGGGCGCGCCTTTGAGCGTTGCTGCGATTCAGGGCAACGTCGCGCAAAGCATGAAATGGGATCCGGCCGAGCTGAACGCGCAGTTGGCGTTGTACCGCGATCTGAGTTTCCGTTCGAAACCGGTGGATCTGCTGATCTGGCCGGAAACCGCTGTGCCGGTGCTCAAGGAGTCCGCCGAGGGCTACCTCAGCATGATGGGCAACTTCGCCGCCGAGCGTAAATCAGCGCTGATCACCGGCGTGCCGATTCGCGAAATGGTTCGTCACGAAAAACGCTTCTTCAACGGCATCACCGTCGTCGGCGAAGGCGATGGTACTTATCTGAAACAGAAACTGGTGCCGTTTGGCGAGTACGTGCCGTTGCAGGACGTCTTGCGTGGCTTGATCGCGTTCTTTGATTTGCCGATGTCTGACTTCGCCCGTGGCCCGGCCGATCAGGCGTTGTTGCAAGCCAAGGGTTATCAGATTGCGCCATTCATCTGCTACGAAGTGGTGTACCCGGACTTCGCGGCTGGTTTGTCGGCACGCAGTGATCTGCTGCTGACAATCAGCAACGACACATGGTTCGGCACCTCGATTGGTCCGCTGCAACATTTGCAGATGGCGCAAATGCGTGCACTGGAAGCCGGGCGCTGGATGATCCGCGCAACCAACAACGGCGTGACCGGGTTGATCAACCCGTTCGGGCAGATCACCGAGCAGATTCCGCAGTTCGAACAAGGGATTTTGTACGGTGAAGTGGTGCCGATGCACAACCTGACGCCGTACCTGCAATGGCGCTCGTGGCCGTTGATCATTGTCTGCTTGCTGCTGTTTGGCTGGGCACTGATGGCCAGCCGGATGTCGAAAACCCTCTAAAGCAAAAGATCGCAGCCTTCGGCAGCTCCTACATGGGATTTGTATTTTTCCCTGTAGCTGCCGCAGGCTGCGATCTTTTGCTCTTCAGCGGTAAAACAGTGAATACCCCACCTGCCCCACCGCTTCATTCAGCAACTGCCCGCTCTGCCAGATCGATTTGAATTCCGGCAGCCAGCCACCAAACGGTCTTGCATTATCGGTCCCCAGAAACCCGACCGGCGCCGGCACCACTTCAAATCCCGCCTGCTGAAAACTCCACACCGAGCGCGGCATATGCCACGCCTGTGTGACCACGACCACACGTTTGATCCCCTGCGGCAACAAGATACCAGCCGTGAATTTCGCGTTTTCCCACGTGGTACGGCTTTCACCTTCCTGCCAGCGCACCGTCACACCGAAATCATCGCGCAATGAATCCGCCATCAACTTCGCCTCGGTCGGCGGCGTTCCGTAATGCAAGCCACCGGTGGTCAGAATCGGCAAGCCCGATGCCTTGGCCAGACGCGCCGCATAACGCTGACGCTCAAGCCCCACGCCAGTCGGCTGATCCTCGCCCCACGCCAGATCGCCGCGCTCGCGTCCGGAACCCAGCACCACGATCGCATCGGCCCGTTGCGCCAGCGTCGCCCATTCTTCAAGGGCCAGCGGTGGCTCGCGCTCCAGCGCTTTCGCGCCCCATTGCACGACCACCGGCAAGCTCATCAGCCACAATCCGCCAAAGCCAAGGGCAAAACACACGCCCGCCAGGCGCGGCCGTGAGCGGCGCAGCCACCATGCAACCAGCAACAACAGCAAGAGAATGCCGGGCGGCAATAAAAGTTGTTTGATGAAATAACGAAAGGGCATCGAGCATCTCCAGAGATGCCCGAAGCCTAAGAGTGTTAATAAAGCGTTACAACCAATAGGTGGGATCCTGTTGAAAAAGATCCGGTTCTTGACCTGCCATGCGCTTACTTGGCCTGCACAGAGCGAACCTTGACGGCGTCTCTGCCGGGTGCCTTGTCCTTGAGCCAGATGATCTTGGCCGAATGTGCTGCATCGAGCTGCTTCACTGCCTGTGACAAGCATCCGTGCGATTCACGTTCACTACGATCCAGATAGGCCTTGACCAGTTTGAACTCGGCGGGACTCAAGCCACGCAATTCCAGTTCCAGGGGGCGCTCGTCGCGCAGCCGGTCAGCGGTTTTTACAGCGTCCAGGGCCATTCCCAGACGATCGATCAACCTCTCGTACAACTCGGGTTTCGTCACGTTTTTTTGCCGTTGCTCCACCATCCCTCACCTCATTGAAGATAAGACTCACTCCCCAGTTAGAGCTTAGCTTCGCTGCACAAACCGGCTGTACGCCGCGACCAACGGCCCTCGCCATGGATTTGCCGGGACAAACAGCTGTAATCAGGGTTTCCCTAGGCCAAGCGCGGTCATGTATGCTACGGCGCTTCCTGTAATTCCACTTCCAGCTCGTCCGGGCCACCCCGGAACCTGCGTTGAAGAGGATTAGGCCACCCCTATCCAGTACAAAAGTAGCCATGCACGAACAATATCAGCCCCGTGAAATCGAAGCCGCCGCCCAGTCGTTCTGGGACGAGCAAAAGTCCTTTGAAGTCAGTGAACAGCCAGGCAAGGAAACTTACTACTGCCTGTCGATGTTCCCTTACCCCAGCGGCAAGCTACACATGGGGCACGTGCGCAACTACACCATCGGCGACGTGATCTCCCGCTACCAGCGCATGCTCGGCAAAAACGTTCTGCAACCGATGGGTTGGGACGCGTTCGGCATGCCGGCGGAAAACGCCGCGATGAAGAACAACGTCGCCCCGGCCAAGTGGACCTACGAAAACATCGCCTACATGAAAACCCAGCTGCGCAGCCTGGGTCTGGCGGTCGACTGGTCGCGCGAAGTGACTACCTGCAAGCCGGATTACTACCGTTGGGAACAATGGCTGTTCACTCGCCTGTTCGAAAAAGGCCTGATCTACCGTAAAAACGGCACCGTGAACTGGGACCCGATCGATCAGACCGTTCTCGCTAACGAACAGGTGATCGACGGTCGCGGCTGGCGCTCCGGCGCGCTGATCGAAAAGCGCGAAATCCCGATGTACTACTTCAAGATCACCGCGTACGCGGATGAGCTGCTGGAGAGCCTCGACGAGCTGACTGGCTGGCCTGAACAGGTCAAGACCATGCAGCGCAACTGGATCGGCAAATCCCGCGGCATGGAAGTGCAGTTCCCGTACAACGTCGATTCCATCGGCGAAGCCGGCGCTCTGAAAGTCTTCACCACCCGTCCGGACACCCTGATGGGCGCGACCTATGTCGCCGTGGCTGCCGAGCACCCACTGGCCACCCTGGCCGCAAAAAACAACACCGAGCTGCAAGCGTTCATCGCTGAATGCAAGGGCGGCAGCGTGGCTGAAGCCGACGTTGCCACACAAGAGAAGAAAGGCCTGCCAACCGGCCTGTTCGTCGAGCACCCACTGACTGGCGAAAAACTGCCGGTGTGGGTCGCCAACTACGTGCTGATGCATTACGGCGACGGCGCTGTCATGGCGGTACCGGCACACGACGAGCGCGATTTCGAATTTGCCCACAAGTACAACCTGCCGGTTAAATCGGTAGTGCGTACCAGCTCTGGCGACAGCAACCCTGCCCCGTGGCAAGACGCCTACGGTGAGCACGGCACGCTGATCAACTCCGGCGAGTTCGACGGTCTCGACTTCGCTGGCGCGTTCGATGCCATGGAAGTCGCCCTGATCAAGAAAGAACTGGGCGCCTCGCGCACTCAGTTCCGTCTGCGCGACTGGGGCATCAGCCGCCAGCGCTACTGGGGCTGCCCGATCCCGATCATCCACTGTGATGCTTGCGGTGACGTGCCGGTGCCGGAAGATCAACTGCCTGTGGTCCTGCCGGAAGACGTGGTGCCGGACGGCGCCGGTTCGCCGCTGGCGCGCATGCCGGAGTTCTACGAGTGCTCCTGCCCGAAATGCGGTCAGCCTGCCAAGCGTGAAACCGACACCATGGACACTTTCGTCGAATCGTCGTGGTACTACGCCCGTTATGCCTCGCCGCACTTTGAAGGTGGCCTGGTAGAAAAATCCGCAGCCGACCACTGGTTGCCGGTGGATCAGTACATCGGCGGTATCGAACACGCGATTCTGCACCTGCTCTACGCGCGCTTCTTCCACAAGTTGATGCGTGACGAAGGCCTGGTCAGCTCCAACGAGCCGTTCAAGAACCTGCTGACCCAAGGCATGGTGATCGCCGAGACTTACTACCGTCGCGAAACCAACGGTGCTTACACCTGGTTCAACCCGGCGGACGTGGAACTCGAGCGCGACAGCAAAGCCAAGGTCATCAGCGCCAAGTTGACATCCGACGGCCTGCCGGTGGAAATCGGTGGCACCGAGAAAATGGCCAAGTCGAAGAACAACGGCGTCGACCCACAGTCGATGATCGATCAGTTCGGCGCCGACACCTGCCGCCTGTTCATGATGTTCGCCTCGCCACCTGACATGAGCGCCGAATGGTCCGACTCCGGCGTTGAAGGTTCGCACCGTTTCCTCAAGCGCGTCTGGCGCCTGGCGCAAGCCCACGTCAGCCAGGGTCTGCCGGGCAAACTGGACATCGCCAGCCTGAACGACGAACAAAAAGCCGTTCGCCGCTCGATCCACCTGGCCATCAAGCAAGCCAGCCACGATGTCGGCCAGAACCACAAATTCAACACCGCCATCGCCCAAGTGATGACGCTGATGAACGTGCTGGAAAAAGCCGCGCAAAGCACCGAACAGGATCGCGCACTGGTTCACGAAGGTCTGGAAGCGGTGACCTTGCTGCTGGCACCGATCACCCCGCACATCAGCCACGAGCTGTGGAGTCAGTTGGGGCACGCCGGTGCCGTCATCGACGCTGGCTGGCCAGCAGTGGATGACGGTGCCTTGGTGCAGGACAGCCTGACCCTGGTTATCCAGGTCAACGGCAAGCTGCGTGGCCAGATCGACATGCCAGCCAGCGCAACCCGTGAAGAAGTGGAAGCGGCAGCGCGCGCCAACGAAAACGTACTGCGTTTCGTCGACGGTCTGACCATTCGTAAAGTGATCGTAGTGCCCGGGAAACTGGTCAATATCGTCGCCAGCTAATTGGATCGGGCGTCAGGTTCGCCTGACGCCAAGTAAAACCTTTCGGGCCGCACCGTCGGCCCACGTGGTTTCAAGGGGAGCAACACAATGATCAAACGCAATCTGCTGGTGATGGGCCTCGCCGTTCTGTTGAGCGCCTGCGGTTTCCAGCTGCGCGGCACCGGCACCAACGAGCTGTCAATCAAGGAACTTGATCTGAGCGCCCGCAACGCCTACGGCGAAACGGTCACGCAACTGCGTCAGGTGCTGGAGTCGAGCGGCGTCAAGGTTTACAGCGGCGCACCGTACAAGCTGTTCCTGGCTGACGAGCAGGAAAGCCAGCGCATCCTCAGCTACGCCGGTGCTGGCCGTACGGGTGAATATCAAGTCAATACGGTCCTGAACTACGAGATCCGTGGCGACAAAAACCTGCAACTGCTGAGCGACAAGCTGGAAGTGCAGAAAGTGTTCATTCACGACGGTAACAACCTCGTGGGCTCCGATCAGGAAGCCAATGACGCCCGCCGCGAAACCCGCCGCGAACTGGTTCAGCGCATGATGCTGCGTCTGCAGCAACTGACGCCGGGCCAACTGCAACAACTGCAGCAAGCGGCCAATGATCGCGCCAAGGCAGAAGCCGATGCACTGCAAGCGGCGCAAAAGGCTGAAGCGGAAACCCCGCGTCAGTCGCCGCTTGAAATTCCGCAGCAGTAAGACGTTCGGGGCGCTCAGGCGCCCCGTTCGACATTTCTTATGAAGCTCGCTCCCGCTCAACTCGGTAAACACCTGCAAGGTGCTCTCGGCCCCGTCTACATCATCAGCGGCGATGATCCGCTGTTGTGTCAGGAAGCCGCCGACGCCATCCGCAGTGCTGCGCGCCAGCAAGGTTTCGACGAACGCCAGGTCTTCTCTGCCGACGCCAATTTCGATTGGGGCACGCTGTTGCAGGCCGGCGCCAGCATGTCGTTGTTCGCCGAAAAGCGCCTGCTGGAACTGCGCCTGCCCTCGGGCAAACCCGGTGACAAAGGTGCTGCTGCATTCATCGAATACTGCTCGCGTCCCGCTGAAGACACGGTGCTGCTGATCAGCCTGCCCAAGATGGATGGCAGCGCGCAGAAGACCAAGTGGGGCAAGGCGTTGGTCGAAGGCCAGCAAACCCAGTTCATCCAGATCTGGCCGGTAGACGCCAATCAACTGCCGAGCTGGATTCGTCAGCGTCTGTCGCAGGCCGGTTTGTCGGCCAGCCAGGACGCGGTCGAATTGATTGCTGCACGTGTCGAGGGCAACTTGCTCGCCGCTGCGCAGGAAATCGAAAAGCTCAAGCTGATGGCTGAAGGTGGGCAAATCACCGTTGAAACCGTGCAGGCTGCCGTAGCCGACAGTGCGCGATTCGACGTGTTTGGCTTGACTGATGCCGTGCTCAATGGCGAGCCCGCTCACGCATTGCGCATGCTGGAAGGCTTGCGCGGTGAAGGTGTCGAACCGCCGGTGATTCTCTGGGCGCTGGCACGGGAGTTGCGCCTGCTGGCCAACATCTCGTTGCAATACAGCCAGGGCACCCCGCTGGACAAGTGCTTCAGTCAGGCGAAACCGCCGGTCTGGGACAAGCGCAAACCACTGATGAGCAAAGCCCTGCAGCGCTATTCGGCGCAACGCTGGGCGCAATTGTTGCTCGAAGCGCAGCGTATTGATGCGCAGATCAAAGGCCAGGCTGCCGGTTCGCCGTGGATGAGCCTGAGTCGCTTGGCATTGTTGATGTCCGGCCAGCGTCTGACACTCCCCGCCGAATAATCTGTTGTAGCGCATAACGGCCATTCGCTAGCAGGCTCGCTCCCACATTGAAATGCATTCCAAATGTGGGAGCGAGCCTGCTAGCGAAAGCGCCAGAACATTCCCACACAACAGGCACTGGACAGACGCCCGACATCGGCAGATTATTTCCCCCGCAAAACCCACTCACTCGAGAGAATCCTCATGAGCAAAAAGCCATCGAAACATGGCCCCAACAAGGCCAAATCCATCGTCGCCCAACCCCTGTTCCGCAGTCGTCAGGAACGACCAACCAAGGGTAAAGGCAGCTACCGCCGCGAAGCCTTCCAGTCTGACAGCTGGGAGGCTTCTTACTTTCTGGCCGCTTAAAGCGCAGTACCCCCTGGTCATGTTAAGGTCTGCACCTGATTCGTTTTCCTGGAACTGTGCATGCCCCTAAGTCTTTCCCGTCGTTGGCCTGTTCGCCAATTGATCGCTGCCTCCAGCTTCATTTTGCTTGTCGCCTGTGCGGAAAAACCCACCGCCGCCGATGCGCAACCCCTTCAAGCCGCGCCTGTCGCCACGGCCCCAGCGATCATCCCGCCGGTAGTGCCGTCCGCCGACCCACTTGATCTTCAGCCGACCCAGACTTTTGCCGAATGGCAGGCAGGCTTTCGCAAAGATGCACTGGCCGCCGGGATTCGCGCCGACCTGTTCGATCGCGCCTTTGCCAATGTCAGCTTCGACGCCAGTGTGATTCGTGCCGACCGCAGTCAGCCGGAATTCTCCCGCCCGGTGTGGGAATACCTCGACGGCGCGCTGTCGCCTCTGCGCGTGCGCAAGGGCCAGGCACTGATCAGCCAGTACGCCGATATTCTGCAAAGCATCGAACAGCGTTATGGCGTTGACCGCCAGGCGCTGGTCTCGGTGTGGGGCATGGAAAGCAACTTCGGCCAGTTCCAGGGCAGCAAGTCGGTGATCAACTCGCTGGCCACCCTCGCCTACGAGGGCCGCCGTCCGGGCTTTGCCCACGCTCAATTGATCGCCGCCCTGCAGATCCTGCAACAGGGCGATATCACGCCGGAGAAGATGCTCGGCTCGTGGGCTGGCGCGATGGGTCAGACCCAGTTCATTCCGACCACCTACAATACCCATGCCGTGGACTTTGACGGCGATGGCCGCCGCGATATCTGGGGCAGCCCTGCCGATGCGCTGGCATCAACTGCGCATTACCTGCAAAGTTCCGGCTGGCAGCGTGGCCAGCCATGGGGTTTTGAGGTGCAATTGCCGAGCAGTTTCAATTACACGCTGGCTGATGGCGCGATTCGCAAGAGCGTCGCCGAATGGCGTCTGTTGGGCGTGACTCTGCCGAATGGCGGTCAGGTGCCAGCAGGCTCTGAACAGCTGTCTGCCGCCCTGCTACTGCCGGCTGGTTATCGTGGGCCGGCGTTCCTGATCCTCGACAACTTCCGCGCGATCCTCAAGTACAACAACTCGTCGTCGTACGCGCTGGCAGTGAGCCTGTTGTCCGAGCGTTTCAGCGGTGGCGGCTTGATCAACGGCAGTTGGCCGAAAGATGACCTGCCGCTGAGCCGCACCGAGCGTATGGAATTGCAGACCTTGCTGAGCGCACGCAATTACGATGCCGGCACAGCGGACGGGATCATTGGTGCCAATACGCGTAAAGCGATTCGCAGTGCCCAGCAATCGTTTGGCTGGCCGGCGGACGGGTATCCGACGCACAAGTTGCTGGAAAGCCTGCGAGGACAATAAAGCAAGATCAAAAGATCGCAGCCTGCGGCAGCTCCTACAGGGATCGCATTCCAATGTAGGAGCTGCCACAGGCTGCGATCTTTTGCTTTATCGGGTCACTACATCCTGCTCAAGCATCAATTCCTGCTTCCCCGCATCCAGCCGCACCAACGCACCCATCGGCAGCGTCAGGTTCGGATCGCAATGGCCGCTGCGCCACCCTGACAACACCGGAATCCGCAACGGCTCGAAGGTCTGCTTGAGCAAGCGGTTCAGCGCTTCAATATCCACTCCCGCAACATCCCCGACCAACACGCCACGCAACTTCGCCAACTTGCCGGCCAGACGCATCTGGGTCAGCAGGCGGTCGATGCGATACAGCGGCTCGTTGATGTCTTCGATCAGCAGAATCACCCCCTCGACATCGATTTCGTAAGGCGTACCCAACGTCGAAGCGATCATCGCCAGATTACCGCCGAGCAAGCGTCCGTGCGCGATGCCAGGTTCGACGGTAGTCAACGGATAAGCCACCGGATGGCTCAGCACACTCCCCGCCTTCAATTGCCCGCGCAGCATGGCGAAGAACGAAGTCACCGTCGGCGGCTCTTTGTCGCCCAACAGATCGGCGTTGAGCAGTGGCCCGTGAAAGGTCACAAATCCGGCATAACGACTGATGGCCAGATGCAGCGCAGTGATATCGCTGTAGCCGACGAAGGGCTTGGCGTTGCGGCTCAGCAGGTCGTAGTCGATGCGGTCGAGCAATCGCGGCGTGCCGTAGCCACCGCGCAGGCAAATGATCGCATCGACCTCGGGATCAGCGAACGCCGCGTGCAGGTCACGCAGGCGCACATCGTCACTGCCGGCCAGATAGCCGTCCTTTTCATAGACACCGGGAAACACCTTCAGCCCATAGCCACGGGCGCGCATCCATTGCAGCGCCTTGTCGGTGTCCAGAGTACCGGGACCGGCAGGTGCAATAACGCCGATCAGTCCCTCTGAAGGCAGTGCGGGCACGGCTCTGTGCGGACAAAGTGTGTGGGTCGGTCGAACGGTCATCCTTGGATCTCCCTGTGAAGTCATGCACACACAGTAGTCAGGAACGGCGGCAAACAGAAGAGGGTCAGGCACGCCGTGGATTGAATGAAAAATCAGCAGAGAAGGTAATCCGGGCAAAAAAATGCCCGCCGGGCATTAAAGCCTCGGCGGGCATTTTTTCATTCAGCGCGGGATCAGGAACCCAGCAGCTCAGCCTTGACCAGCTTGGCCTGCTCGTCGGCGTGGTACGAAGAACGCACCAACGGGCCCGACGCAACGTTCTTGAAGCCCATCTTGTAACCTTCCTCGGCGAACCAGGCGAAAGTGTCCGGGTGCACGAATCGCTGCACCGGCAAGTGGCTGCGCGAAGGCTGTAGGTACTGACCGAGGGTCAGCATGTCGATGTCGTGTTCGCGCATGCGCTTCATGACTTCGATGACTTCCTCGTCGGTCTCGCCCAGCCCCAGCATCAGGCCGGATTTGGTCGGAATGTGCGGCATCATCTGCTTGAAGCGCTGCAGCAGGGTCAGCGACCACTGGTAATCCGAACCCGGACGCGCAGCCTTGTACAGGCGCGGCACGGTTTCCAGGTTGTGGTTGAACACATCCGGCGGCTCGGCTGCGGTGATTTCCAGGGCAACATCCATGCGACCACGGTAGTCCGGAACCAGAGTTTCCAGCTGCACGTTCGGCGACAGTTTGCGGATTTCGCGGATGCAATCGGCAAAGTGCTGGGCACCGCCGTCACGCAGGTCGTCGCGGTCAACCGAAGTGATCACCACGTACTTGAGCTTGAGGTCGGCAATGGCGATGGCCAGGCTTTCCGGCTCGTTGACGTCCAGTGGCTTCGGACGACCGTGGCCAACGTCGCAGAACGGGCAGCGACGGGTGCAGATGTCACCCATGATCATGAAGGTCGCGGTGCCGCCGGAGAAGCACTCGCCGAGGTTCGGGCAGGACGCTTCTTCGCAAACGCTGTGCAGCTTGTGCTTGCGCAGCAGGCTCTTGATCCGGTCGACTTCCGGCGAAACCGGGATGCGGACGCGAATCCAGTCAGGCTTTTTCGGCAGCTCGGTGGTCGGAATGATCTTTACCGGGATGCGTGCAACCTTCTCGGCGCCGCGCAGCTTGACGCCGGCTTCTACCTTGGGACGCGGGGCCGGGCGCTCGGTCACGTCGAGCGTCGGGATCATGGTTTGCACTGCATCAGTAGTCATATCAGTCGATTCCGCCCGTCAGGGTCGTCTGCTCAGCATAGTCGAGGTGTTTGACGAGCTGCGCGCGCAGCCGGGCACTTACCTCGGCAAATTCAATCGATCCTGCGTGATCGCTCAGCTGGGTCATCGCCAGCCCGGCATAGCCGCAGGGATTAATCCGTCGAAACGGTTCCAGGTTCATATCCACGTTCAGGGCCAGGCCATGAAAGGAACAACCGTGGCGAATCCGCAAACCCAGAGAAGCGATTTTCGCTCCATCGACATAGACGCCGGGAGCATCTGGCTTGGCTGCAGCGGTTACGCCGTAGCTGGCCAGCAGTTCAATCAGGCAAAGCTCCATGCGGCTGACCAGATCACGCACGCCGAAACCCCGCTTGCGCACATCCAGCAGCAGATAGGCCACCAACTGGCCGGGACCATGATAAGTCACCTGCCCGCCGCGATCGACCTGCACCACCGGGATATCGCCCGGCAGCAACAGGTGTTCGGCCTTGCCGGCCTGGCCCTGAGTGAACACCGGTGGGTGCTCGACGAGCCAGATTTCGTCGGCGGCATCGCTGCCGCGTTCGTTGGTGAAGCGCTGCATGGCATGCCAGACCGGCTCGTAGGCCATCTGGCCGAGCTCACGAAAGCCCAGCGTGCCCGGCATCACAACACCATATGCACGAAGCCGGTCGCCCGCAGTTCGCTGTTGATGTTGTACAGCTGATCCTGGTCGGTCGCGACGATGTGCAACTGAATGGTGGTGTACTTGCCGTTGGTACTTTGACGCTCGTCGATGCGCTCATCATTGATGGTCGCATGTTTTTTGACGATGTCGATGATCTTGTCTTTGTTGCCCACACCGGTATCGCTGATCACCTTAACGGGATAATCCGTGACAGGGAATTCGATCTTTGGCGCCTTTACTTCGGTATCGGTCATGGCGTAACGGCCTCTTGAGCGCAAGCCGTGATAACGCGCATGGCCCCGCACCGGATCGGGGCGGGGCCATGCAGGTCAACACAAATCAGTTGAACAAGCCGTAGAAGAATAGACGGATGCTATCCCACATGCGGCGGAAGATACCACCCTCCTCGACGCCATCCAGAGCGATCAGGTCAGCGCTGTGCACGACCTTGTCTTCCAGTTTGACTTCGACTTTACCGATCACGTCGCCCTTGGCGATTGGCGCGGTCAGTTGCGGGTTCATGGTCATGCTCGCAGCAAGCTTCTTCAGCTGGCCTTTTGGCAGGGTCATGGTCAGGTCTTCAGCCAGGCCGGCCTTGACTTGATTGGTGGTGCCTTTCCACACCGGGGCCTGAGCCAGTTCGGTGCCCTTCTGATAGAAGGTCTGGGTTTCGAAGAAGCGGAAACCGTAGGTCAGCAGCTTCTGGGTTTCAGCGGCACGAGCCACTTCGCTGTTGGTGCCGAACACCACGGCGATCAGACGCTGACCATCACGTACTGCCGAAGACACCATGCAGTAGCCGGCTTCGTCGGTGTGACCGGTTTTCAGACCGTCAACGGTCTTGTCGCGCCACAGCAGCAGGTTGCGGTTAGGCTGTTTGATGCCGTTCCAGAAGAACTCTTTCTGCGAGTAGATCGCGTAGTGAGCCGGATCTTCATGGATGATCGCACGGGCCAGGATCGCCATGTCGTGAGCCGACGAGTAGTGCTCAGGGTTTGGCAGACCGGTCGGGTTCATGAAGTGGGAATTGGTCATGCCCAGATCAGTCACAGTCTTGTTCATCAGGTCGGCAAATGCATCTTCGCTGCCGGCGATGTGCTCGGACAGCGCCACGCTGGCGTCGTTGCCGGACTGGATGATGATGCCGTGCAGCAGGTCGCTGACAGTCACCTGCGAGCCGACTTTGATGAACATCCGCGAACCGCCGGTACGCCAGGCGTTTTCGCTGACGGTCACCGGATCGTTTTCACCGATCTGGCCACGACGGATTTCCAGGGTCGCGATGTACGCGGTCATCAGCTTGGTCAGGCTGGCCGGTGGCAGACGCTGGTCGCCATTGTTCTCGACCAGCACGTTGCCGCTGCTGGCATCCATCAGAACGTAGGCTTTGGCGGCCAGTTGCGGTGGCGACGGCATCATCTCGGCCGCGAAGGCGGCTGGCGAGAGGAGCAGCGGGACTAGCAGACACAGGCGTTTGGCAAAGGTGGTGATGTTCATCCGTCTCTCGAAATCGCTAATGGAAACTGTCCTTGCGGACAAAATTTAATCAGATGACTTTCTAACGAGCCATCGCGTGTTCAGTTGCTCACTCCAGTCACCCTTGCCGGGCTTTTGTTCTTCGACGAGCCAACAACCTGATTCGCCCCCCAATCGCTGGCGAATCGTCAATCAAGTTCTACGTATTACTCGGTAACCACACTTGGCGAACCAAGGTTGGCCAGGCGCACGCTGTTCTGCACTTGGGCAATTTCACCCGGCGAGCCGATCGGCCCCAGGCGAACCCGGTGCAGGGTCTGCTGATTGCGCACGATCGAGCTGATGAACACCGGAGCGCTCACCATCCCGCTGAGCTTCGACCTCAGGAGTTCTGCAGCGTCCGGGTTGGCGAACGCGCCCACCTGCAGATACTGGCCAGTTGCTGTTGCAGAAGCGTTTTTTTTTGCACTCATCGGCACGGGGACGGTGTCAGAGGCATGTTGCTGCGGTGGCGGCGTCCACTGCTCGACGGTGCCGGCCGAGGCCGTGATCACCGGCGCGCTGTTCTGCGCGACCTGCGGCTCGTTGAGCATCAACGGTGCCGGACGGCCCTTGGCTGCCCAGTATTGCTGCGGATCGATGCCTTCAACCTTGACGCGCGCGGTGCCGGTTTCGGCGTAACCGAGTTTTTTCGCGGCGGCGTAGGACAAGTCGATGATGCGATCGGAATAGAACGGCCCACGGTCGTTGACGCGCAGGATCACTGTGCGGTTGTTGTCCAGGTTGGTCACCCGAACGTAACTTGGCAGTGGCAATGTCTTGTGGGCGGCACTCATGCCGTACAGGTCGTAAACCTCGCCATTGGCGGTGTTCTGACCGTGAAACTTGGTGCCATACCAGGACGCCGTGCCGGAGGCGACGTACGTCTTGGATTCCTGCAACGGGAAGTAGGTTTTGCCCAATACGGTGTACGGGTTGGCCTTGTACGGACCGGTGTGCAGGGTCGGCGTGGCATCGGGGATGCGCGACACGTCAACGTCCCACCACGGCGCGCCGTCTTTGTGCGCGCGATTGATGTCCAGGCCAGGCTGCGCCCGCACGGCGGTATTGGAGGTTTTCGGCGTCGGGGAACGGCTGGTCGTGCAGCTGGCGACCAATACCGCCAACGCAGCGAATGCCACCAGCTTCAGGGGTTTATTGTTAGGCAATGCCCGCATTACTTGACGCCCCGTGCTTGTACCAGCTGTTCAGACAGTTGATGTACGGCCATGGCGTACATCACGCTGCGGTTATAACGCGTGATCGCGTAGAAATTCTTCAGGCCCATCCAGTATTCAGGGCCGTTGTCGCCTTCGAGGCGAAATGCAGTAACCGGCATATCATCGCGCAGCGCATCATGACTTGACCAGCCCAGCACTCGCAACTCTCCAACGGTTTTCGTCGGTTCGATGCCGGTGGTCAGGCCTTCATCGACCTGCTCGCCACGGACATCGGCGCGGCTGACCACAGGCTCACCCGCGACCCAGCCGTGACGCTTGAAATAGCTCGCGACGCTGCCGATCGCATCATCCGGGTTGTTCCAGATATTGATGTGGCCGTCACCGTCGAAATCCACCGCGTACGCGCGAAAGCTGCTCGGCATGAACTGCGGCAGGCCCATGGCCCCGGCGTACGAGCCTTTGAGGGTCAGTGGATCGACCTGTTCTTCGCGCGCCAGCAGCAGGAACTCACGCAGTTCCTTGCGGAAAAATTCGGCACGGGGAGGATAGTCGAAACCGAGCGTCGACAAGGCATCGATCACCCGGTAATTACCGGTATTACGTCCGAAAAAGGTTTCAACACCGATGATCGACACGATCACTTGTGCCGGTACGCCGTATTCCTGCTCGGCACGGGCCAGCGTCGCCTCGTGCTGACGCCAGAAATCCACACCACGGGCGATACGCGCGTCGGTGATGAACATCGGACGGTATTCTTTCCACTGCTTGACGCGCTCTGCAGGTCTGGAAATGGCGTCGAGAATCGCCTGTTTGCGCTGAGCCTCGCGGAACACCGCCATCAATTGCTCACCGGCGAAACCGTAGTCGCGGGTCATTTCACCGACGAACTCGGCCACCTGAGGCGAGCCTTCGTATTCGCCGGCCAGCGCTTCCTGCACACCGCCAAGGAGGCCCATCAGGCCTACCACTGGCGCGCATCGAGTCGCCCAGCCACGCATTACTTGCATTGCACTCTTCACCTTATTCAAACCTGTGCGATCCACTTGCGATGGGTATGGATCGACATCAAAACCCCAAACGCTGACAGCAGCGTCACCAGCGAAGTTCCGCCGTAGCTAATGAACGGCAACGGCACCCCTACGACCGGCAACAGGCCACTGACCATACCGATGTTGACGAAAACGTAAACAAAAAACGTCATGGTCAACGCACCGGCGAGCAATTTGCCGAATAGCGTTTGCGCCTGAGCGGTGATCACCAGCCCCCGGCCAATCAACAATAGATAGATCAGCAGCAGCGCGCAGATGCCCACCAGACCGAATTCTTCGCCGAGTACAGCGATGATGAAGTCGGTATGGCTTTCCGGCAGGAAGTCCAGGTGTGACTGGGTGCCGAGCAGCCAGCCCTTGCCGAACACGCCGCCGGAACCGATCGCGGCCTTCGACTGAATGATGTTCCAGCCGGTACCGAGCGGATCGCTTTCCGGGTCGAGGAAGGTCAGGATTCGCTGCTTCTGGTAGTCGTGCATGATGAAAAACCACATCGCCACCGACACCGGAATCGCGGCGGCCAGCACGCTGAGAATCCAGCGCCAGCGCAGCCCGCCCATGAACAAGACGAATGCACCGCCCGCCAGAATCAGCAGCGAAGTGCCCAGATCGGGCTGGCGCACGATCAGCGCGAACGGCACGCCGATCAGCATCAGGCTGATGCCGACATGCTTGAGTTGCGGCGGCAACGTGCGCTTGGACAGATACCAGGCGATGGTCGCCGGCATCAGGATCTTCATGAACTCCGAGGGCTGAAAGCGGATTACCCCGGGGATGTTGATCCAGCGCGTCGCACCCATGGCGTTGTGGCCCATGATGTCCACCACCAACAGCAGCACCACGCCGATCACATAGCCGAGCGGCACCCAACGCGCCATGAAACGCGGCTCGAACTGGGCGATGATGATCATCGAGACCAGACCGATACCGAACGAAGTGGCCTGTTTGGCCAGCAGGTCCCAGCTTTTGCCGCTGGCGGAATACAGCACAAACAGACTGCCGGCGGCGAGGATCAGCAGCAGGATCAACAAGGGACCATCGATATGCAGTCTTTGCAGCAACGTCGCGCGGCGACGCATCACATCCTCACTGGAGAGCATGCGATCAAAGTTATTCATCACGGGCCGTAGCCTCCGCACTGATTGGGCTGGCGTATTCGGCCTTCAAACGTCCGTCCTGATCGAGCAGCCAGGCGTCCATGACCTGACGCACCACTGGCGCCGCGACGCCGGAGCCGGACTCACCGTTCTCGACCATCACCGAAACAACAATTTTCGGGTCATCGGCCGGGGCAAAGCCGACGAACAAGGCGTGGTCACGGTGGCGCTCCTGAACCTTGGAACGGTCGTACTTCTCACCCTGCTTGATTGCCACGACCTGAGCCGTACCCGATTTGCCAGCAATCCGGTATTGCGCACCGATAGCGGCTTTACGCGCAGTACCGCGCGCACCGTGCATCACCTGCTGCATGCCGTGGTTGACCTTGTTCCAGTCGGACGGATCGCGCAGGACAATGTCCGGCATCGGATTCTCGTCAACCGGCTTCACCCCTTCGAGGGATTTGGCCAGGTGCGGACGATTCCAGATGCCTTTGTTGGCGACCAGCGCGGTGGCCTGGGCCAGTTGCAGCGGCGTTGATTGCATGTAGCCCTGGCCGATCCCGAGAATCAGGGTTTCGCCCGGGAACCACGCCTGTTTACGCGTCGCCCGCTTCCATTCGCGGGACGGCATCAGGCCGGGGGATTCTTCGAACATGTCCAGCGAGACCTTCTGGCCGATGCCGAACTTGTTCATATAAGTCGACAATCGATCAATGCCGAGCTTGTGCGCCAGGTCATAGAAGTAGGTGTCGTTGGAACGCATGATCGCCGTATCGAGGTCGACGAAGCCGTCACCGGTGCGGTTCCAGTTACGGTATTTGTGATCGTAGTTGGGCAGCATGTAGTAGCCCGGGTCGAACACTCGACTGGACGCGGTCACCACACCGGAATCGAGACCGGCAATCGCCACCGCCGGTTTGATCGTCGAACCCGGCGGATACAGACCGCGCAATACACGGTTGAACAACGGCCGGTCGATCGAATCACGCAACTCGGCATACGCCTTGAAGCTGATCCCGGTGACGAACAGGTTCGGGTCGAAACTCGGCTGGCTGACCATCGCCAACACTTCGCCGGTCTTCGGGTCCAGCGCAACCACCGCACCACGGCGCCCGCCCAATGCCGCCTCGGCGGCTTCCTGCAATTTGATGTCCAGACTGAGGACGATGTCCTTGCCGGGAATCGGATCGGTGCGCTTGAGCACACGCAGCACGCGGCCACGGGCGTTGGTCTCGACTTCTTCGTAACCGACCTGACCGTGCAATTCCGGCTCGTAGAAACGCTCGATGCCGGTTTTGCCGATGTGGTGGGTGCCGCTGTAGTTGACCGGATCGAGGCTCTTCAGCTCTTTCTCGTTGATCCGCCCCATGTAACCGACCGAGTGCGCAAAATGCGCGCCCTGCGGATAGTGACGAACCAGCTGCGCGACCACTTCCACGCCCGGCAGGCGGAACTGGTTGACCGCGATGCGGGCGATCTGCTCTTCGCTCAGCTCGAACAGGATCGGCACCGGCTCGAATGGCCGGCGCCCCTGACGCATGCGCTTCTCGAAAATCACCCGGTCCTCGGGCGTCAGCTCCAGCACTTCGACGATGACGTCGAGCACTTGCTGCCAGTCGCCGGAGCGCTCGCGGGTCATGCTCAGGCTGAAGCTCGGACGGTTGTCCGCCACCACCACGCCATTACGGTCGAAAATCAGCCCGCGCGTCGGCGGAATCGGCTGCACGTGAACGCGGTTGTTTTCCGAGAGCGTCGAGTGGTACTCGTACTGGATCACCTGCAAGTAATACAGCCGCGCGATCAGCACACCGATCAACAGCATGATCGCAATGGCCCCGAACACGACGCGGCTACGCACCAGGCGTGCGTCCTTTTCGTGGTCCTTGATGCGGATCGGCTGAGACATGAGGGCTGGATTACTTGTGGTAAGGGTGACCGGACAACACGGTCCAGGCACGATACAACTGTTCGCCGATCAGGATCCGCACCAGCGGGTGCGGCAACGTCAGCGGCGACAACGACCAGCGCTGGTCGGCACGGGCACAGACTTCCGGCGCCAGCCCTTCCGGGCCACCGACCATGAAATTGACCGTGCGCGAATCCAGCCGCCAACGGTCGAGTTCGACCGCCAGCTTCTCGGTGCTCCAGGGTTTGCCGTGGACTTCCAGCGTGACGATCCGCTCGTTCGGCCCGACCTTGGCCAACATGGCTTCGCCTTCCTGGCGGATGAAACGGGCCACGTCGGCATTCTTGCCACGGGTATTGAGCGGTATTTCCACCAGTTCCAGCGCCAGCTCGGACGGAAGACGCTTGGCATATTCATGCCAGCCTTCTTCCACCCATTTGGGCATGCGTGAACCGACGGCGATCAGGCGCAGTCGCACAGCAATCCCTTACAGCTGGTCTTTGTTGAGCTTGGTGAAATGCTCGTGGGTGTTTTCCGGGCTGTGGTGCTTGGCGTCGGCCGCACGGCTCTGCTCGGCACCGGCCCACAGGCGCTCCAGATCGTAGAACTGACGTGCCGAGGCGGTCATCATGTGCACGATCACCAGGTCAAGGTCGAGCAGCACCCAATCGCTGTCGCCCTTGCCTTCTTCGCCCAGCGGCTTGGCGCCCTGCTTTTTGACTTCTTCGCGAACCTTGTCGAGCATCGCGTTGATCTGGCGGTTGGACGTACCGGTGGCGATGATCATGTAGTCAGTGATGCTCTGCTTGTCGCGAACATCAATGATCTGGATATCTTGTGCCTTGACGTCTTCCAGCGCAGCTACAGCCAGCTTGACCAGCTCGTCGCCCTTCAGCGGCTCATTGGTGTTGACCGGTTCTGGCAGCGGGGCGCTCTTGAACGTGCCTTTGCGCTTAACTTTGCTTACGTCTTTGTTAGTCATATAAAACTCGTTTTGCTCGTATATTCGGCGGCTTGGCGACACGTGGATTCGTATCAGTGAAGCACGCCTTGTTCAGTTCGACGCACGGTACAGACCGTGCGCATCGATGTAGGCCAGGACCGCGTCGGGCACCAGGAAACGTACCGACTTACCGCTGGCCAGCAGTTGACGGATCTGGGTGGCGGAAACCGCGAGCGGTGTCTGCCAGACGAATGCAATCTGTCCGCTCGGCCCCTTCAGGGCCAGCGGGTCGCTCACCGAGCGCGCTGCCAGCAGGTTGCGCAAGGCATCCGGCGGTTCGCTGTCGGCGTCCGGGCGCTGTAGCACCAGGATGTGGCAATGCTGGAGCAACTCTTCCCAGCGGTGCCAAGTGGGCAGGCCGCAAAATGCGTCCCAGCCCAAAAGCAGAAAAACCTGGGTCTCGGCGGGCATTTCGGCTCGCATCGACTCCAGGGTATCAATGGTCCAGGACGGTTTGTCCCGCTGCAATTCACGGGCGTCCACCACTAGCGGCGGCATGCCCGCCACCGCACATTCAACCATCGCCAGCCGATCCTGCGCCGACACCTGCGGCGTACCGCGATGTGGCGGCCGCGCATTCGGCATCAGGCGCAACTCATCGAGCGCCAACGCTTCGGCGACTTCCAGCCCACCGCGCAAATGGCCGATGTGCACCGGGTCGAACGTGCCGCCCAGAACGCCGATGCGCTGCGGACGGGTTTCGCTGCCGGTTTGCGGCGCTGTCAGGTCGAGGTCGGTCAAGTCAGACCGGCGCCTGGCCGCGCAACTGGCCATCACCGACCACGATGTACTTCTCGCAGGTCAGTCCTTCGAGACCCACCGGGCCGCGGGCGTGCAGCTTATCAGTAGAAATGCCGATCTCGGCACCCAATCCGTATTCAAATCCATCAGCGAAGCAGGTCGGGGTGTTGATCATCACCGACGCCGAGTCGACTTCCGCCACAAAACGCCGGGTGTCGGCGAGGTTTTCGCTGACGATCGAGTCGGTGTGATGGGAGCCGTAATGGTTGATGTGTTCGATGGCTTGATCCAGACCGTCGACCACACGAATCGACAGGATCGGTGCCAGATATTCGGTGTTCCAGTCGTCTTCGCTGGCGGCAACGGCGTCGATGATCGCCCGGGTGCGCTCGCAGCCGCGCAGTTCGACGCCTTTTTCGCGGAACTGCGCCGCCATCAATGGCAGGAAATCCTTGGCAACCGTTTGATCGACCAGCAACGTCTCCATCGCACCGCAGATGCCATAACGATAAGTCTTGGCATTGAAGGCAATGCGCTGGGCTTTCGGCAGATCGGCGTGGGCACTGACGTAAACGTGGCAGATACCGTCCAGATGCTTGATCACTGGCACCCGGGCATCACGGCTGATACGTTCGATCAGGCCACGGCCACCGCGCGGCACGATGACATCGACATACTCGGGCATGGTGATCATCGCGCCAACGGCCGCACGGTCGGTGGTTTCGACCACTTGCACCACGGCGCCGGGCAAGTCTGCCTCGGCCAGACCGCGCTGAATGCACGCGGCAATCGCCCGATTGGAGTGAATCGCTTCGGAGCCACCGCGCAGGATGGTCGCGTTGCCGGACTTCAGGCACAGACTCGCAGCATCGATGGTCACGTTGGGACGAGATTCATAGATGATCCCGATCACGCCCAGCGGCACGCGCATCTTGCCGACCTGAATCCCCGACGGACGGAAGCTCATGTCACGGATCGCACCGACCGGGTCCGGCAGTGCCGCGACCTGACGCAAACCGACGATCATGCCGTCGATGCGCGCCGGGGTCAGCTCCAGACGCTCCAGCAGTGCCGGCTCCAGACCATTGGCGCGACCGGCAGCCAGATCCTGTTCATTGGCTGCAGCAAGCTCGGCACGCGCGGCGTCCAAGGCATTGGCAGCGGCCTGCAGGGCGCGGTTTTTCTGCGCGGTGCTGGCACGGCCGATGACGCGGGAGGCTTCGCGGGCGGCGCGACCCAATCGGGTCATGTAGTCAAGAACGGACTCAGTCATGGTCTGCTGGGGTCTTGGCAAAGAGGAAAGCGGCAGATTATAGCTGTCGCGTCCCGGGACTAACAGCGGTGACGGGCGGATGGTCAAAATGAACGCAGATTCACCAGCGTTCAGGCCCAATTAAGCCGTGCGTTGTTATCATCACGACCTCCTGAGTCTGGATAAACGTTGCCTGCCATGTCCAACCTGACCGTTCGCCACCGCGCCGAACGCCTCCCGCTGGGGCTGCCGGACGCCTTTTTCGACCGAGATGCGCAAGTGCTGGCGCAGGATCTGCTCGGCAAAGTCATTCGCCACCGGGTTGGGGATCTGTGGCTGAGCGCGCGAATCATTGAAACCGAAGCCTATTACTGCGCAGAAAAGGGCAGCCACGCGTCCCTCGGCTACACAGAAAAGCGTAAGGCTTTGTTTCTGGATGGCGGGCACATCTATATGTACTACGCCCGTGGCGGTGATTCGCTGAACTTCAGTGCGCAGGGCCCGGGCAATGCGGTATTGATCAAATCCGCCTATCCGTGGGTCGATGAAATCAGCGGGCCGGCGAGTCTGGCGCAGATGCTGTTGAACAATCCCGATGCTCAGGGACGTGCGCGCCCTTCGCAAAAGCTTTGCGCCGGGCAGACCCTGCTGTGCAAGGCGCTGGGGCTGAGAGTACCAGTGTGGGATGCCAAACGTTTCGATCATGAAGTCCTTCTGGTAGAAGACACCGGGCCTGCGCCCTCGCACATCATTCAGACCACCCGCCTGGGTATCCCCCATGGCCGGGACGAACACTTGATGTACCGCTTCGTCGATGCGACTTACGCGCAATGGTGCACGCGGAACCCGCTGCGACGCGGTCAGGTCGAAGGCCGGGATTATTTTCTGCTGTAAACACACGCCCCTGCGGGCTGCCGACGGCTGCGCCTGCCGGGTTAATCAATGATTGGAGTTTTTTGGTATGGGCCCATGGCTCGATAGCGTGACCGGGTGGCTGGCGGCCAATCCACAATGGCTGGCTGCTGCGGTGTTCATTGTTGCTATGGTGGAATGCCTGGCGATTGCCGGCTTGATCGTACCGGGCACGGTGCTGCTGTTTGCCATCGCCGTTCTGGCCGGTAGCGGCGCACTGTCGCTGAGCGAGACCCTGTTGCTGGGGTTTCTAGGCGGGATTCTCGGCGACGCCGTTTCGTATTTCCTCGGCCGCCACTTTCACCAGAACATCCGTCGTCTGCCGGGACTGCGTCATCATCCAGAATGGATGGCTGGCGCCGAGTCGTATTTCCAGCGCTACGGCATCGCCAGCCTGCTGGTCGGTCGCTTTATCGGACCGTTGCGGCCGATGCTGCCCATGGTCGCCGGCATGTGCGACATGCCCTTCCCCCGCTTCGCCGCTGTCAGCCTGCTGGCCGCCGCTGGCTGGAGCCTGGCCTATCTGCTGCCGGGCTGGGCCACCGGCGCGGCCTTCCGGCTGCCATTGCCTGAGGGGTTCTGGCTGCAAGCCGGGATTGTCGCCGGCAGTATTGCGGCAATGGTCGGCCTCAGTGTGAACAGCAGCCTGCGCCGTCACCGCCGCGCAACGATCTGGATCAGCAGCATGAGCCTGTTGATTCTGATCGGGCTGTTCATCGGCTATCCGTATTTGACAGCGCTTGATCAAGGCGTGATGACGCTGGTGCAGGAGCATCGCCAGCCGGTACTGGACGAAGTGGCCGTCACGCTGACGTTGATCGGCGAATTCCGCAACATGCTGATGTTCAGCGCGCTGCTCGTCGCCCTGCTGTTAGTGTGCCGCCAATGGCGCCAAGCGCTGTTCGCGGTGGGCACGCTGTTGGTGACCGCGCTGGCCAACACCGGGACGAAGTATTTCTTCGCTAGGGTGCGCCCGGAAGTGCTGACCGATCCGCTGACCACTTACAGCATGCCCAGCGGCCATGCCTCAGGTTCCTTCGCACTGTTTCTGACCCTGGCCGTACTCGCGGGCCGTGGCCAGCCGCCGCGTATGCGCCTGACCTGGCTGCTGATCGGCTGCATCCCTGCACTGGCCATCGCCTTGTCGCGGGTCTACCTGGGCGCGCACTGGCCGACCGACGTATTGGCTGGTGCCATGCTGGCCAGTTGCGTCTGCGCCGCCAGCCTGTGGCTGAGCCAGCGCTCGACGGCCCTTAATCCCATGCCATTCAAAGTGTGGTGGTTGATTTTGCCGGCCATGGTGGCGATGTTCGGTTTCTTTGTGCTTCGACACTTGCCTCACACGCTGTTGCGCTATGCCTATTAATTAAGCGCTAACAACCCTTAATGTCTCCACGCTGCTCTTTTAGGAAGTTTCCGACGAGAGCAGCGCTATTACCTCACTCCAACTTTCTCTTCCACGGTAACTTTTCCCTAGTTACCCGATGAAAAAACCCCGTTCAATACGCCCTAAAAATCCAAGTTACACATTTAACGCAACGCAAGGTACTCACTGCTTTCACTCATCTGAAAAACCATTAGATTGACTCGCTCACCCTTCAACTTAATGACTGTTCATAAAAACCCTAAGACAGTTTTACAAACTTTCGGGGATTTATTGATCAGTTGATTTCGAGTCAGTCATGAGTCCGAAAATACCGCGTAAACGTCCATATTCCACACTTCAACAATCAGACCCGATCAGCAGCCCCGACACACCGCTCACCACCGGAGCGGCCGCCGGCTATCGACTGTCCGGTTTGCCTGATTACGCAACGCCGCTCCAGCCCGGCAGCGCCCGCACGGGAGCGGATACGCCCCAGACGCCCGCCGTGGTTATCCGCGACATGCCAATGCAAAGCCAGACCATTGCCGCCGGGTCGCTGGACAATTACTGGCTGAACGAAAACTTTTTGCGCGGGATGAAACCGGCGGACGACGACGGCATTCGCTGGATCGTCGGGCGTCGATTCGCCGACGTCGAATGGGAAGGCAGCCTGCACACGACCCATGTCGACCTTGACGCGTCCGGCGTCTACCGCAGCAAACTGCTGACCGAACGCCAGCCTTCCGGCCCGCGTCTGTACAAGAATGAGGGTCGGCCGACCTGGCGCTTGACCGAACAGCCCGTCAAACGACCTCGCCCGGCGCGCCTGCCGACCTACTTTGATAAAAGCCGCTACACCGTCTCGTCACGTTCGCCGGATGCCCAAGGCTATTACGAGTTCACCCCGACGCGCAGTACCAGCCAGTCCGACATCCGGTTTGCGTTCAAGGACAGCTCCGCCAACTGGTTCGAAGTGGATCCCCCCGTCGCAGGATTCGGTGCAGAACCCACGCACTTGAAACACTGGACCGATCAGGAGATTTGGCTGCTGTACGACATTAAAGGTGCGGATATCCCACGGTTCCGCGCCGAGGCACACGCCATCGGCAAAGCGCCGCCCTGGGTCGAATCGGTTTCCAGCGACTCTCCGCCCAAAGAACTCGCGAACAATGCCTTGCGCTGGCTGCATCCGGACATGACCCTGAAACAACGCAAGACATTACTGCAGTCCTACAATTTGCTGCCCAGCCAATTGCTGCGCCTGCAGCAGGAGATGACGAGCGGGCAAGGTTTCCCGCAGTGGGCTCAGGCGCACAAACGCCTGACTGAAGAGGTCAACAATCCCCAGCGCCTCGAGCAGTGGAGCCAGACCGCCGTCGAGGACCTCAACCTCAAACGCGATGCCCGGCATGACTGGTACAGCCCAAAGGCCAGCCTGACGCGCGAGGTGCGTGAAGCACTCCTGAACAGGCTCGGCTATTTACGCAACCAGAACAATTGCCTGTACCGCACAGACATTCCGGCGCTGTTTCGCGGCGATGAACGCACGCCCTTCGAGCTCGCCAAGGACGGTTTCATGCTGCCGCGCTATCACCACAAGCCCGGCGCCACGACGCACAAGCCGATGAGCGCTACCTTCAGTCTCAAAGAAGGAAAGATGTATGCCAGCGCCCCGGATCCTGAGTACTTGCGCTTCAACCGTCAGACCAACAAATACCCCGGACGCGAAAGGCACGAATCGTCCTCGGACAGTGACTCAAATGATGCCAACAACGCCAGTGACACCGACAGCATCGACTCTTCCGATTGGTCTGACCCGGGCACTTCGGTCCCATGGAATTACGAACGAAATTACAGACGCACCCGCGAAAAGCAGAACGAAATGTTTCTGTACGTCCTGGATACACGCCAACTGGAAGTCGTCCCCCACGAAGAAAACATGAGTTTCAATTCAGAGGCCATCAAGACACCCACGACCTGGTTTCCGTCCGATGACTTCGAAGGATTGGTTTCGGTGACCCGCAGCGGTCTGGAGTCAGATCGTATCTGGCTGCTGAACTCCTCCCTTACCAAAGCGGTGCAGATCGACCACCTCCTGGAGCAGGCCGGCGCAAGCGCCAAGCGCATCAAAGCCGCCACCCATGCAGGACACCGCAACAAATTCGAATACGACCAATTGATCGACAAGACCGAGGCCGCAGGCAAGCCCGTGCTCAGGCTGTCGGGCAACGGTAACGAATTTGCCTACGACATCAGCTGGCCAGACGTGCATACGCCGACGACTCAGAACCCGTAAAAAACCGGTACGGACACCGGAATCAACACACCTCATTAAAGGATTAATGACATGTCAAAAATGCTTTCCCCGCCCCTGCAGATGTCCAGCGTCAGCCCCATTCAGGTCACCCCTGTCAGTGCTTCGGACAATGCCCATGCACCTGCGGCCGGCACGCTCAACGCCGCAACGCCGGCCACTGACACTGACACTGACGCCGGCGCGTCCTGGCGGCGCACGCTCAAATCCCTCGACAAACACTTCGGCCCTTTGCGCATCGGCGAGGTGATGACCAGCCGGGTCGAACTCCAGGCCATGGGCGCAACGATCAATGGCCAGCCCATCAGCCCGGCGAATGCCGGTCTGCAACGAGCGGATCAAGCGTTTCTCGACGGGCTCAACTTCGACGCGGACAAGGTGCAGGCGCGCTTGAAATCCGTGAACATTGCCGACAGCGGCGAGGCGGCCATGCTGTTCTATGAAATCGCCTGCAAGCGCTCCGTCGATGCCGCGCCGCTGTTCGTCGCCGACACCGTCATCGATCCCGGCAGCGCCATGGATCGCCTGAATCAATTGGGCAAGGCTGCGCAAAAACTGGATATCCATCGTGTCGACGCACTGGCAAACGCGCCAGGCTGGATCAGCAAAAACAAAAGCTATCTGATGAGCGGCGCCGGCGTGGGCATGCAGGCGTTTGGCATCTACAGCGGTTACAGAGCCATGATTGATGCGATCAAGGCCGGCGAAAAGCTGGAAGCGCTTTTCCAGGGCGGCTCCATCGCCGCCGAATTCGGCTCGTTGATCATCGAGCGAGGGCTGGCCAAGGGCGGTGAATACATGCTCAGAAATGGCGGCAATACGCTGAAGTACTTCCCGCGTACATCCGTCGGCAAATACATGAGCCGGGGCGCCGGAATGTTCGCCAGCGCAATCACTTTGCCCTTTGATATCACCGACGCCGTCAAATCGTTCAATGCCGCCGCTGCGTCGCAGGGAAAAGTAGCTCAGGACCACTATGTCAGCGGCGGCTTGAGCGTAGCGGGAGCGAGCATCAGCCTCGTGCTGGGTGTCGCCGCGCTGGCGGGATTCGGTAGCGTCGCCGGCCCTGTCGGCCTAGTCGCCGCCGGTTTGCTCATCGCCGCCTCGATCATCTATCAAGCCGCCCGGGTGGTGGACGATATCGATGACTACATTGAGCTGACTTTCGAAGAACGCATGCGCTCGGGCTGGTTCGCCTTCACCGGCAAGGAACTGGACAAGGAGGTCATGGATCGCTTCAAACTCTCCAAGGGCTTTGATGATTACCAGAAGCAGCTCGACGTGTCGGCCAAGGACATGCTGCAAGGCGCGTACAAGCACTCCATCGAACACGTGATCAACGGCGCGTTCCAGGTTGAACTCAAGCCGGTGAAACTCTGGCGCTACCGATGGGATGAAAGCGCAGGCGAACAGCCATTCAAACTCGACAGCCAGGCAGCCATTGTCGAGGGCGACGATGTGATCGATGCCGGCAACGGTTTGCCCGCCGGCCTCAAAGGCAAAATATCCGGTAGCGCCGGTGACGACAAAGGCGTGTTCTGGCGCCTGGGCAGCGGCAATGACCGGGTCATCGGTGTCGGCAACAAACCCAACCTGTTCACCTATCGCGACGATCACAAAGCGCTGACCGGGGGTGACAAGAACGATGCGTTTTACCAGGACGTCAGCGAAAAAGAGTTGAACCGCACCGGCAAACCGGCGCACCTCAGCGTGCTCGATGGTGGTGCCGGCTCCGACACACTGGCCTTCGAAGGCAGTCGCCCGATCAGCGATACACGAAACATCGGCCACGACATCAACCTGCACAGCGGCAAACTGGCCCTGCGTGGTCTTGATTCCGCCGTCGATACCGTTGACGTCGCGCAACTCACCTCGATTGAAAACGTTTCGACACTGCGCAGAGGCACCAGCCGGGTAACCGGCAACGCCGAGGCCAACCGGATTACCGCCAACGGTTACGACCGCATATCCACCGGCGCTGGCGACGACACGATTGCCATCTACGGACTCGACTGTCGGGTGGAGGGCGGCAGTGGCGCGGACCGCTATTACATCGCGAGCAGCAATGCGCGCACGACCCTCGTCGAGGACGGCGAGCAGTCGAGCCTGATCGAATTCGGCTGGCCGGCGGACATCATTCAGCGCTGGCAGATCATCGGCACGTCATTGGTGGTCAGCTCCCTGCGCGGCAAGGACGGTGACGATCCCGAGCATGAGTTGACCGTCGAAAATGTCTATCAGTGGATCGACGGCAAGCGCCAACTGAAGAATGATCAGTTCACGTTCAGAACCCAGGATGGCTTTGAGCTTCTGGCTCAGCTGCCGAGGCAACTGGACGATGCATCGACTCACACGATCGAACCCGCTGTGACCGTGATTGGCCAGCCCGCCCCCGCCGTACACATCGTCAACGGTGGTACTGTCGAGATTGCGGAAGAAGGTATGAAGCGACATTACGTCTCACGCACGGCTCGTCCGGTAGCGTTTGTCGCGCGGCGCAATACAGCCGAAACATCGCGCTCGGTTTTTCTGGCCTACAACGACGCCGACATTGTCGACGCCCTGCTCACCTATGAAGTGGAGGTGCGCAAAGGTGTCTCGGGCAATACTCATCTGTACTACCGGGACATCAACCTGTCTGTGCTGTTGCCGTCGAAAGTGCTGACCTTCAAAAGTGTCGTTCAACCCCTCTCGGCTGCCACCGGTTACAGCGGCAGAAACAGCCTGAAAGTCACGACGCCACAGCTGATGCAAGACGTGGTGTTGATCATGCAGGATCAGGTTTCGTACCGACTGCAAGTTCCGCAGATGGACTATGAAGACGATGCAAAAAATCCCGGCACTCGCGTGCGCAGCACCCGCAGTTTCCTCAAGCGACGCAATGGCAGTTATCGCTTTGTCAGACCGCTGGCGAGCGTCAAGCCAGCGCTGACTGCACAGCCCAGCCGGATCACCATTGAAGCCGGATCGCATACCGGAATTTATGTGCTTGAGGGCCAGAGTTCGACCTATGACGTGCATCTCGCCAGCAACTCGATCGTTCGTCTTTCGACACCAGGCGCCACGGCAAAAACCGCCGACGCCTCCATCTGGAATCTGTATACCCGCACATTGAAAGAACGGGTCGTGCGCGAAGATATTCAACTGGAGGGCAACCGCCTGCACATCGCCAGCGTGACCATCGAATTGCCCGAGGTCGACGATGACGCCCCGGTGGAATCCATCAGCGTGGTGACGTCGGCAGGCAACGTTTATGAAGTCTCCCTGCTGTTTGAAGTGCTTCAGTTGTACGTCATCGATGCCCGTGGGTATGCCAGTGTCGAAGCGCTGGTGGCCGACATCGATCTGCACCTGCAGCGCAACGAACTGGCGGCGAAAGTTCATGTCACGAACATTGGTTTTGCCCCCGGGAAATCCGGCACGGTGTTTTACAACTCCGTGAGAAAGTACTGGGGCATCGACAGTGACCCTGTGGCGCGACTCAAGCCGCAAGATCTTCAGATCTCGCCCGCCGCCAAAGCCTGAGCGGCCAGACGCCAATAACTGAGCGTCGGTGTGAGTGGATACTCACACCGACGCATGTTCAATTCAGCCAATGGATGGCTGACGAATCCACAGGGAGTGACAGCCGATGCGACAAAAACCGGGCCCACGGCCCAAGTCTCCCCCCGTCGAGTCCTCGACCCGCGCATCGCCGCCGCGAGACCGCTCAACCGACACCCCGCTGCTGCCTGCCCGCGGCAGCGCGCTCTCGCCCGATGTGCCCTCGTCGCCGAAACGACCGCGCCAGGATGAGCCGGGCACGTCCCGATCAATCTCCCGGGCAATCGAAGTCAGCACTTCACCGGTTACCGGCACGGACACGCGATTTTTTTCGGCAAGTTCACTTGAGGATTACGCCCATCCGTACTTCGGCGACATGCCAGCGCCGAATGCGGCCGGCCTGCGCAGTTACCTCGCCAGGGACTGGGTCGATGTGCAACTCCCCGGCACTGAGGGCAGGCATCACGTGTGTGTCCAATACGATGCGCAACTCAAAACGTACCGGGTCATGTCGTTCAGGGTTTTAGCGCCGGGCCCGCCGGTTTATCGAACGATCCACGACAATCTCTGGAGCCTGGATCGCCACCTGACTTATCTCAATGCCGACGATTATTCATTTTCCGCACAAGCCAGCGCCGATGGGCTTCATGAATTTCGTCGCCGGTCCTCGAGCGAAGAATTGCCGACCTTGGGTTACGCCTACAAGGATCAAAGCCATCACTGGATCGCCGTCGACCCGACGCGAGCAAGCACTCCGATGCCGCCAGCACTGAAGCTCGCACACTGGACCGATCAGGACATTCAGCAGATGTACATCGTGGATGACGCGCGTCTGGCTGACTTCCGCGAGCAGGCACAAACGTCCGGCCAGCCACCGTCGTGGGCGCTGCGAGCGCAGAACACCGAAGACTACCAACATGTCGCCGAATCACTGAAGTGGCGGCATCCACTGCTGACATTCGCACAGCGCCTGACGTTACTGCGCAGCTATAACCTGAGCAAAGCCCAGTTGCGCCAGCTTCGCACAGAACTGATCAACGGCCAGGTGCCGCAGTGGGCGGAACAACATAAACGGCTCACCCTCGACACGAGCAATGAACAGCGTTTCAAACTGATCGGCGAAGAATTGGAAAACTATGTTCAAGACTTGCGAACCCAAGGGCTGGCGCTCAATCATCATTGGCCTGCCAGCCGCTACAGCGAGGCTTTTTTAGCCGACTATGCGACCCACCTCGGCTACCAGCGAACCCGGCACAACATGCTGTACCGCACCGACATCCCGGCGATGTTCCGAGGCGAAACCCGCATACCGTTCGAATTGGCCCGGGACGGCCGGATGATGTACCGCAAAGGCAATCCCACGGGTACCACGAACAAGCGTGCGTTGAGTGCAACGTTCGGACTGCATGACGCCACCGCCTACGCGGCGACCAAGGGCGGCTTCTATCACGAGCTGCATTACAACTCGCAGGCCAATCGTTTTCCCGGCGTGAATCCGCAGTCGTCCAAAGGACGTAGCGGGGAGTCTTCCGATTCGGGCGGCAGTTCGGTGTCGGAGGGCAAACGAACCGGCGACGAGGCCGACTCCGACAGTTCTTTTGTTTTCGATGATTCGAAAGGCTATGAGTCCAGACGTCGCCAGCAAACGACATCCTTTGTCTACGCCATCGATACCCGAGGCCTGGAAGTGGTGCCGGGGGCGGAGAACAAGGCGTTCAATCCCGGCAATGGCAAGTTTCTCTTCGATGATATGGAAGGACATATCTCCACACCTACACGCGGCATCAGCGCCGAGCGGATCTGGCTGGTGCGTTCCGACCTGACGAGCGCTGCCAGAGTCAACGATGTACTGGCGCAAGCGGGTGACCGTGTAGCGTCTATTGAGCAGGCCACCTGGGCGGGAACCGACAGTCGAGCCGCCGGGCACTTTGGCAGTAACGCTTATGACAGCCTGATCGACGAAATCAAAGGTTCAGGCGGCGTGATACTGGATCTGCCCAAAGGCGACACGACGTTCGCTAATGACATCACCTGGCCGGTTGCCGAGCATGACCGGCCTTGAACACAATTCAGCCAAGGGATGGCTGACTCAATCACATGGAGTGACTTTTATGCGCCAGAAACCCGGGCCTCTGCGCCCCTCCCCTACAACTGAAATACCCGGCACATCGACACCCAGCCCTGCGCCCTACGATCGGCCATTCGATCTGGATTCACGTTTGCCTGGCCGCCTCAGAACGGCCAGTTCGAGCGAGTTACCGGGCATGAACACCGACGGTTCTCCCAGCAGCACCGCGAGCGTCGAGCCCAGCATTACGATTACACGGATGCCCGATGCGCAGACGCCTGCGCGTTCGCCAACAACATCGCCTCTGGAACCGTACTTCCAGCATGTCGACGCCTCTTTGCCCCACGAGGCAGACGGACTGAAGACCTACAAAGGGCGACAGTTCGCGGACGTCGCCAACGAAGATGGATCAGCCTCCGGGCTGACGGTGATGGTGGCATTCCACGATTTGATCAAGACCTGGCGGGCCAGGTTGCCCAGTGAGCGGACTCCCTCAGGGCCACCGCTTTATCGAGTGTCCGACAGTAATCTCTGGAGCCTGAAGAAACCCATTGAATACTATGACCCCCGGCAATACGTCCCGTCTCATACCGCCGATGCACAAGGGTACTACTCCGTTCACCAACAGGTGGCGTTGCAGCACTCCGGCCCGTATGGCAATTGGACTGAATTCAAAGTAACGGCCAGAGATGCAGGTTTCGCCTTCACCGATGAAAAAAGGCGTTTGATTCGCGTTGATCCCATTGAGGCACGGGGAGACAGCGCCATTCCCTTGAAACTGGCACATTGGAGCGATGGCGATATCTGGAGCGTCTATCGCCTGGAAGGTGCGCAGGCCCTGGCATTTCGAATCGAAGCTGAATCTTCAGGAAAAGCACCCGACTGGGCCACGCGCTACAACGAACCGGATATCCACACCTTTTTGACCGACTCACTGAGATGGTCTTATCCGCAAAAAACCAAAGATGAGCGTTCGCAAATCCTGCGCAGCTACAACTTGAGCATTGCTCAGCAAAACCGCCTGCGACTGGACATGGAGCACGGCCACTTCCCTGAATGGGCCGAACACCACAAACGATTGACTCAGAACACGCTGGATGACAAGCGGTTTGCCCTGATAGCACAAGAACTGGGCCCTTTCAGTCTCAGACTCCGAGAGGAAGGCGAAAGCTATACCTATGACTTGCCTCCCGTCGAACAACGTTATGAGGAAAGCTTCCTGAAAGGCTATCTGGAACATGCCGGCTACCAGCGCAATCAGCATGACTATCTTTACCGAACAGACATCCCGGCCATGTTCCGCGCTGATATGCGAACGCCTTTTGAACTGGCTCGAGACAAACGCTTGGTAAAGTTGAGGGGCAACCCTTCTGACTCCACGACCAAATCGGCTTTCAGCGCGACCTTCGGTGCAGCCAATGGTTTGACCTACATGGGGTTTGATTACTATTCCAACCCTCGGCACTACAACAGCCAGGCCAACCGCTATCCGGGGCATTTCTCTGACAGTGATTCGTCGAGCGGAAACCGACACAGTTCGGCTAACGAATCAGAAACATCGTTTGAAATGGACAACTCGCGCGACTATCCATTGCTCCGACGCAGACAACTGCTTGGCTTCCTTTATGTCATCGACACGCGCGGCATCGAAGTGGTACCCCGGGTGGAAAATATCTACCTGAACGACAGGGATTTTGACGGGGATGTACTGGAGGGTCGAATATCAATGCCGACGCGAGGTATCAGCGCAGAACGGATCTGGCTGGTGAGTTCGGACCTGAGCCGCGCGGCCAGAGTCGAGGATATTTTAGTGCAGGCCGGTGACCGCGCTGAGGCGATCGAGAAAGCCACGTGGGCGGGAACCGATGCGTACGACGCCTACACGCATGGGACCACGCCTTATGACGACTTGATAAATCAGATAGCCCGCTCCGGTGGCGTCGTGTTGACGTTGGCCAAAGGCAAAAACACATTTTCCAACGATGTGACCTGGCCCGTGGCCGAACATTACCGAGCGTGAAAAAGGCGCCATTCATTTTAGTGATGAATGGCGCCTTTTACTGAACAGCGGATTTACGCTACTTGATTACCTTGATCACGAATTTTGCGGGTTTGTTATTGAACGCATTATGCTCCGTCTGATTGGGGTCTTTGTTCAGGAAGGTGCTCATACCGCTGCTTGTATTTCGATATAAAGGCTTGTCATTCGGCTCGCTGTTCAACTCGAGATACGCCGGACCCGGTTCGATATGCCGCAGAGAAGCCTTGCTCACACCATAGGTACTGAATGAAAAGTACTGCACGGGGGCACTGGTGCTGGCCAACAGGTTATGTGTCTTGTCCTCAATGAATAACCGTGCGCCATCGAACGTCCCCGACTGCACAAGGCTGATGGCATATTGGTCGCCCTGAGGGACGAACTTCAACAACAGCGGTTTATCCTCCTCATGGTCGGCCAGCGTTATGAAACTGGAAACCCGCAGATCTGCCAGCCCTACTTCGGCATCCAGTTTTTCGCTCTGGGTTATGCGCAGGTCGCGCAGAACCTGCTGCAGACGTTGTTGATTAAGCACCACGGGGCGGCCATCAAGATAAAGATGCGCCGTGAATGCGTTGCTGTTTATGTTTGCTAAAGACATTAAGTTGCCCACCTGTAAACGCCCTGTCATCACCAGATTGCAACGACAGGCAAAGTTGAAAAAGGGAAATGATCAGACGGCGATAGCGGCGGTTACCGACATCCGCGAAACATCACCGACGGGGACTTTTTCAGATTTTCGTTTACGCCGGGCCAACACCATCCGGTCGGCATACGTTGAGGCAGCTTCAATGACGTGGTCGACGTTATGGTCAGTTTCGGCATGTTTCAAAATATACTTGCCGGCGATGTCATCCCAAAACGCCCGTTCATCTTCATAGACAGTCATGTGTTTATCCTTGTTGTTATTCAAATTGCCCGCGTCCTGCGGGGCAACTTGAAGTTAAGACAAAGACAACAGCAAGACAATGCTGGCAACGTCGGCCAGTTAATTCAAAGTACAACTAGGCAAACAGCTCGCCTTGCAACTCATCTAGCAATGCCTGAATCGCATCCAGCCGCTGTTGTGGGTCGTCGAGTTGCAGCAGATCGACCTTGTCCTCTTCGGCGAATGGCAGCAGATAGGCCAACTGATTGGCCAGCGACTGCTGACCGAGCGCATCCGTGCCCATGTTCAGCGCTTCAACCATCGGATGCTCGGCCAAGGCTTTGAGCAGCGCCACCAGGTCAGCGTCTTCGTCCTGTAGCGGTTGCTCGGGTTCGTCATCCAGCCACTCGACATCGGCGAGGATCAACTGATCGCGCTGCACTTCGGTACGCAACACCTGGAAGCGCCGCCCACCCTGCACGCGAATCCCCAACAAGCCATTGTCCTGCTGCTGGAAATCAGTAATCCGTGCTTCGCAGCCGACCAGCGCGAAACCCTCAGGCGCGACACCGACTTCGTGGCCGTCAAGGATGCACACCACGCCGAAGCCACCACCCTGTTTCATGCAGCGGCCGATCATGTCGAGGTAACGCGCCTCGAAGATCTGCAGATCGAGGTTGCAGCCGGGAAACAGCACTGTGTTCAACGGGAAAAGCGGCAGACTCATAGACATTTCCTTACACCACCATCGACACCGCCAACGGCAGGAACACCGCCGTGGCCACGCCCATCAGACTCATCGCCAGCGCCGCGAAGGCGCCGCACTCATCGTTTTCCTGCATGGCCACCGCCGTGCCGACCGCGTGGGCGGTCATGCCCAGCGCCATGCCTCGCGCTTCGGGACTGTGCACGCCGAGGCGGGTCAGCAGCGCGGGGCCGAAGATCGCGCCGATCACCCCGGTGATCAGCACGAACACCGCCGCCAGCGCCGCAACGCCGCCGATTTGTTCGGCCACCAGCATGGCAATCGGCGAGGTCACCGACTTCGGCGCCATGGTCATCAGAATCATGTGCTCGGCACCGAACCACCAGCCCAGCAGCACGCCCATGCCCGTGGCGACCACCCCGCCTATCACCAGCGTAGTAAAAATCGGCCAGAACAATTGCCGAATACGTCGCAGGTTGAGATACAGCGGTACCGCCAGCGCCACGGTGGCCGGGCCGAGCAGAATGCTCAGGATCTCGGTGCTCTTGCGGTACTCGGCGTAGGTCAGGCCGCAGCCGACCAGCACGCCGATCACCAACAACATGGAGACCAGCACCGGTTGCAGAAAGATCCAGCGGGTTTTCTCGAACGCCGCCAGCACCAGTTGATAGGCACCGAGGGTAATGCCGATGCCGAACAGCGGGTGATGAATCACCGAAGCCCACGCCCCTTGCCAGTCGAAAAGCATCAGGACTCCTCCGACGCAGGCGCGTGACGTTTGACCAGGCGCTGCATCAGCACGCCGGCAAAGGCCATCGACAGGATCAACGACAGCACCAGCGCGCCGACAATCGCCCAGAAATCCGCGGCAATGTCGCTCGCATAAACCATCACACCCACCGCCGGCGGCACCAGCAGCAATGGCAGATAACGCAGCAGACTGCCGGCCGCGAGATTCAGCGGCTCGCCGACTTCACCGCGAACGATCAGGAAGACGAGCAACAGCAACAGACCGATGATCGGCCCTGGCAGTATCGGCAACAGCAAATGATTGAGCGCCGTACCGAGCAATTGAAACAGCACCAGCAGGGTCAGGCCACGTAGCAACATCCGACATCTCCGTCTTACTTTCCACTGTGCAAGTCGCCCGCATTATAAGCACGCCTGCGCTATGAATCGGCATTCGCCAAAAGCATGGTCGGTTGACCGGAGCAAATCGCCATGATGATCTACAGTGGTTCGCAGGGAGGTCAAATCCCCCCACCTGAAAAACTATAAAACCGATGAACCCAAGGAGAGTCTCAATGCCCTATGTTCCAGTTGCAGAGCTCAAAGATTATGTCGGCAAGGAACTCGGACGTTCCGAATGGCTCACCATCGATCAGGAACGCATCAACCTGTTCGCCGAAGCCACCGGTGATTATCAGTTCATTCACGTCGACCCGGTCAAAGCCGCTCAGACGCCTTTCGGCAGCACGATTGCCCACGGTTTCCTGTCGTTGTCGCTGATCCCGAAATTGATGGAAGACATCCTGATACTGCCGCAAGGCGTGAAGATGGTCGTCAACTACGGCCTGGACAGCGTGCGTTTCATCCAGCCGGTCAAGGTCAACTCGAAAGTCCGGCTCAAGGTCGATCTGGGCGAAGTGACCGAGAAAAAGCCTGGCCAGTGGCTGCTCAAAGCCACCGCGACACTGGAGATAGAAGGCTCGGAAAAACCGGCCTATATCGCCGAGCCACTGTCGCTCTGCTTCGTGTAATCGTTCCGGATGCGAAGCAGCGCACGCTGTTTCGCGTCAACACTGGTTTTACCGGCTGCATTAGTTCACATAGCTGCGGCATACTCGGTCGCCTAATTGCCCGGATCCCGCTATGCGCTCAATTGCACGTCTTGCACCCCTTGCCTTGACCCTGATGCTCACCGCTTGCGGCGACGGCGAATCGCTGTTGCCGCCGGATGCGCGCCTGCCCGATGGCGGACGCTATCGCGGTGAACTGGTCGATGGCTTGCTGCAAGGTCAGGGCCGCGTCGACTACCCCAACGGCAGTTGGTATGCCGGCCAGTTCGACAAGGGCCAGTGGCATGGTCAGGGTGAATGGCATGGCAGCAATGGCGAGATCTATCGCGGGCAGTTCCAGCAAGGCCTGTTCGACGGCCAGGGCAGCCTGACCACCAACGCCAGCAGTTACACCGGCGGCTTCAAGCAAGGCCGGCGCGACGGCGAAGGCACCCTGAAAGAAAACGCCATGACCTACCGTGGCGAATTCAAGGCTGACCAGTATTCCGGGCTCGGTCGTCTGGAAATGGACGACGGCAGCTCCTATCAGGGCCAGTTCGCCCACGGCAAACCGAACGGCGAGGGTCAGCGCGGCGACTCCAGCGGTAATTCATTCACCGGGCATTTCGTCAACGGTCAGCTGGAAGGCAACGGTACGTTCAACAGCGCTGACGGCGACATCTATGTCGGCGGCTTCAAGAACAATCAGCTGCACGGCAAAGGTCGTTACGAAAACGCTGACGGCGATGTCTGGCTTGGCCAGTTCAAGGAAGGCGCACTGACCGGCAAGGGCGAGTTGATCGGTGCCGACGGCAGCCACTACATCGGCGCGTTCAGCGACTGGCGCTTCAGCGGGCAGGGCCGTTTGAACCTGTCTGATGGCAGCTTCTACATTGGCGGTTTCGACAACGACAGCTACTCCGGACGCGGCACGCTGGTGCTCACCGATGGCAGCGTCATGAGTGGCACCTGGATCAACGGCCAGCGCGTGCGCGACGCCGACGGCAAGTTGCTGCCCGACACCCTCGAACTCGGTTTGCTCGCTCAGGGTCGCCTGCTCGAAGACGCGTTGGCCGCCATCCCCGCGTCGACCCCGGCGGTCGAGCTGTACACCCTGACCCTCGGTGGCGACGGCAAGCAAAGCGTGTTCCTGCGCGAGTCCGACTACGTTGCCAATATGCTCAACACGCGCTTCGGTGCTTATGGTCAGATCCGTCTGGTCAACCACCGTGACCACCTCGGCGACCGGCCGATGGCCACCCGCGAGAACCTGCGCCGCGCCGCGCAAACCCTCGCCGAACGCAGCGGCCCGGAAGATCTGCTATTCATCTACCTGACCAGCCACGGCACCGCCGAGCATGAACTGGTGCTCGACCAGCCACGCATGGAGCTGGCTGACCTGCCCGCCGACGAACTCGCCGCCGTGCTCGCCCCGCTGAAAAACCGCGACAAGATCATCGTGATTTCTTCGTGCTACTCCGGCGGGTTCATCCCGGCGCTGAAAGACGAGCGCACGCTGATCATGACCGCCTCGCGCGCAGACCGGGTGTCCTTCGGCTGCTCGGAAGAAGCCAACTTCACCTACTTCGGTGATGCGCTGTTCGCCCAGGCGCTGAACCAGACCGATGATCTGGAGCAAGCCTTCAAACTGGCCAAGGCCAACGTCGCCGAGCGTGAACTGGCGGACAATTTCGAGGCGTCAGAGCCGCAGATCTGGGCGCCGAAAACCGTGCTGGCGCACTGGCAACTGCTGCGCAAACAGCAAGCAAGAAAAGCTTTGCAAAGTGCTGCATTGAACGACGGGGCGATAAAGAGCAACTAAGCTGAACAGTATCAAGGGAGAGACACTATGTACTTGACGCCTCAGCACGTACTGCTTGCCGGAGCCACCGGTTTGACCGGTGAACATCTACTCGACCGTTTGCTCAACGAGCCAACGATTTCGCGCGTGCTCGCCCCTTCGCGTCGCCCCTTGGCGGAACATCCGCACCTGGAAAACCCGGTGGGAGATCCGCAGGCTTTTCTGCCGCAGCTCAGTGGTCGTGTCGATATCGCCTATTGCTGCCTCGGTACCACGATCAAGCAGGCCGGTTCGGAAGCGGCGTTTCGCGCGGTGGATCTGGACATGGTGGTGGCGTTCGCCAAACGCGCGCGGGAGATGGGTGCGCGGCATCTGATTGTGATCAGCGCGATTGGCGCCGATCCGAAATCATCGGTTTTCTACAACCGTATCAAAGGCGAAATGGAGCAGGCGTTGCGTGCGCAGGACTGGCCGCAACTGACCATTTGCCGGCCATCGCTGTTGTTGGGTGAGCGGACTGAACCGCGTCTGGCCGAGCAACTGGCCGGGCCGTTGTCGAAGCTGATTCCGGGTAAATACCGTGGCATCGAGGCCTGCCAATTGGCGCGGGCGATGTGGCGGTTGGCGCTGGAAGAGCAGGATGGTGTGCGGGTGATCGAGTCGGATGATTTGCGCAAGCTCGGCAAATAATCTATAGCGCCCGGAAGAAAGCTTTCGCGAGCAGGCTCGCTCCCACATTTGCACCGCGTCCCCCTGTGGGAGCTAGCCTGCTCGCGAATGGAGTGCGCAGCGCTTCCCTACAATCCGCCAGTTGCCTGAAAACTCACGCCAATCACCGTGAGCAACGACAGCGGCAACAACAGCGTATCAAGCAAAGCACTCGCCGGCAGATCTACCCCCGGATAACTCGGCGCTTCAGCCCCGAACCGATCCATCGCGCAGCACCCGCCATTCATTGCGTACAAATCCAGCCGCGTCCCGGAGTACACCACTGGTGCCCCCGGTTTGGCCGCATCCAGCGTGCGTGCCGTGGCGCACCCGCTCAGCAACAACGCCAGCCCGATCAACAGCAGCTTATTCATCACTGCTCAGATGATGCTCGCCCCAACGCGGCAGCATGTCCTGAGGAATACCGAGCAGATTGAGAATTCGCGCCACGACGAAATCGATCAGGTCGTCGATGGTCTGCGGCTGGTGATAGAACCCCGGCGAGGCCGGCAGAATCGTCACGCCCATGTTCGACAGCTTGAGCATGTGCTCCAGATGAATGCTCGAATACGGCGCCTCGCGCGGCACCAGAATCAACTGGCGACGCTCCTTCAAAGTGACATCGGCGGCGCGTTCGATCAGGTTGTTGCAGGCGCCCGTGGCAATCGCCGATAGCGTGCCCGTGGAGCACGGCACCACGACCATCGCCGCCGGAGCGCCCGACCCCGAGGCGACCGGCGACATCCAGTCTTCCTTGCCGTACACGCGGATCTGCCCGGCGGCGGCCCCGGTGTATTCGGTCAGGAATGCCTGCATCATCTGCGGCTTGGCCGGCAGCGTGACATCGGTCTCCGTAGCCATGACCAGTTGTGCAGCTTTCGAAATCAGGAAATGCACTTCGCGGTCTTCCCGCACCAGACAATCGAGCAGGCGCAAACCGTACTGCGCACCGGACGCGCCGGTCATCGCCAGCGTAATGCGTTCGGGGCCATTGCTCTCAAAACGAGTGTTCATTGCAGCGCCTCGGCGAGTTTGCCGTGCAAGCCGCCGAAGCCGCCGTTGCTCATGATCACCACGTGCGTGCCGGGTTGGGCCTGGCTCTTCACGCGTTCGATGATGCCTTCCAGCGAATCGCTGACAATCGACGGCACTTTGCACAGCGCGGCGGTGCCGGCCAAGTCCCAACCGAGGTTGGCCGGCGCATACCAGATCACTTGGTCGGCATCGACCACACTGTCCGGCAAACCGTCACGGTGGGCACCGAGCTTCATCGAGTTGGAGCGCGGCTCGATGATCGCGATAAGTGGCGCGTCGCCGATGCGTTTGCGCAGGCCGTCGAGGGTGGTCGCAATCGCAGTCGGGTGGTGGGCAAAGTCGTCGTAGATGGTGATGCCGCGGACTTCGGCGACTTTCTCCATGCGGCGTTTGACGTTCTTGAACGCACTCAACCCGGCGATGCCCATCGACGGCACCACACCAACATGACGCGCCGCCGCCAGAGCGGCCAATGCGTTGGCGACGTTGTGCTGACCGGTCAGCTCCCACTCGACGGTGCCTTGCGACACGCCTTCGAACATCACCTCAAACGCCGAACCGTCTTCGCTGAGCAGTTTGACTTGCCACTGACCGCCGGCACCGGTGGTTTGCACCGGGGTCCAGCAACCCATTTCGATCACACGTTGCAAGGCCGGCTCGGTAGTCGGGTGGATAACCAGGCCTTCACTCGGGATGGTGCGCACCAAGTGGTGGAATTGCCGCTCGATCGCCGGCAGATCCGGGAAGATGTCGGCATGATCGAACTCAAGGTTATTGAGGATCGCGGTGCGCGGACGGTAGTGAACGAATTTCGAGCGCTTGTCGAAGAAGGCGCTGTCGTACTCGTCGGCCTCGATCACGAAGAACGGCGTGCCGCCCAGACGTGCCGATACCGAGAAATTCTGCGGCACGCCACCGATCAGGAAACCCGGGCTCATGCCAGCATGTTCCAGGACCCAGGCGAGCATGCTGCTGGTGGTGGTTTTGCCGTGCGTACCGGCAACCGCCAGCACCCAGCGACCTTGCAGCACGTGGTCAGCCAGCCACTGCGGGCCGGACACATACGGCAGGCCTTTGTTCAGCACATATTCCACCGCCGGATTGCCGCGCGACATGGCGTTGCCGATCACCACCAGATCCGGCGCCGGATCGAGCTGCGCCGGGTCATAACCCTGCGTCAGCTGAATGCCCTGGGCTTCAAGCTGTGTGCTCATCGGTGGATAGACGTTGGCGTCGGAGCCGGTCACGTGATGGCCCAGCTCTTTGGCCAACACCGCCATGGAGCCCATGAAAGTCCCGCAGATACCCAGAATATGAATGTGCATAGTCGACCTCGTAAAACATGGCCGCAGGTTAGCGTAGGGAGGGGGAAATCGCACTCTTTAGCTGAGAGGCGGGGCTGGTTTGGCCTGGCATTTGGGTTCGCCTGTAGATTGCGGCCCCTCACCCCAGCCCTCTCCCGAGGGAGAGGGAGCCGATCTGCGTCGTTTTCAAATCCTGAGTTCGGCTCGATATTTCAGGTCGGCGTAGATCAGTAGATCTGACTCGGCCAGTCCACTTTTCGGCGGGAGAGGGAGCCGATCTCGGTCGCGTTCAAATCCTTGAGTTCGGCTCTGTAACTCAGGTCGGCGTAGATCAGTAGAGCGACTCGGTCAGTCCCCTCTCCCTCTGGGAGAGGGCTAGGGTGAGGGCCTTCTAACTGACTCGCCGCTCAATCCCATGCTTACGCAGCTTTCTATAAAGGGTATTGCGGCTGACCCCAAGCTGCTCAGCCGTTTGCGTCATATGCCACCGCGTCTGCTCCAAAGTTTTAAGCAGGGCAATCCGCTCGGCGTCAGCCAGTGGGTGTTCGCCAGACTCGGTTGGCGGAAGGACTGGACGCCCCTGCCGAATCATCACCGGCAAATCCTCAATCCCGACCCGCCCTTCATCACACAACGCCGCCAACGTGCGCAGCACATTGCGCAACTGCCGCACATTGCCCGGCCAATTAAAGGCAAGCAAAGCCTGACGCGCCGGTTCCTCGATGACTATCGTTTCACCGCCCGCCTCCTCGGCCAGCAGAAAATCCAGCAACTGCGATTTATCACTACGCTCGCGTAATGCCGGCAACGCCACTTCCAGGCCGTTGAGCCGGTAATACAAATCCTCGCGGAAGCTGCCATCCGCGACCCGCGCCAGCAGATTGCGGTGGGTGGCACTGATGATCCGCACGTTGACCGACTCCGGCTCGCCGCCGATCGGCACCACCTGACGATCCTCCAGAACTCGCAACAGCCGAGTCTGCAAGGCCAGCGGCATGTCGCCGATTTCATCGAGGAACAACGTCCCGCCATCGGCCTGCTGCAGCTTGCCGCGCATGCCGTCCTTGCGCGCGCCGGTGAAGCTGCCGCCGCGATAGCCGAACAGTTCGCTCTCGATCAGGCTTTCAGGAATGGCCGCGCAGTTGAGCGCAACGAAGGCTTTGGCGGAGCGTTGGCTGGCCTGATGCACAGCCTTGGCGAAAGCTTCCTTGCCGGAGCCGGTTTCGCCGTTGATCAGCAGCGGTACATCACGTTCGAAGACGCGCAGGGCTTTGCAGAAGTCTGCCTGCAACGCCTCATCACCGAGACAGATACCCGACAGACGCGGCGCCTGCGCCACAGCCGGCCTCGCGGCCATCGGTACAGCTTTGCGCGACTCACCGCGCAGCACGGCAAACAAATGCCTCCCGTCACGAGTGCGCAGCGGCCAACTGGCACTGGCATGGGCACTGGCGCGGCCAAGCAACTCATCCAGCGAACAATCGAAGAACGCCTCGACCGGTTTACCGAGCAAGCCGCCACGAATATGCCCGAGCAGGTTTAGCGCACTCTGGTTGACCGCGCTGATCCGCCCTTCCCCGTCAAACGCCAGCAAGCCCTCGCTGAACAACCCGACCGATTCGGCTTGCAGATGAAAGCGCAGCAACCATTGGTTATCGAAACAGCGCAGGAAGTAGCAGCTCTCGATCATCTTCGCCGACAGATTGACCAGCGCCATAGTGTGGAACTGGCTCTGCCGCGAAACGTCGTGGCGCGCCGACGACACGTCGAGCACCGCCAGCAGTTCGCCATGCGGGTCGAACACCGGGCTCGCCGAGCAGGTCAGGCCGGTGTGGCGACCGCGAAAGTGTTCATCCTGATGAATGGTCAGGGCCTGACGTTCAACCAGGCAGGTGCCGATGCCGTTGGTGCCTTCGCAGGCTTCGCTCCAGTCGGCACCCAGCCAGAGACCGGCGCGTTCGAAGATCTTGCGTTCGGCCGGCGCGGTGACGCAGTTGAGGATCACCCCGCGCGCGTCGGTCAGCAATACCGCGTGGCCGGCGCCGGAGAGTTGTTGATGCAGGCTGCTCATTTCATTGCCGGCGATCTGTAGAACCTGCTGCAGACGTTCGCGGCTTTCCAGTACCCGGCCGTGTTCGAGCACGGTTGGCGCCATGCTCAGCGCCGGGTCGAGGTGGTAGTCCTCCAGACAGCGCAGCCACGAACGGGCAATCGACGGATCGGCACCGGGTCCGTACAGGTGCGGTTTGCCCTGGGTTGCGGTGAGAACCTGTCGGGCATGGCGACTCAAATGGTTGTCGTGCATTTCTTATTGTTCTCCCCGAGGCTCGACGGCCCAATGCTGAGGTGACGCCCAGCATCCTCCAGCCACCGACGCATTGCAATGCTGGCAAGACTGCCCGGTCATCAGCTGTACCGAAAGCGGTACAAACCGTCACCCCAACTGTACCGAAACCGTCACAGGCAAAATCCACTCGTCCGAGGAAAACCTGCCAAGCCCTTGATTTACCTGCGCTGCACGGCAGTGGCCCGACCTTTGCTCTACGCTTATAGCAAGCGCACTTGCGCGTTTCTCTAATAAGTACAAAGCCAAGGAGAACATCATCATGCGTTACGCTCACCCCGGTACTGAAGGCGCCAAAGTCTCGTTCAAAGCCAAGTACGGTAACTACATCGGCGGCGAGTTCGTCGCGCCTGTCAAAGGTCAGTACTTCACCAATACCTCGCCAGTGAATGGCCAGCCGATTGCCGAATTCCCCCGCTCCACTGCCGAAGACATCGACAAGGCACTGGACGCCGCCCACGCCGCTGCCGACGCGTGGGGCGCGACCTCCGTGCAGGCGCGCTCGCTGATCCTGCTGAAAATCGCCGATCGCATCGAACAGAACCTCGAACTGCTGGCGATCACCGAAACCTGGGACAACGGCAAAGCCATCCGCGAAACCCTTAACGCCGACATCCCCCTGGCCGCTGACCATTTCCGCTACTTCGCTGGCTGCCTGCGCGCCCAGGAAGGCAGCGCTGCCGAAATCGATGGCAACACCGTGGCGTATCACATTCATGAACCGCTGGGCGTGGTCGGTCAGATCATCCCGTGGAACTTCCCGATCCTGATGGCCGCGTGGAAACTCGCGCCAGCGCTGGCAGCGGGTAACTGCGTGGTGCTCAAGCCTGCCGAGCAAACCCCGCTGGGCATTACCGTGTTGCTGGAACTGATCGGCGACCTGCTGCCACCGGGCGTGCTGAACATTGTTCAGGGCTACGGCAAAGAAGCCGGCGAAGCGCTCGCGACCAGCAAACGCATCGCCAAGATCGCCTTCACGGGCTCGACCCCGGTCGGCTCGCACATCATGAAATGCGCCGCCGAAAACATCATTCCGTCGACCGTGGAACTGGGCGGCAAATCGCCGAACATCTTTTTCGAAGACATCATGCAGGCAGAACCGACCTTCATTGAGAAAGCCGCTGAAGGTCTGGTGCTGGCGTTCTTCAACCAGGGCGAAGTCTGCACCTGCCCTTCCCGCGCACTGGTACAGGAATCGATCTACGACGAGTTCATGGCCGTCGTTATGAAGAAAGTTCTGCAAATCAAACGCGGCGATCCGCTGGACACCGACACCATGGTCGGCGCGCAGGCGTCCGAGCAGCAATTCGACAAAATCCTTTCGTACCTGGAAATTGCCAAGGGCGAAGGCGCCGAACTGCTGACCGGTGGCAAGGTGGAAAAACTCGAGGGCAATCTGTCGACCGGTTATTACATCCAGCCGACCCTGCTCAAGGGCACCAACAAGATGCGCGTGTTCCAGGAAGAAATCTTCGGCCCGGTGGTGAGCATCACCACGTTCAAGGACGAAGCCGAAGCGCTGGCGATCGCCAACGACACCGAGTTCGGCCTCGGCGCCGGTCTGTGGACCCGCGACATCAACCGCGCCTACCGCATGGGTCGCGCGATCAAGGCTGGCCGCGTGTGGACCAACTGCTACCACCTGTATCCGGCGCATGCCGCGTTTGGCGGATACAAGAAGTCTGGTGTTGGGCGTGAGACGCACAAGATGATGCTCGATCACTATCAGCAGACGAAAAACCTGCTGGTGAGCTACGACATCAATCCGTTGGGCTTCTTCTAAGCGGATCGGGGGCGAGGCAGTCGTTTCTGCATCGCCCCTCAGATAGCTTTCGCGAGCAGGCTCGCTCCCACAGGGAATTGCGTGCACCTGCAATGTTCGAATCGACACAACGCCAATGTGGGAGCGAGCCTGCTCGCGAAAGCGGTGTGCCTTTCAACCCCATGATTCCTGACGGAATGATCGGGCCAATAAAACAATAAGAACGGTGAAACCTATGCCTAGCGAATCCCCGGCTGGCGCTCCGGCGACCGGCGCCTCCGTCGACTTTGAAAAAGTCGGATCGGATTACTTTCAACAACGCGAACTGAAAAAAGGTGCCGCCGGCTGGGTACTGCTAGTGGGCCTGGGCGTTGCCTACGTGATTTCCGGTGACTATGCCGGCTGGAACTTCGGCCTCGCACAGGGTGGCTGGGGCGGCATGTTCCTGGCGACGCTGCTGATGGCCACCATGTACCTGTGCATGTGCTTTTCTCTGGCCGAGTTGTCTTCGATGATCCCTACCGCTGGCGGTGGCTACGGTTTTGCCCGCAGTGCATTCGGGCCGTGGGGCGGGTTTCTCACCGGCACCGCGATTCTCATCGAATACGCCATTGCCCCTGCGGCTATCGCGGTGTTCATCGGTGCCTACTGCGAATCGCTGTTCGGCATCGGCGGCTGGATGATTTATCTGGCCTTCTACATCATTTTCATTGCCATCCACATTTTCGGGGTCGGCGAAGCGCTCAAGCTGATGTTTGTCATCACCGCCGTCGCCGCGCTGGCGCTGGGGGTGTTTCTGGTGGCGATGGTGCCGCATTTCGACGTCGCCAACCTGCTCGACATTCCGGTCACTGCCGCGGCGGGTGCCAGTCCGTTTTTGCCATTCGGTTATGTTGGCGTCTGGGCGGCGATTCCCTATGCGATCTGGTTCTTTCTTGCCGTTGAAGGCGTGCCGCTGGCCGCCGAAGAAACCAAAAACCCCAAACGTGACCTGCCGCGCGGCTTGATCGGCGCCATGTTGGTGCTTCTGATGTTTGCCCTGCTGATTCTCATCGTCGGTCCCGGCGGTGCGGGTGCCAATTCGTTGCTGACCTCCGGCAACCCGTTGGTCGAGGCGTTGAGCAGAGCCTATGGCGGCTCGACCTGGATGGGCAGTTTCGTCAACCTCGTGGGGCTGGCCGGACTGATCGCGAGTTTCTTCTCGATCATCTACGCGTACTCGCGGCAGATTTTCGCGCTGTCCCGGGCCGGCTACCTGCCACGCAAACTGTCCGAAACCAATAAAAGCAAGGCACCGGTCCTGGCGCTGGTGATTCCCGGCATCATCGGTTTCGGCCTGTCGCTGACCGGCCAGGGCGATCTGCTGATTCTGGTAGCGGTGTTCGGCGCAACCATTTCCTACGTGCTGATGATGGCCGCGCACATCACCTTGCGGATTCGCCGCCCCAAAATGGACCGGCCGTACCGCACACCGGGCGGCATCTTCACCTCCGGCGTGGCCTTGGTGCTGGCGTGCATCGCCGTGGTCGCGGGCTTCCTGGTCGACCCACGGGTGGTAATCGGTGCCGCCGTCATCTATGGAGTGTTAATTGCTTACTTTGCGTTCTACAGTCGACATCACTTGGTAGCAGGCACGCCGGAGGAAGAGTTCGCGGCGATCCAGAAGGCTGAGCAAGCCTTGCACTGAGTGCCGACAATCCCGGCGCAGGCTCGGTCTGCGCCGTCACGGAGAATTGTGTATGGCCAGTTTCGCTCACACGGTCGGCGCCCAGACCTATCGCTTCGACAGCCTCAAGGACGTCATGGCCAAAGCCAGCCCGGCGCGTTCCGGGGACTTTCTCGCAGGCGTCGCCGCCCTAAACGACGGCGAACGCGTGGCCGCGCAAATGGCGCTGGCCGACATTCCGCTCACGCATTTCCTGCAAGAAGCGCTGATTCCCTATGAGACCGATGAAGTCACTCGGCTAATCATCGACACCCACGACAAACAAGCCTTTGCCGTGGTCAGCCACCTCACCGTGGGCGGCTTTCGTGACTGGCTGCTCAGCGACGCCGCCGACGAAACCAGCCTGCGCAACCTCGCCCCCGGCCTGACCCCGGAAATGGTCGCGGCGGTGTCGAAGATCATGCGCGTGCAGGATCTGGTGCTGGTGGCGCAAAAGATTCGCGTGGTGACAAAGTTTCGCGGCACCCTCGGTTTGCGCGGACGCCTATCGACCCGCCTGCAGCCGAATCACCCGACCGACGAACCGTCCGGCATCGCCGCGAGCATTCTCGACGGCCTGCTCTACGGCAACGGCGATGCGATGATCGGCATCAACCCGGCCACCGACAGCATCGCCTCAATCTGCGCAATGTTGGAAATGCTCGACGCGATCATCCAGCGCTACGACATCCCGACCCAGGCCTGCGTGCTGACCCACGTCACCACCTCCATCGAGGCGATCAACCGTGGCGTGCCGCTGGACCTGGTGTTCCAGTCGATTGCCGGTACCGAAGCGGCCAACGCCAGTTTCGGCATCAACCTGAATGTCTTGCAGGAAGGCTATGACGCCGGCCTGAGCCTGAATCGCGGCACTCTCGGGCAGAACCTGATGTATTTCGAGACGGGTCAGGGCAGCGCGCTGTCGGCCAACGCCCACCACGGCGTCGACCAACAGACCTGCGAGACCCGAGCCTACGCGGTGGCGCGACATTTCAAGCCGTTCCTGGTGAACACGGTCGTAGGATTTATCGGCCCGGAGTACTTGTACAACGGCAAACAGATCATCCGCGCCGGCCTCGAAGATCACTTCTGCGGCAAGCTGCTCGGCGTGCCGATGGGTTGCGATATCTGCTACACCAACCACGCTGAAGCCGATCAGGACGACATGGACACCTTGCTAACCCTCTTGGGTGTGGCCGGGATCAACTTCATCATGGGCATCCCCGGCTCCGACGACATCATGCTCAATTACCAGACCACTTCGTTCCACGACGCGCTCTACGCTCGGCAGACCCTGGGCCTGAAACCGGCGCCGGAGTTCGAACAATGGCTGGCCAACATGGGCATCTTCACGCAAGCGGACGGCAAGGTTCGCTTTGGCAACAACTTGCCGCCGGCCTTCCGCCAGGCGCTGGCGCAACTGGGATGAGTCACATGGAAAAACCGCCCGTGGACCCGCAAAACCCTTGGCTGGAACTGCGCCGCCTGACGCCTGCGCGGATCGCCCTCGGCCGCACCGGCACCAGCCTGCCGACCACTGCGCAACTGGATTTCCAGTTTGCCCATGCTCAGGCGCGGGATGCCGTGCATCTGCCGTTCGACCATGCCGGGCTCAGCGCGCAGCTGAGCGAGCGCGAGCGCGACTCCTTGTTGCTGCACAGCGCGGCAGTAGACCGCAACAGCTACCTGCAACGCCCGGATCTGGGGCGCAAACTGAGCGATGACTCGGCCCGGCAATTGCGCGATTACGCGGCCGCGCATCCGGGCGGCGTCGATCTGGCGATCGTCGTGGCTGACGGCTTGTCGGCGCTGGCGGTGCATCGGCATACATTGCCGTTTCTGACCCGACTGGAAGAGCAAATGAGCGCTGACGGCTGGTCGATGGCGCCCGTTATCCTGGTGGAACAGGGTCGCGTTGCCGTCGGTGATGAAATCGGCCAATTGCTCGGCGCAAAAATGCTGGTGATGCTGATCGGCGAACGCCCGGGACTCAGCTCGCCAGACAGCCTGGGTTTATATTTCACCTACAATCCAAAGATCGGCCTGACCGACGCCTACCGCAACTGCATTTCCAATGTGCGGCTCGAAGGCTTGAGCTACGGCATGGCGGCGCACCGCTTGCTGTACTTGATGCGGGAAGCGTGTCGCAGACAGCTGTCGGGCGTGAATCTGAAGGACGAAGCACAGGTTCAGACGCTGGAGTCGGACGCCGGTGCGGACATGAAAGGAAATTTCCTACTCAGCCCGCCCCCTACCTGAACCGTTTCCGCATTGCGTTTCTGCGCCGGTTTCAGGCAGGATCGATGCACGGCCGCACGGGTTTCCCATCGCCGTCAGAGCAGTTGAAGACAGCCACTTGAAGACGAGACCTATCATGCGGATTATTCAAGCGACCCTCGAACATCTGGATTTACTGACTCCGTTGTTCGTCAAATATCGCGAGTTCTACGGTTCCCTGCCTTACCCGGATTCCTCCCGCGCCTTTCTTGAAAAGCGTCTGCGTCGCAAGGAATCGGTGATCTATCTGGCCTTGGCCGATGATGACGACAAGAAACTCATGGGCTTCTGTCAGCTCTATCCAAGCTTCTCCTCGTTGTCACTCAAACGCGTGTGGATCCTAAATGACATCTATGTCGCCGAAGATGCACGCCGCCAACTGGTCGCCGACAACCTGATCCGCACTGCGAAGAAAATGGCCAAGGAAACCCAGGCCGTGCGCATGCGTGTTTCCACCAGCAGCAACAACGAAGTGGCGCAGAAAACCTATGAATCCATCGGATTCAAGGAAGACACCGAGTTCAAGAACTACGTGCTGCCGATCAGCGAAGAACTCTGACTGCAAGTGCAACGTGTGATGAGGGAGCCCGCTCCCTCAGGCACCCCGAATGCTTCCTGACAATTGTTCACACCTCGACATCCCTCGCTACAAAACCGACGCGCTTTTCATCCTTCAGACCGTATAATCCCGATCTTTCCGGCTTGTAAGAAAAACTACACCCCGCTGTAGGCTTACACGAAGTCATCCGCACATGCCTGCCGAGTCGGGCCGTCAAACAGGTGCCCCCATGGATTTCAACCCGCTCGACCTTATCCTGCATCTCGATGTATACCTCGATTTGCTGGTGAACAACTATGGGCCATGGATCTACGCCATCCTGTTTCTGGTGATCTTCTGTGAAACCGGACTGGTAGTGATGCCGTTCCTGCCGGGTGATTCGCTGCTGTTCATCGCCGGTGCCGTTGCGGCGGGCGGCGGTATGGATCCGGTGCTGCTGGGCGGACTGTTGATGCTCGCGGCCATACTGGGCGACAGCACCAACTACGTGATCGGACGAACGGCTGGCGAGAAACTGTTCAGCAACCCGAACTCGAAAATCTTCCGTCGCGATTACCTGCAAAAAACCCACGATTTCTATGACAAGCATGGCGGCAAGACCGTGACGCTGGCGCGCTTCCTGCCGATCATCCGTACCTTCGCGCCGTTCGTCGCCGGCGTAGCGAAGATGCCATACCCGCGTTTCTTCGGTTTCAGCGTGTTGGGCACCATCCTATGGGTCGGCGGTCTGGTGACGCTGGGTTACTTCTTCGGCAACGTGCCGTTCATCAAGAAAAACCTGTCGTTGCTGGTGGTGGCGATCATTCTGCTGTCGCTGGTGCCGATGATCCTTGGCGTGGTTCGCAGCCGTTTCGGCGGCACCAAAGCGCAATCGCACTAGGCCGATGTGGTCGCTGAGCGCCTGGCGTCGCCGGCGCATTCTGGCGAAGCACCCGATTGCCGACAACATGTGGCAACGGGTGCGGCATCACCTGAGCTTCCTTGATGGCATCAGCGCTGCCGAAGATCAGTGGCTGCGCGAAGCCTGCGTACTGTTCCTCGAAGACAAACACCTGAGCGCTCTGCCCGGCGTCGAACTGCATCAGGAACAACGCCTGCTGCTCGCCGCCCAGGCACAATTACCACTGCTCAATCTGGGCGATCTGAACTGGTATCAGGGTTTCCACGAGATCGTGCTCTACCCCGACGACTTTCTCAGCCCGCAACGTCATCGCGACGCCAGCGGTGTCGAGCACGAATGGGACGGCGAACACAGCGGCGAGGCTTGGCAGCAGGGGCCGATCATCCTCGCCTGGCCGGGCGTGATGGCCAGTGGTGGCTGGGAAGGCTATAACCTGGTCATCCACGAACTGGCGCACAAACTCGACATGCTTAACGGCGACGCCAACGGCCTGCCGCCACTGCACGCCGACATGCGTGTCAGCGACTGGGCAGACGTCATGCAAAAGGCTTACGACGATCTCAACCGTCAGCTCGACCATGACCCTGACGCCGAAACCGCCATTGATCCCTACGCCGCCGAGAACCCGGCCGAGTTCTTCGCCGTCACCAGCGAGTACTTTTTCAGCGCCCCGGATCTGTTGCACGAGGCTTATCCACAGGTGTATGCGCAGCTGCAGCTTTTCTACCGTCAGGACCCGTTGAGCCGGTTGCGGCAACTTCAGGCCTCAGACCCGGTCTATCAGGCTCACGACTAAGGTCTGCACGACTTTCGGTACATGGCATCGACGGCAGAATATGCCTATAATCGCCGCCACTTTTTGGTCAATCCGGCCAAGTGTTTTTGGTCAACTACGGGGGCAACGCCCAATGAGCTACAGCAAGATTCCGGCTGGCAAAGACCTGCCGAACGACATCTACGTCGCGATCGAGATTCCGGCCAACCACGCGCCGATCAAATACGAAATCGACAAAGACAGCGATTGCCTGTTCGTTGACCGTTTCATGGCCACCCCAATGTTCTACCCGGCCAACTACGGTTACATCCCGAACACCCTGGCTGACGACGGTGATCCCCTCGACGTGCTGGTTGTGACCCCTTACCCGGTTGCTCCAGGCTCGGTGATCCGCGCGCGTCCAGTCGGCATCCTGAACATGACCGACGACGGCGGCGGCGATGCCAAAGTCATCGCAGTCCCACACGACAAGCTGTCCCAGCTGTACGTCGATGTGAAGGAATACACCGACCTGCCGCCACTGCTGATCCAGCAGATCGAGCACTTCTTCGCGAACTACAAAGATCTCGAAAAAGGCAAATGGGTCAAGATCGAAGGTTGGGCCGGTGCAGACGCCGCCCGCGAAGCGATCACCAAGTCGGTTGCCGCCTACAAAGGCTAAGCACCTGCGCCACGCGTGAGGCTTGAAGAAAACCCCGGTTGATCCGGGGTTTTTTGTGCTCGGGAAAAGTTGTCTTAAACAGAGTGTTTATGACGGACTACAGAAAAGTTTTAGCCTGTGTAATTTCCCACAAGATCGCCTTACATCCCGTCGCAAAATTCAGCCCGTTTTTGAACGTCCGGTTTATTCAAACCGCTCTGGCACGGCCGTAGACTCCGTGTTTATGAGAAAGAACACTAGCGGTCCAAGATTCAAGGCACTCCTGGAAGCTGCGAACATCTCGACGACGGGTTTCGCAAAGTTCTGGGGCACGGAAGCCCAAAATGTCCACAACTGGTACACCCGGGGCGTCCCGGCGTATCGCATGGAAGAAGTCTCACGCCTGCTGTCCGTCAACAGCGAATGGCTGAAAACCGGCCAAGGCACAAAAGAGCTGCCAAGCCTGACTCCGCCTGCCAGCAACGGCGACAGCTTTGACGCCCATGATCCACAGGGCGCGTATAGATTCATCCATCCCAACGACATCGAACTGGCCTTCTTCAAAGAAACGCCACTGACCAACGGTTCCGACAAAACCCACGTCATTCAGGACCCGGACCTGTCCATCCGCCTGCTGCGTGCACAGGTTGATCAACTGGAGATCCGCCCCGCCGATGCCATCTGCGCGCACATGATCGGCAACAGCATGGCCGAACGTATCGAGGACGGCTCCGTCGTCGCGATCGACCGCGGCCTGACCCAAGTCGTCGACGGCGAGATCTACGCCATCGAACACGACGGTATGCTGCGCATCAAATACCTGCACCGCATGCCCGGCAACGGCCTGCGCCTGCGCAGCCACAACAGCGCGGAATACCCGGACGAAGTGTTCCGCCCGGCGCAGATCGAAGAGCAACGGATTCACATATTGGGCTGGGTGTTTTGGTGGTCGACAGTGAGCAAGCGGCGACCGGCGGTGCCGTTTCTCTGACTTGATGCGGTTTGTCGACCCTGCACAGAACCCTGTGGGAGCGAGCCTGCTCGCGAAGAGGCCCGGACAATCGGTACAAATCCCGGATTTCTGGCGTAGAAGTCGCTCTAAACCGCACTTCAGACTGGGAATCCCAAGCAAAACTCAGTATCCTGCGCCCCACATTTGCGCATCGACCCGCCCCGCGGCTCAGAGAGCGCCCGACGCGGCAGACCAACGTCTGACCAAGTCCCACAGCCGGACGCAGATCCGGATGTACGTTTTGAAGGCTGGCAAGGCTTACCAAAAATAGGCCAAGCCAGTCCCCGAGAAGCCGGCCACAAGCCGGCTTTTTAATTGTCCGAAATAATCCTATCCCATCCAAGAATCTTCCTGATAGCTTAGCTATTCCGGGGGCTCTAGGCATTCGCCTGTCCGATGGTGTTCAACGCCATCTGACCTCATCCAACGATGAAGTGGGGGGACAGGTGGGGGGACATAGCGGACGACAGGGGAAAATCCAATGGGTAAGTTGAATCCGAAACAAGTCGAAAACTTGACCGAACCTGGCACCTATGAAGATGGTGATGGGCTTCGCTTGGTCGTTAAGCCTACAGGGCGTAAATCCTGGCTACTCCGCTTCCAACTGGCAGGTCGTCGTAGAGAGATGGGGCTGGGTTCATTCCCCGAGGTGAGTCTCAAGAAAGCCAGACAAGATGCCAGCACCAAACGCACCCAACTGAGCGACGGCATTGATCCCCTTGCAGCCAGAGACATAGAGCGTGCAGCTCAACGGGAAGCTCAGCGTGTAAGTGAAGCCAAGCAAGTGAAGTTCGAGACGCTCGCAACGGAATACCGTAATGCTCATGGCTCGGCGTGGTCGGAGAAGTGGCGTAAAGGCTGGCTACGAAAGTTAGAGCTGTATGCGTTTGATCACATAGGCAAGCTATCAGCCGACGAGATCGGTACTCCTCAGGTGCTTAAGGTGCTGCAACCCATCTGGGCCACCAAGACCAGAACCGCCGACGAGGTACGTGGACAAATTGAACAGGTTCTAGACGCCGCCAAGGCACGCAACCTTCGAAACGGCGAAAACCCTGCTCGCTGGCGCGGGCACTTAGAAAACCTTTTGAGTCGTGCTGAAAAGAAGAAGGCTCGAAAGCGAGAGCACTTTGAGGCGTTACGCTGGCAGGATGTGCCGGATCTGATGATAAAACTTTGTGCAAACTCCACTCCTCCATCTTGGGCTGCTCAACTGCTGATCATGACCAGCGCACGCGCCCATATGGTCAGGTTCGCTCGTTGGGATGAGTTTGATCTAGAAGCTGCAACTTGGTCGCTGCCAGATGAGCGAATGAAAATGCGAGTAGCTTTCGTGATTCCGCTCGCTGAGGAAGTCATAAAGCTGGTCAAGCGCATTCCGAGAGATGAGAGAAGCCCCTTTCTATTTCCAGGCCACGGCAAGACAGGAGTCATGCATGCAAACGCCATACGGACGCTCCTACATGACATGGGATACAAACAAATCACTCGACACGGTTTTCGTTCTTCATTTCGAGACTGGGCTGGGGAATGCACTCACTACCCACGTGAAGTATGCGAAATGGCGCTAGCGCATGATGAGCGAGATCAGACTGAAGGGGCATACTCGCGTACTGATTTTCTCGATAAACGACGCGACCTAATGAAAGACTGGAGTGAATTCATTACGCGCCCTCAATAGCCACGCGGGTTAAACACGCCCCTCCCGACCAACACCCCACCACCGGTTCGACCGGTGGAGCCTCGATAACATACGAATAAACCAACTTCATCAAAGATCAGCAGGAAAAATGAAAGAAAAAAAGCCCGCGTTGTTTACGAGAACGCAACTCGCTATACAAGAGAATGAACGCATCGGCAACATCACAATCGATGCAGCCATCGCTAGGAATCGCGGGATACTGCATCTCCATTTTTTCTCACCACTTACAGAGCCTGACGCACATCTAGAACTGTTAGAAAGCATCCGTTCCAGCATCAGCACCCCTGAACTTCAGGGGCAGCTAGAGGAGGATTGGGACAACGAATCCAGCAAGCACGACAACGACGCCACTAAATTGCTTCAACACGTGAAGTACGCTTGCTTATATTTGGAACTAGCCAGCACTGCCGAGCAAAATAAAGCTCGCGACAAAGCTTGGGCCTTTAATAGCTACGCAAGCTTAATGATTGGCGAAATCATAGAGCGTTCCGCTGCGATCCAAAACCTTAACGAAGCTGATAAACGCTCTGTACGAAACAGTAAAAACGCGCAAGGCCGGAATAAATCTACCTTACCATTAAAAGAAGAGATCGCAAGATTGCTGGAAGACTTGCGACCTGAAGCAGGCTGGCCATATAAAACAACAGCCGTTGCTACGCTAGAGCGACCTCTGAGTGATTTTATCGTCAACAACAACATCCTTGATGTACAACCCTCAAACATTGAAACGTGGCTGCCCAGATGGTTGTGTGAAGATGAACTCGTCAATCCTGCTTGGGAGAAAACCAAACGTCACAAGTAGACAATAAATAAAACATACGCACTCGTCACCACAGAGTTCTCAGCACTGCGCAGGCCGCTCGACAGTGCTAATCTCTAGGCCGTGCATTCCTAAGCAGCCATTAACGCTCTTGGTCTGCCACGGGCACCTTTAGGGCTAGGGTATAACCCTTTTCCCATGCCGCGCCCTTTAGTTTGAAGTTTCATGTATAAATCCGTCTTGGTGAGATAAAACACAGCTTTGCACAAACCTGCGCGCAGCTCGGCATCCGCATGTTCAATCATCCCAATCCCACAGCTCGCATAGGCAAGCTTAACCGCATTGCAGTTGTAGTACAGGCCTCGACCTTTCGTAATCACCTCCTTCCAATATTCGCCAATCCGCTTGGCCAGAGTTATGTCTTCTCGAACCTTGGAGCCGTCAAAGAAAAACATCATGTGATAATGAAAGCCTTTCTCCGGCCCGTGCTCCAGCTTCCAGATGTAACCCACCATGTCACCAAACAGCTTGTTCGACCTCGCGTTTTCGAACAGGCGCTGTCGATCTTGCTTAGCTTGATCCTGCGTCGTCTTGGAGTTTTCTTTCGAATAGGAAAGATCAACCCTCAGCACCAGCAGTCTGGCATGGCGTTTGAACAACGCATCTACATATTCTGTGAGTTCCTTGTAGTTTTTATTACTCGACCTCTGATAGCTGTTGAGCGTAGCTAGAAAGTTCTTAGATTTGACCTCTTGACGAATCTGATCCACACACCGGTTCAGGTGCGCCATGAGCTTACGAGCCTCACTAGCTGGCCTTTCCATGTACCAAGACAAAAGTACTGGATACAAATCGAATTTAACAAGGCGGCTAATCGCCATATCTAGATACGGTTCAAATTTGTAAAGCGCATTAAACCGACTGTCGTTGGGAATGTGCTCCTTTAGAAGTTTGAGCAGGATATTGCCTGGAGCATTGCTCTTCAGGCGTGCATTGCCGAAGTCATCCACAACATCAACCTTAAACGCATCTCCTTCTGATTTTATAAGCCTTCTGACCAACCACGATGCGCTCTTCAGAGTCGCAATCAGACCGTTATCCAGAGCACCTACTTCTATGCCTTTTACCGTTAACCCGATCTTACTCTGGAGCGCTGCAAGGCGCTCTTCATCACCTCTCACAAACACCTCCTCTTGCCTAGGGAATTTAACTGTCAATCACATTACTGACTGACTTGACTGTTGATCAAGTCACTTCATTACATTTTGATATCTGTAGACACACCTCGCTCTCTACTTACACGCAAGCATAGGTGATGCTTGCTGAATAGTTACCATTCTCTAGGAGAGCAGATCTAGTTAATCCCTAGAGTAGTAATTACTAGTAAACAGCAATACTAATAACATATAAACCAAAAATATTAAGGCAAGCCGACCCCGATCAAAGCACTGCTAGTAGCGCACCTCACGATAGAAAGATTAGTTAAAAACGTATACGGAGTTAGTGTTCGAATTCAGCAAAAAAAACAGTAAAGGGAACTCCAGTCCCATCCATTAGCGAACAGGTCTTTGAAGATTAGCGCACCTCCTTGGCAGACATGCGCTGCTCAATCCAGGTGGTGATTTCGGAGTCAACCCAGCCGATGGCCGCTGACCCTAATTTGATTGGTTTTGGGAACGTAGCGTCGTACCTCGGCGACTGGGTGTCCATGCGGTCGTAGATCGTTGACCGTCCAAGGCCGATACGCTCGGTCAGTTGCTTCAGGCGCAAAATCCTTGGGTAGAAAACGGCTTCTGTATTTGTCACTTGCCTTCTCGTCATGTGTTGGGAATGACGCGACTTTAGGCCACCCTCGCCCTGGACTTAAGGCTCCAGCGACCAGTATTTTTTTTCTGCGAGTCGAGCGACTACTTTGACTGGGTCAGAGGCAGTACTGCCCTCAATAGGAACCAAGTACGTATACAAAGAACTAACTCTGCATGGGTTTTGACTGACAAACGCTGACCGTAGGGGGCGGGACGACCAACTGCTTTCACTCCAAACGATTTTGAAAATCATTACACACCTATATCACGGTACTGAATAATCATCATGGATGCTTCAACCATGTCATTTCGGTGCCCTTCCTGTAACTCGCAAAAAATCGCTTTCCATAAAACAGCCATGAGAATCGGTGCCGTTGTCGGCGCCGTCGGAGGCGCAGCACAAGGCGTCAGCGCCGCGCTCGCTGCAACCCGCACAGCCCATTCTGTCGGTGGCATTCCCGATCCATTTGCCATCTCGCTCAGTACGGTCTCTAGCGCCATCCTCGGCGGACTGGCCGGAGGCGTGAGCGGCTGTATTGTTGGTGCTCAACTTGGTGAAAAGCTGGATCGTCATATCCTTGCCAATAACTTCTGCCTGACCTGCGGGCATCGTTTCAACCTCCCTACTTAATCAATCTCTCAAATTACCCCGTCTAGTGCCGCGTTCTGCGCGGCGCTATGCCGCTCTATACCCTAAGGAAACCATTCTCATGGCACATCTCGTTGAACAAATAGCATACGCTGGTGATGCACCCTGGCACGGCCTTGGCTCTGCGTTGTCGCCGAAACAGCCTCTAGAAATCTGGCAGCGTGAAGCTGGTATGAATTGGCAGATCCAGGAAAGCCCGGTTCATTTTAAAGCAGATGCATCTGGCCACCTCGGCACCATCCACTCGTTCCCTGAACAAAAGGTGTTGTATCGCTCTGACACCAAAGCGCCTTTATCGGTTGTGTCCAATCGCTACCAAGTGGTACAGCCACGTGAAGTTCTGGAGTTCTACCGAGACCTTACCGAGTTCTCGGGCTATGAGCTGGAAACTGCTGGCGTGTTGAAAGGTGGACGCAAGTTCTGGGCACTTGCCAGAACGGGCCAGGCGACAACCCTGAGGGGCAATGATCAGGTCAACGGCTATCTGCTGCTGGCGACTTCGTGCGACGGCACATTGGCTACCATTGCGACCCCCACCACCGTTCGCGTGGTCTGCAGCAACACCCTGAGCATCTCCCTGAGCGGCGCCAACCACACCATCAAAGTGCCGCACAGCACGCGTTTTGATCCGCAAACCATCAAAAAACAATTGGGCATTGCCGTCTCGCGATGGGACGAATTCATGTACCGGATGCGCGCCCTCGCCGAACGCAAAGTTCAGACGAAAGAGGTCATCGGCTTCTTTATGGACGTGCTGTGCGACACCGGAGCCCATGACCCCATTCCCAATGTATTGCCCAACAAGCGAGCTATGGAGAAGGTGCAAAACCTCTACGAAGGTGAAGGCCGAGGATCTGATATGGAGTCCGCTCGCGGAACAGCATGGGGCTTGCTGAACGCCGTTACTGAATATGTGGATCATGAACGACGCGCCAGGAGTTCTGAGTATCGAATGGATTCGGCATGGTTTGGTCAAGGCGCAGTAATCAAACAGAAGGCACTCAATGCAGCCTTACAACTCGTTGCGTGAACCATCGAGCCACAGCAGCGCCGAGCATTCTCGCCTAATGGCCGCTCGGAATTATTCAATCCCGACACCCACCTTGCAGTGACTGCGCCACGCCCCCTTCAGTGCTTTCACGCGTTCGTGACAGGAATACCAGCATGAAATATCCCAAGCTCAAAGCCGGCGAAACTCCCGACACCTATGCCATGGAATCACCGGTCAGCGAGGCCGACATCCTGCAGATGGCTCAACAACTCGCGATGTATCGTCTGTCTAAAGGACGCGCGTTGACTGAGCGCAGACTCGTTTTCAGCCACCTACAAACGCTTCTGCAGTTCCATGAATACGAAGTCTTTGCTTTGTTACTGCTCGATATCGAGCACCGGGTGATTGGCTTTAGGGAAATATTCAGGGGGCCTTTGGAAGTTACCTGCGTGTCCCCTCGGGAGGTGGTCAAAATCGCCCTGGAACATAACGCAGCCGCCTTGATACTAGTGCACAAATATCCTTCCAGCGATTCCGACTCAAGCCAAGCAGATTGTGCGCTGGCCAAAGTCCTCAAGAATGCACTCAACAAGATTGGCACCCAGACATTGGATCATGTAGTGGTGGACCATGAAGGCTGCGTGTCGCTGGCGGAACGAGGCTACCTGTAGCTCCGAAGTTTACTCCGCCCGATAGACTGCCCTGGTTGACACCAGGGCGGTCATTGGCACAGTACCCAATCACTTATTTTTTGTCGCGATCCAACCGTTGTACTTACTTTCGACGGGAGATAAAGAAATATGGGTGTGACATATCGTGCTCGATCTTTACAAAGGTTCCAGCTAGAATACCTCCTGCTAAGAGGACCTATCCCAATGATTGATGCTGTTGACCTTTTCTGTGGCGCTGGTGGCCTCACTGCCGGCATGCGCAACACCGGCATTACAGTGCATGCCGGGTACGACATCGAAGGCCAATGCGCGTATGCCTACCAGGAGAACAACCAGGCCGCCTTTGTCAAAAAAGACGTGCAGGAAGTGACAGCCCAAGAGTTGCTAGCCTGGTATCGTCCTGGCCAATACAGGCTACTGGCCGGTTGCGCGCCTTGCCAACCGTTCTCAACCTACAACCAAGGCAAAGACACCCGCAACGATCGCAAGTGGCCGTTGCTCTATCACTTCAGCCGCCTCATCAAAGAAACTGAGCCTCACTTGGTAACTATGGAAAACGTTCCTGACGTCACCAAACACGAGGTCTACCACGACTTCGTACAAAGCCTCAGGGACCAAGGTTACGAGATCTGGGACGGACGAGTGGCTTGCGTCGAATACGGCTTGCCACAGCAGCGACGTCGCCATGTTCTGCTCGCTTCCAAACTGGGAATACCCATAAGCATCATCCCTCCCACGCATCTGAACGCCCCAGTCCATGTCGAGGACGTCATCGGCGCGTTGCCTCGCCTGGCGGCTGGAGAGTGCGACCCGAACGATCCACTTCACCGGGCAGCAACACTTACCCCGATCAACATGCGACGCATCATTCACTCCAGGCCAGGCGGATCCTGGAAAGATTGGCCGCCAGAGCTAGTCGCTGAATGCCATCGCAAAGCGAGCGGAAAAACCTATCCGAGCGTATACGGACGTATGCGCGCAGATCGCCCCAGCCCGACAATGACCACCCTCTGCTACGGCTTCGGGAACGGCCGTTTCGGTCACCCTGATCAGGCCCGCGCTATATCACTACGTGAAGCAGCGATCCTACAGTCCTTTCCAAGAAACTACGTGTTTATGGAGCCAGAGCGGATCACCTTCAAAGCCGTCGGCCGCATGATCGGCAACGCCGTTCCGGTGCGATTAGGAGAAGTGATCGGAGAAAGCCTGATGCAACACATCAGGGACTATGAAGCGATTCGCCAAGCGGAAGGTCGAATTCAAGCCTGAGGCGAGCCTCCAACGCCTCAAGACTCTTCGTTTCACACTCCCAGATCACCAGTACACGCCAGCCCAGTTCTCGTAACTGAGCTTCCTTCCGCGCATCACGCGCTACATTCGCTTCGAACTTTGGTAGCCAATACTCTTGTCTACTCTTAGGAGTAGTCGCGTAGCGGCAGTCGGGATGGCAGTGCCAGAAACATCCATGCACGAAAACCACCGTTTGGAATTTCGGCAGGACTATATCCGGCGAACCTGGAAGATCCCGGCGATGCAGACGAAACCGTAGCCCCAAAGCATGCAGCACTTGGCGAACGATGATTTCTGGTGCTGTATTAGCGCGCTTCACCGCTCGCATGATGTCACTTCGCGACATTCCCCCCCCCCCAGAAGAACATCACCCGACAGGCACGATCACCCCAGTTATCGCCAACGCCTCCAGGTGCCGATGAAGCTGCTCGGGCAATGGAGCTCCGGAGATCAAGACTCCGGCCTCCATGTTCTGATCCATTGCGTACCCGGTGAGGTTGGCACTAGTTATGAAACAGTGCGAGCCATCGGACACCGCGACCTTCGCATGCACGCTGCCATTCGAGAAGATCGCACCCTTGTCCTTCCAGATGTAGAACCGCGCACTAGGAACGACTTTGCGCAGGTTATCAATGGGGTCAATGCTGACCTTGCCACCGCTGGCTGTCGAAAGCTCCATCAGGAAGTTGATCGCCACACCGCGATCCGCCGCTGACCTCAGAGCCTTTGTGATCGACTCGATGTCGTAAGCAACGTAACTCGTTATGAACAACCTGTGCTTTGCACCATCGATTACCTGAATCAGAGCCTGTTCGGTTCGACGAGCCGGAACAATGTCCGTAGTGGGGCCGGTCCATACCAAATCGACTACCTGCTTTGCCTCTGCCTGACGATAAGCATGGTCAGCGGCCAGCAGCATGGCCGCTAAGGTTTCACCGGTGACAGGGTTAGACTTCCATGCCGCGACCATAGCCTTGAATGAGTCACCAGCTTTGGCAGACAACACGGAAGCATTATTCAACTTCCCCGCACTCTCAGCACCAATGAACCTGACCGCTGCCGCCAAAGCGGCGGTACGGTCAGGAGAAACAATAGCCACCAATGCCGACACTGCCTCCAGCAGAGCTTTCATCTCAAACGTCCTTGAAGAATGCGGCCTTGTCGTTCTCAAACGTGGGAACCACCATCGCACGATCGAGATAGCGGTTACCGCGCTCGCAAGAGGTCTCAGCGACGAATGAACATGCATGGCAAGCGGCCGCATGCAAACTTCGATCCTTCTGCGGATCATGCTCGGCGCAGAGCGGATCAGACGAGCATATGCGAGAACGCCGCAAAGCCTGCACAAGCAACCGCTCAAGGTTCTCTGGCTTACCTAGCTCGACCAAACCACCCAGGGTCCCATCGGAGTCGGCAGCCGCCGTGTAAATAATAAAGCCCGCTTGGCAGCCCTCTGCATTCACGTCCGCATAAATACGCTCGCGGATGCTGGCCGCGCTGTACCCGCACTCCAACGCCAGCTCACGAATTAACATATGCGCCAAGGTATGAAGCAGCACATACCGAGCGCCTGGATAGCCTTCTTCCGGAGGGCTTAAATGCCGAGAGTTTCGCCAGCCCTTATGACCGCCACGTAAGCGCTCATCAACGCTTTGGACGTCTTCAAGTTGCTCCCACTCAGCGATAGCCTGCTCATCGAATTGGATGAAAATGCCTTCGCCATGCACCTGATTCGCAGGAATCCAATCGGGTTTACCCCGTGACAGCGGAGCCTTAGTAGGACCGGTTGCCAGGTCAGCTGAATCGTCAGGAGCTTCCACTCGTGTAAAGCCGAGCAGCGCATTAACCTCACGCAAGCGCTTCAATAACAGCACCCTCGAGATCTTGCTCTTGAAGCGCCCAGGAACATTGACTATGTCTGAGGTGAAATGCGGATAGTCATTCACTGGTGACGGATCAATCAGCACGCGCCACTCAGGCCCCTTGATGTCCGACTCAGTGACATTCGCATCACCACCGCTACGATGTTGCTCGATTGCAGCCCAGATCAGCTCGGCAGAATATTGGTCAATCCCCGGTAACGCACCGGTTTTTTTTAACATTTTTACCGTCAACGGCACCTCTTCTACGCCATCAAGATCGTGGAAGAAATCCCAACCATCGTCGATAAGTTGACTCAGCGAATCTTTAGCCTGTGGAATGGCCAACGCAGAAATAGAGATAGGAAACCAACTATTGGTCGCCCCCAGCAGAACCACGCGCGGCTCCGCATCACAATCAGGATCAAAATGATCCAGATGAGGGTGCCGACCGCGGCACCCTGGAAGGTTTTCTTTACCTAGCTGCCCGAAAGCATGAGCCATATTACGGGCCACACCACAGGAGTCACACTTCACCCAAAGGTTCTCGGTTTGCAGAGACGCGCCGCTTTCAAAGAATCGCAGCGTACCCTTGCAACCACCAAGACCACTGTGGACGTACCAGTTCCACGGAAAGTCATCCAGATGCCCATTCTTGCAAGCCAGCAAGAAACGCGCAGGCACAGCATCGGCATCCTTCGCAGGCTGATCTCCTTTTGACCCCGTGCAGCCCTTATGAACGAAGCAAGTCGCCTCCGGCCGATAACGATTTTCCTTCAGATCGAACAGCCCACTGTCATAAGGCGAAAGCATTCCGCACTTAACGCAACGCAACCAGCGAGGAAAGGGCCGCACAGGAACCCCTACATAAGCCTCAGCCGAGTACGGATCAACCGCGTCGCTAGTCGTGAATGGAGGCATACGTAGCGATTCAACCTGCGGCCCGAGTACTTTTTGCACGGCAGCCAGCAGGCGACTTTCTACCACCGGCCGACAGCGATCCTTCTCCCAAAAGTTTATCCCTAGCGTCACGACCGACAGGTTTGGCAAATCAATCAGCGCACCAGGACCATAGGTCCAGAGCAGCTGGCTCGGCCGGACTGAACCAACGGGAGTTTTTTCGTTAGCCATTTTCATTCGTCCTTATCAACCGCTGCAGGGCGAGGCTTCCATTGAATATCGTCATTTATACGCGCTGAGTTCATCACTAAACGCACACCCGGCTCGACCTCTCGCATCGACATTGGCACTGTCCAGTTGTTCCAAGTTTGCGGACCAGGCGCATTAATCAATGCAGCGGTTCTGTCCTTATCCGGTCCTCGTTTCTCGTAAGCCAAGAGACGGTTACCCTGTATCACTTCCTTCACCCACTCATCCGCACGCTGCTTGAGCATGCTTCCAGCGAGCTTCTGCGCCGGCTCTTCCGCAACGTTATCGGCTCGAGCTTCGAGCACCTTCATGGCATCCAACATCTCAGGCTGGTTCGGCTGCTTGAGACTCTCCGCCCCAGTGTTCGCAGCAAAGTCCGCATGTTTTGCTCGCAGTAATGACAGCATCGCGCCAGTCAGCCCTCGATCCATCGCCCGCGGTGAAAATGGCGTGACCGACTGAGCCTCGACATGTTTGTAAAAGGTGGCGTGATAATGCTCAAAGGTCTCGTAATGCGAGAGGTCGCGAGGCCTTGCCCAAGTCAGAACGGTGCAGACCAGACCTGGCGACTGCCGCCCTACCCGGCTAGTCGCCTGAATGTATTCCGCGGTCCCTTTAGGCTGACCATTGACAGCCATGATTCCTAGACGACTCACATCGACCCCGACCGACAACATATTGGTCGCCAACACAACGTCGATGGCCCGAGAGTCCCCATCAACCCAGCGAGTCACGTGCTTGAGCTTTTCAGGGTCCCATTCGGACTTGAACATTACCTCAAGCTGATCTAGGTACTTAGGGATGTCTTGGTTGGACACTCGCGAGGTTAACTCACGAATATTCATGACACTGCGCTGAGCCAACCCAGGGCGCTGGACCATGCTCATTTGCACGCGATAAGCACGAGTCTGCACATCGTCCTCAGCCAAACGTTTCATGCCCCCCAGCTCACGTAGCGAGTTGAAGTACCCCACCATGGTCATGTACGGATCAGCGACCTTACCGAAGCGGTCGAATAACGCCTGCGCGCCCGTCAACGCCGCGGTGTAGACCCGAATCAGCATCGCCGGACGCGAACTGCCAGGTGAGCAAATGCCCAAATAACGTCGCCCAGGTTTTTGCTCAATCGGCCGCTGTACCGAGAAGAAGTTGTCCTCAACATCCAGACCGTGCGGCGGGAACACTGCTACCTGGCGCATAAACACGTTGTTGACCTGCTGCTGCGCCTTACGCACGGTAGCCGTGGATGCAATTACCTTTGGGCGAATTGAGTGTTCACCCAAACGCCAGCTGCACAGCTCATCGACGGCGCTTTCATAGAGACCCACCATGGTTCCCAGTGGGCCACTGATCAGGTGGAATTCGTCCTGAATGATTAGATCTGGCGGTCGAATTGGACGAACTGCTCTGACCTTTGCAGCAGCCTTATGTGCCGTATTACATTTAGAACCGGGCCAAAGCAAACCATGCTGCGTGCACTCCTGCGAAACGTTACCAAACAAATTTCGCACTTGTCCGCGCCAGGCCATCATCGCGAATTTGTCGACGGTGGCGATCATCATCGTTGGTGGCCGGTGATACATCTCCTCATCCACCACCATCACTGGTAGGCCAGGATGATCTTGTTTACTTGAGCGGCCACGCGAGAAATCGCACTCACTCTTCTTGTCGCCACAGTAGATCGACGTACGCCCTGCAACTTTGTCGACGACAATATCTTGGCCGGGAAGAATTTCGGAGCCACACCAAGGACAGCCCGTCAGCTGCGCCGGTGATGCCATACCAGCAGTATTCTTTCCTGGGGTACGAACGGCTTCAATAAACTTGTGACTATCCTCAGTTTTACCTGGTGTCACGGTGTTACCGACCCACAGGCCAATGGTGAAGGCATTCTCACCCAGGGACTTGTCCCCCGCAGCCAGTGCCTCGCGCCGTATATGCTCCATTGCGCAGATCAATGCAGTGGCCCGCTGGAACTGTTGCAATGTCAAAAGACGCAAGGTGTAGCGCATGATGACTGCTAAGCCACGGGATGAGTCGTACTCGCCCAAGTTTCCCTGTGAGCGACGAATCGCCATGGTGAACGCCGCCACACCCAAGTACGCCTCAGTCTTGCCGCCACCCGTGGGAAACCAAATCAGATCGGCATAAGCCTGCAATGGCTGGGTACGGTCCGTATGGGCAGGATTGGCCAGCGCCGGAACGGACAACAACAGAAAGGCCAACTGAAAGGGTCGCCAAGTACGGTTCTTCGATACATCGAAAGCAGCCACATCGACTTCTTGTTTTCGACGCCGGGCTAGAGCATAAGCGCTGCGCACACGCTGTATGGCCATTGCTCGGTTAGCGAAGCGAAACGCAGCCAGCGCCTTGTCATCGACAGCCAATAATTCCACGCCCGCAAGCAGTCGCGCTTGAATCAACTCGCAGCGTTCCAGCGCTTCTTTGGCCTGCTGCTCGTAGCCAATCACATCGCTACCGATTCGACCACGCTGATCCTCAATCCAGGCGGCATAGTCTTGCGTCAGCACACCAAGTGCCGCGATTAGGGCATCCTTATCAAGGTCTGCCAGAGTCTGCATATCCAGTAAGCCATCGGCGGTCATTTTGCGCATCGCAGGGCGATCTTGCGGATCTAAGCCTGGCGTTTCAGTGACCGCGACTTCGTATTGCGGCATGACTACCGTACGCAGCTCAAGCGCCCTAGCTGGAACGCTGCCAGTTGTTGCATGCACCGCAACACCATGACCTACGGCAAACTCGACGCGATCGCGATAGATCATTTCCAGTGCCAAGCGCTCTCGCAGATCCTCATCGTCTTCAGCGCCAGTATCCGAATCCAGTGCCGGACGGCGACGAAAAATATCGCTTACTGCGCTGCCAGCTTTCGCTCGCACAATGATTTCAGGCTGAAACACCCACGCGGTATCGCGATTCTCATCTGGCTCCACTTGTCCGTTAACCAGAAAAAGAGTGACCAAGCGATCGCCCTTGTCGTTGGGCGATCTGACAGTGCCCTGGATGCGTACCTCAGGGCTGCTAGCATCTGGCGCGATAGGTGAAACACCCCCCGGTGTCATCGCAAGCGAAAACACCCCACCAGAAGGTGCTCGTTTCCAAACCTTAGCCTTAACGAGCTTGTCTTTTATAAGCTTTGTATGGTCGTGATCGTCGCTGGCTACACGCTCATAACGCCCCCAACTCACCGCTACCTCAAGACTTTCAATGTTACCATCGACACAAAAAGTGAAACCCAAACTAGAGGGTGCCAGCGATTGATTCGATGCAGCATCCACCTCTTCATCTGCATCGGACTCACCGCTGCCAGAGATCAAGGGCGAGTCAATTTTCTTACCTTGCGCTTTTGGCTCTAGGTCGGAAGGCTCATCTTCATCACCTTTTTCGGCAGGCACCCAGTCTTCGCCACGCTCAGCGTTGTCCATCGGCGCCAGCTTGCCTACCAGGTAACGATCTCGTACGCCCATATCGACGATGAACTCTTCGGGGCCACCGGCAGGTCCTAACAAATCATCCATGATGGCGAACTGCAATAACTCTCGTACGTAGGCCTCATTTTTGATCAAGGGGACGTCGGCAACCGTCAGATCAAGCGCCTTGGGCAGCGCCTCAGCGAATTCAGTCCACTGCACGCGAGAAATACGACCCGTTGGCGAAGCGAGCCCCGTTTTAACAAACGGTACTGGTGAATCAACAGCCAGTACTTTGTCGAAGAAAAGAGAAGTGGTCTCGCGGTTGGAGCGAAGGCGCATGACGCGCCCCACACGGGTTATCTCGCCAGAGGTGTTCAGAATCAAAACCCAATCATCTGCAGCAATTTTTTGATAAAGCCCGCGCTCGCCTTTTAGGACAAGTGTGTAACGTGCAAGCGCCGGATCAATGGTAAGTCCATGATCAATAGCGATCCATGCATCAGCAGTTTGTTTCACAGGGCTTGGCTCCATGAGCACCTCTAAATCTTGAATTCATTTTTTAGCAAGGCTTCGACTCTGCCTTCCGTGTTGAATCCGTTCTTGATCAGAATTTCAGCAATGTCTCGCCCCGATATAAAAATGATCGGATGACGATCCTCTCGCACTTCTTGATAGGCCTGACGAGCAACTATCGAGGTCGTAACCAACACGCCAAATTGTCTATGCCGTATCCGAGAAATCAGTCGAGACACCTCTTTTACGCCCACCGTACTCGGCGTATCTCCACCAAGTGCTGGCCGGTAGCACTTGGCCTCAAGCGAGAACTCGGCATAAACAGGGTCGTCGCCAAGTCCAAGCAAATAACGCCCTACTGCATCACGCCCACCATCAATAGTGCCGCGAGTGATTTCATCAACGATGACGCGCGAGTCGGTCATCTGGTAAATGCGTGCAGCAAATGCCTCAAATGCGATAGGTACATCTTTGAAATACTGCCATACACCGGCCAAGATGCGGCGTTTCAAGGCAGTATCGGGTGATTGCTGCTCGGCAGAGCGAATGATCGTTGTCGCCTCTGCCGCCAGTGGGCAATACCTTCCCGACTCTAGCCAATCGATCCAGGCTTTTGGCGCATTCGCGGTCCTAGAATTACCTGCAGCAAGATCATTGATCCATGCACGCTTGACGACCGGAACGTCGAGGATCGTAAAAGTCGAACGGTAATTCTGAAATCGCTGCCCACCGGATGACTTCCAGACGGCGACTAAATCTTCGGTCGCCGACAGCCCCTGAAACCCAGGGACGGCAAGGCCCTTGAACTGAACGGATCGAGCCGCATTAGCAGTCGGTAGTTTTTTAAAAATCAAGAACGGGGCAATATCGCACCGCGGCTCATGATCGGCATGGAGCCGTGAGAACGCGTGACGCAACACCTTATTTCCACCTGAACGAGTGTCATGCAGTTCATGACCTGGTGTTTTATTGTCACCGTAGTAGACAAATTGGCCGGTGCTCAGATCAAGCGTGTCAGGCCAGTCCCGATCTTCCCCCGTCGTAAATAAAACCACCCAATTCTTTCGTTCGCCTCGACCAGACACACGGAAACCGCCCATATTGCCCGAGCCTGGAAGCAATTTTGAAATGGGCTCGCCTGAAAGCTGTCCATCAGCACTGCCTTCATATACCGCATCAACAATCAGCTCACTCATTGATAGCTGATTATTAGGTACCAATTTAGTAGCCATTGATATTCCTAAAGCTCAACACGCGAAAAATGCGGGTAGATGCGATAGAACTTCCTGAAGACCTCGAACGGGTTTTCGTCCATATCTGACTTTGGCAACTCGAAGCCCATATATGCCTTGGCATCAACGCTGGATTCCATCGTCAACCGCTCCAGAGTCGAAAGTGCAGGTAGGTCCACTCGATGCGGGGCATCAGCAGTCGAGTAGAACTCCCACCCCTTCACCAGTTCTTCCACCGACTTGTCGTCCGCCTCGCAGATGATGAGTGTAGCTGTGACCATCGCCTGACCATCGGAATAGTGAGTCGCGAGCGCCCACACGATCTGCCGATCCCTAAAGCTAAGCACCTCTCTTTCCACCGCCAGCTTGAGCGCGTACAGCAGACTTTTACCAAAGTTTTTTTGCTTCATCCCGTCCGCAGCTAGATCATTCGGAAATAGTGCTCCGAGGCGCCTTTGGAATGCTTGGAGTCGCCACTCCATAAGCTCAGCTTCAGACAGGTTCTCTGCTGGTTTACCAAGGGAGCCAGGGTTTGCGTTCAGAGTAACTCGTAGGATGCTTCCAATTGGTACGGAACCCATGGTCCTTGCAAATCGCTCGATTTGCGTTGTGATACCTCTAGGCTCCGTGAAATCGAACCAAATGATGACGGGGTCATTGAAGTCGGTTTCATCAAGATAATCTTCAAGGGTTTTATGAATGCATTCGATGGACGAGATTGGGCGGTTAAAGAGCTGACGCTTATGTACCTGCTCTTCTATCTCAATGCATGTCATCCTCGGAATGCCGAGCCGGCCGTGGATCATCCGGAAATCTTCGAGAAAGGGCCCACCAAGGCCAACGTAGTGGTACTTTTCGAGCACGAGTTTCGGAGCCAATCGCATGAGTAAAGACAGAAACAGCTCACGGTCCACGGCTTTGTTGGGCCGTAACTGGTACGGCAGTGACGAACCTGCACTCATTGTCAGTCCCCCTGCTTCTTGGCGTTCGCGAGCTGGATCTCAAAGCACTTATCGCCCACGATCCCGGGTTTCTCATCCGGCTCGTCGAACAGCAGTTTCGAGACGAGTCGTATCTCCTCGGCAGGGCGTGAGTAAACGATCTTTCGGGAAGATGGCTTCTTGTCATCCGGTACCGGCAAAACCTTCGCTTTCTGGGGGTTGAATTCGATCGTGCCAGCGTTTTTTTTAGTAGCACTACGAGCGCCAACAACCTCAATAGCCTGGTTCAACGGCATCGGCTTGGCGGATTCCCAATGACTCGTCTGGTCGGCGCGTGGATGGTTCTTCCACTGGTTCGTGTAAGAAATCCATATGCGCATACCCTCCTTCATCTTGACGAGGGACTCCAACCAAACGTTCGAGGACGTGTCGAGTGCCCGCTTTGTCGTCGTAACTGGCAATTTGTCGGCATGCTTGGAACGGAACTCAATGATGCCTGTGATCATGGCGAACTGCGGGTGGTAGAGCGGAATGCCGTCGCCCCAGCCTGTCAGGCGGCTTTTATCTCCAACGATAACCGCACGGTCGTTGCAAAGTACTGTCCAGCCTGCAGTTGCAGAAGAGCGATCACGCTCGAAACCCGTATCATCTTCATCATCGTCGTCTAGGCTTTTCCCCGTATTGAGGCCTACGGAGATCGACACTAGCACCTCGTCAATCGTCGCCTGGTAAACGTAAGGGGCCGGACTGCCCTCTTCAGTCGAAACGAGAACCTGTACGGGGACCGCCTTCATAGGCGTGCCGTTCAGTGAGACCTTCAGGCCCCACTGAATAAACGTCGTAAAGTGCTCCGAAATCGCGGTGCTCACGTCGTTAATAAATCCCCCGTTAGAAAAATGCCGCGAGACACCCTCATAGAGATCAGTGACGTAAATCGTGGTGCCCGCTTCGTCAAGCCGCTCCTTTGTCTCAGTCGGTTCATTGATAGGAAGCGGATCCCAATTTTTTGCCTCCAGCCATTGCGATGTGATCGGCACCTCAAACATGTCATCACCATGCCGTGTTCGCACTAACGCGTTACGACCCATCTTGAAGATCGCTCGCTTCATGCCGACGCCGTACATACCAATGGTTTCTGCATCCGAGTCGCGGTCGTCGTCGGAATCGCGCCCCATCTTGAATGCGTAGTTAATGGCAACGTCGCGCGGGATGCCGCCGCAATTGTCAGCAATGGAGAAGTGATCTTCGGCGACCTTGATGCTCACAAAGTGCTTCGAGTAATCGACCTCATTACCGTGTTTCAGTCGCATTGCGCCATCAAGGCAGTTGTCGAGCAGGTCAAGGATGGCATCAACGAGACTGATGTCGCGCGTTAGCATCGATACGAAGAACTGCTTCGTTGGGCTGGCCTGAGCTGTGTCAGTGCTTGGCTTTGTCATAAAATGGTTCTCCCTATGCAATCCGATATCCTCGAAGCTATCTTCAGCTCGAACGTGAGCATGGTTTCAGTTCCTGTCATTACGCCCCCTTGTGATGGCTGTCCCGATGGCCGTACTTTTCCGTGTGACGGGCGATTGTCTTCCAATGCTTTACGTGCGGCGCTGGGAAATGCCTGCCACATGGAGGAATAGCCTTCGCGTTCCTCATCGACCAAAGTACTTTTCCAGTAGACATCCGCGAAGTCTTGCTTCGTGAAGATCAGTTCAGCGGAGTAACACTGATCGCTCATTGAGCCAACTTGCCGAAATCAAAACCGGACTGAACATCCTTATCCAAATTCGCTATCTGCGCTGTTAGTTTTAGAGTTTTATCTGACTTCTTGGTAGTGGGCGTTCCAGGTACACCTTCAACTAACTCTTCTTCATATCGCTCGTGATTAAGCTTTAAAAGACGACGCAATATCTCTAAACGAGCCGACTCGGAAATCGTAAACCGAGTTCCCAGTTTGGTTTCAAGAAAATCATGATCAAGCGCTAAGTCATCCCATCCATACGCAGATGCGACAGCCTCATCCATCTGGGCTTGAAGCAGTCTAAATCTAACGCAATCAACAGAAGTAATTTCAGGATTGTGAAGTCGGTTATATACTGATGTTAGACCCTCACGAAATTGAGTCATGACTTCCTTTCTATGCTCGTAATAAACTTTTCCTATCTGTTCAAGTCTGTCGGTCGTATCGCAAAAAGGAAACGTCGCAAATGCATCTTTATTTGAGTAACTCAATCGAGTTTCCAAGGTAGAGCTATTTCTTCTAACCCAACACTCATGCAGGCTTGATTGCAAAATACTGAAATACGCGTAGTCCTGAAATTTAAAAACCTTCAGCTTCTGTGAAATAACAGCATCAGGCTGAACAAAATCCAGGGCGAGATATTTTGCAACCCCTGAACAAACTAAAATATTTTTTCCTTTATCTAACTGCCTGAAAAATGCCTCTCTTCTATCCCAAAATATCCAATATCTATGCTCGTGGATTTGTCCCTTTAATCCCTCCCTATAAGGCTTGACCTCTCGGGTAACTATGTCAAATAAATCCGGAAACTCTTCGGCTTTGAATTTATCAAAATCTCCGAAATCTATTACATACCTAACCTTCCTTTGGGATGGATCATTCGTAACATCTTCTCCACCCAAATAAATCCGCAGAATAGTCTTATTTTTTGGATCACGATTAATCAGTTCGGCATACGCTTTTTCATCAACTAAAAATCCGTTTCCATGTATTTTAATTCCTTCGGCAATCCCACCTTTGTTTTTCTTCAGCGAAAAAGAATTAAAGCCATGCTCATTTTCCAAGGCACTTGAAATATTTACCACTGACGAACCATCTAAGTACACGGGACCACTCCAACTTCCCTTTAGGAGACCCACAACACTAATGTGCACACCAGCCTTTCCGGGCCACGGAACGGAATTATTCGCAAAAAATATCTTGCACTTCTTCTCTATTAAATACTCTAAGCCAACCTTTCTTGTGTCACCTTGTGCAATTGTATTTGTCGCGATAAAGCAAAAGCACCCTTCATTTTTGATAATTGATTGCGCCCGTCTAAAGAAGAATGCACTTAAATCCGCCGCCCCCTTTGAATATTCATAAGAGGTTTTCAAAGCGTTTTGATATTTTTCACCAAGAACTGTACCAATACGTTTTCCGCCCAAGAACGGCGGATTACCTATAACTCCATCAAACCCACCTCGCTCAAAGACCTCCGGAAACTCCAAAGCCCAATGGAAAGGACTCCGTGGTAGCTCGCCTGACAAAAGCTCAACCGACAGAGATCTCCTTGACTCAGCTATGGTTCCCCGTTCAGTCTTCTCGTCACCTTCAATATAGGCAGTCGCCCATATGGAAAGGTCGTCCATGGCCGCATCCAGCGTTCGTTGATTTCGATCAGAAGCTAATAGTTCACCGATCATGGCGTCGGCAATGTGTTCGATATGTTCTAGCTTCTGCCGGGCCTCTTTATCCAACCGTTCCATATAGTAGACATCCCTAATATCCCGAATCGGAGTACCTCGGAGCTGCTTGCGAAGCGCGATTGCCTCCTTGACCGCTTCTTGAATATCAGACGCGAAGATGAATGAGGTCTTTTTTTCTTCTGGGTGAAGAGAGAATTTTGTCAGTTGATCCAACTTATGAAGTCCGAGCAAACTGTCGCCGCAACGCAGGTTGTGGTCGAGGAAGCCGAAGGGGCGTCCCTTTGCCAGCGTCACCAGCCAGATGGACAGCTTGGCGAGCTCGACAGCAAGCGGGTTCAGATCGACGCCGTACAGACAACGCTCGGCGATGAGGCGACGCGCGACCACTGAGCGTGCTTCGCTGTCGCGGGGCAGAGGTTCCTTGATCACTCCTTCGTCTAGAACCTCGCCATCCACACTCACGGTTTTTCCTGTAGCCTCAATCTGTGACCAAGCCTCGACGAGGCGATCAGAGAGCCAACGGCAGGCTTGCACCAGGAATGCGCCCGAGCCCATGGCCGGGTCGCAGATCTTGAGGTCAAGCAGTTCGGCGGGCGAAATAAGCACCCATTGCTCGCGCGGTGTTCCCTCTGCTGGACCAACATAAGCCACCGGCGTGAGAGTCTCGGCAACGATTGTTTCGGTCAGCGACTTCGGGGTGTAGTGGGTGCCGGTTTCGCGTCGATCAGAACCCGTGGTGACAATAAAGGCACCTTTTGCATACACCAATGGGTAGCCCCATGGGTCGGCTCGCAACAAATTAGCGATCGGCAATAGACGATCACGCAGCGCCTCGTCGCCATGACAGGCCGTGAGCAGATGATTGGTCAGAGCGGCATCCACAACACCCGCCAAATCTTTGCGGATAGCACTTTCACTTCGCTTCAGCTCATCCGAACTCGCCAGTTGGCGAGTGAATTCATCCTCATCACGCCCTCGTAAAGCTTCCAGTTCACTCAAGGCATGAATAGTTTTTTTTGCGCCCTTGCCGCCGACCAGTTCTACCGTCACTGCATCTGTGCGTTTAACCGTACGCTCGAGCAAGCCTTCATAGACGTAGCCGATCTGCTCTACATCGAGCGCACGGTAAGACAGGGTACGGCCTTGGTATTGCTGAATTGCCTCCAGTAAGAGCAGCACGGTGCGATTGTCGATCGGCAAGGGTCGGGCATCATCCGTGCGCCAGTTTGAACCCATTGAACGGCCTTCGAGAAAGGGAAAACGATCCGGATCGAACAACGAGCCGCCCAGCGCCGGTAAACGCAAAGCCTCATGCTCAATGCCGCCATACACGGCACGGAAAGTCGCCAGCAAACGCGCCCAAGCGTCATGCCGACGCTCCAGCACCTCGTCCGACTCTTTGCGTAGCTGCATACGTAAGGTGGAGATGGCGTAGTTAGCCTCATAAGCTGCATCGCCCATCAGCAGCAGCCCGCGCTCCTCAGCCGACAACAAAAAGACCAGCCGCATCATGATGGTCAGGCCGGCTTCGTACAGCTGGGCAGGCGCCACATCCTGCAGCAACGTCCGACCGCTATTCAGGTCTTCTTTGTCGAGCGACTGGATAAGCACTTCGACAGCGCGACGTACCTGCTCACCCAATGCATCGGTGACCTCTTCCTGGTGTTGTAGAGATTCATCGAAAAGTGCAGGCAGCTGCTCACTAGCATCCACGAAAAAACGGCGAATACCTAACAGCGTGAGGAAGGCCTGGAGAGTTAATGGCTCTTGCCCCCACAAACGCGCATACCAACTAGCGTAGGTCACGACCGAGCCGACAGGCGCATCAATCAGCAGCCAACGTTCGCCATTGGTAATCAAACCCAAACGACAGCCAGTAGTACGACAGAGTTGTACCACCCGCTCGGCAGGAGTGGCCACCCAACCTTGCTGGCTGATGGCTGCATCCAAGTCGGTATCCGCTGGGTAGGTCTGGATTAGCAGCAGTGCTTTATCACCATTGACCAGCGCGTAATCCGGGCTTAGCGTGACACCATGTTCTGGCAGCGCGATGTGCAAGGTCGCCGGTATAGCCTCACCTAGCTTGAGCAACTCGCCCGAATCTTTCTCATCATATTCAAGGCCACGTGCCAGCACTTCGCGAATCCAGGCACGGTGTAATTCTTCGAGTTGCGGGTCGTCATTATCACGCGCCTCGCACCACTCATCGTAGGCCTGACGGAGGTACTTGCGTACGCGGCCATCGACAGCCTCCAGACCTTGTGGAAAGGCTTTTTTTAATACAGGTACAGCGAGGAACGGGCCTGAAATCTCGATCAGCGAAAGCCATTCGTCGTGGTTGTTGTCCTGGCTCATACGTGGCCTTCCTGTGCAAACGATGCGGGAACGATAAAGATGACAGCGATGGGAAAGGTGCGATCCTGCGGCGCGGCATAGCGCGCTTCAATAGCGCTGATTTCTTGTTCTCGCTCAACTGGAATGCGTGCTAGGCGCGCCTCCAGCGCTGACTTGTCACGACGCAGCTGGGTGTGCTCATCCTCACTGAACAGAGTCAATTGCTCAGGATCCTCTGCCTTGCGAAGCTCTGCACCAATCGCTCGCTCTAACTCACTCAATACGGCGCTAATGTCTTTCAGCTCTGAGTTCTTCCGGGTTTCGAGGGTGTTGCCCAGAGATTCGAGGCGGTTGCGCGAGCGCGCTTTAAGAGTTTGCTGAATAGACTCTTCGGCAGCACCGAAACGTGCTCGCAGGGTGTTGAACGCAACCGTTTCCAATCTGAACGGTTGCCCCTCATCCAGCCAAGCTTGTACACGGGCTACGCCCTCCTCTCGCTTGAAACCTTGCTCACGAAGGTAGCCACCGGCCACTGTTAGCTCTTCATGCAGGCGATGGTGGTTACCACCAGTAATGACCAATCGCGACACAACCACTACGGCAGGCGTATCAAGGCGATCGTCAGGCAGCACGCGAACGGTTACTCGATTGAGTTTTTTGTTGTCTTCCTGCGCCCAGACCTCAGCACGTAACAAACGCAGACACATCTGCACCAAGCGATGATTGAGGTGAACCAGTACCAGATCGTCGCGGCCCTTCGCGACTTCGTGATCGAAGGTCACGGGCCGAATCTTCCCGGTGAATGGGTGTTCTAGCCCCTCTCGGCAACGCTCCCAAGCGCCACCCAGCGGTGGTAGCTCGAATACGGCACCTGCCTCGAAGCCGGCCAATTGCAACGGTTTCAGCGCGGGTTTTTCGGCCAACGCCAAAGCAGTCTTGACCGCCATCAGGATGTGTTCTGGCGACAGGTGTAAGCCTTCTTTTGTCTCAATTAGGCGCTCATGCAGCTTGGCCACTCGAGAGTTAATTTCTTTATCCGTACGAACAAAGCGACGGGCCCGCTCAATCTTTGCCTCCGCCATGCGTGTGTCGAGGTCACGCAAAGAGCCTTCAATCAGCCCCGACATTTGCGGGGCAATGACCGGGTTAACACTGCCCATATCTGCACGCATTGAGTCGAGCTTGCGCAGTGCACGCAGAATGTCGTCCTTATGCCCACCGACAGCTTCGCCATCTTCTTTGACATCAACCGGGTGCCAGATAAGCACCTCTTTTGCCCGCTGACCGTGACGATCAATACGACCGTTGCGTTGCTCCATGACGTTGGGGTTGTAGGGGATTTCTAGATGGATGAGATAGTTACAGTGGTTCTGCAGGTCAATACCTTCAGAAGCCGCATCGGTCGCCAGCAAGATGCGCACTGGCGAAACATCCGGAGCTGCCTGGAAAGCCGCTTTGACCATCTCTCGGTCGTCGTGATCCATGCCGCCATGCAACTTCATTAGGCGGTCGCCACCCAAATCGTGGGTTGCCAGAACTCGCTGTAACCAATCTAGCGTCGTGCGGTATTCGGTGAAGAGAATTACACGCTTACCGTTCCAGTCACCTTTGGTTTTTAGATAGCTGTGGATCCAGGCGAGAACGGCTTCCGCCTTAGAATCACTCTGGTGCATCGCCTGCTGCGACCACTGACGTAGCTCGTCCAACAAAACACGTTCTATGTCATTCAAGGGCCGAGAATGACGGGTCGCTTCCTCGACAGCCTCTTGCTGCGCCGTCTCGACATCAGCGTCGTTGGCGTAATCCTCTTCAGCACGCTGAATGGCCTTGAGCAAGATGCGATCTGACAACCCGCCGCGATCCTTGCGAACTGCGCCGCTTTCCAATGTGGCAATATGTTTTGCCAAGGTCGAAGCGAATGCGGCCGGTGACGAGAACAGGCGCTTTTTCAGCAACTGATTGATGAAGGAAACGCCCGTGACACTACCTAGCTTAGCGTCTGCAACTTCTCGACTGGCGCAGAAAGCCTGCAGTTTGTGGTGGATTTCACGCTCTTTTGCGGTGTAGTCGACGCCCAGGGCCTCAAGCTTGCGTGGGGCGTAGATCAGCTGCCCATCCTTGTCGGTGATTTCACTTTTTAGTCGGCGAATCATCACCTGAGCGAGCTGTTTCTCATCCGGCAGGATGTTGCGGGCGAAACGCTGATCATCAAGCAACTCCAGCAGCGAGGTGAAAGACTCGGTGTAGCCGTTGTGAGGCGTCGCAGTCAGGAAAAGGTGATGCTGAAAGTGCGGCGCGATGGTGCGAATCAAGCGAGTTCGCTGACTCTCAAGCGCATATTGGGCACCGGCAGCCGGCGCCACGTTGTGAGCCTCATCCACGACCAATAGGTCGAACTTACGCGGATAATTAGCATTTGCCGGCAAAATATCGCGAAATGCCCGTAATCCTTCGCCAGCTTTAGCCCAGTCCATTGAGGTGATCAGGCGTGGGAACGAGTTCCACGGATTGGCGTGAATCCCACGCTCGCGACGCATCTCTTTAATGTACGTGCTATCGACGATACGGAATTCGAGCCCGAACTTCTCCGCCATCTCAAGGCGCCACTTCTCTTGTAGCGAGGCAGGGCAAACGATCAGCACGGTGCGTGCCCGATGGCGTAGCACCATTTCCTGGATGACCAAGCCGGCCTCAATGGTCTTGCCTAAACCAACATCATCAGCGATCAGCAGATTCACCCGCGCCATATCGATGGCCCGTACAAGCGGATCAAGCTGAAAGTCTTCCAGCGTCACACCACTACGAAAGGGCGCCTGCAAAAAGCCACGATCAGCATTAGTGGCTGCGCCCCAGCGCACGGCATCAAGGAAGGCCTCAAGCGTGTCGGAGTCATCTTGTCCCGTGATATCAGGAAGACCTGCGCGCTCAATGACGTGCGCCCCCGGCTCTATCTCCCAGATAACTTGTAGCTCTTCACCTAAAGCATCGTCATCGATCGAAGCTAGTGTGATGGCGTGCTGCTGCACGCTTCCCAGCTTTGATGAGTTAACCTCTGCGACAACCCATTGCCTGCGCCGCACCTCAACAAGCTGACCAGCCTCTGGGATACTTCGGTAGCTCCCCTCTTCCAATGCCGCAGTCATGCACTACTCCTTATTCAGCGCAATGCGTACAACCTACGATTGCGTAAAACCCTAAAACCTTCGGGCAATGCGAAAGCCTGCCGGGCAGATAGGGCTGAATGATACATGGGTGACTCAACCGATTAATGCGTTTTAGTAGCATAATGATGGTAAACCCCCGTTTCGTGTAACGCGCCTCCGTGCAAAAAACACGCGCAACCGGAAAATCAGAGAATCTGGTGAAAAACGGCGGAATTGAGCCGTTGCTATCATTTTGCAGGAGAGCTATAAACTCGAAGTCAGTCATAGGGCTAAAGCAGATTTACCCTTGAACAACTATTCAGCAGTAGCCGTTGTGCTGAGCATCGCTCTCTACGCAAGGCCCGCGTGGGGGGACAAATGGGGGGACAGAAACGCTAGTTTTCGCCAACTCCAATAAAATATGGCCATAATTCAAAAATAACGCCGCCCACAAGCCGGCTTTTTAATGCCTGCAAAAAAACACGTTTACCTTGGCGAGCTTGACTCAACACTTGCCAACCCTAACCCCCTCAGTGCTAAATCCTGCCCAACACCCACCCCCTCTTTTTTTACCCGCATCCCCGACCCCGGCCGGATTCCGGTATTGAGCCTCACGGGAATCCATGGAATGGCCCTGCATATCCCGACCCTGCTGGTCGTTTCGGTCTTCGTCTTCTTTTTGATGGGGCTTTTGACGCTGCACGCCTGGTATCGCGAAACCCGCGAGCCGCCACTGGCGTACCTCGGCAGCATGATGCTGCTGGGCGCCTTGGGCGTGGTATTGGTCAGTTGGCGTGATCGAGGGGTCGACTTCATTCCCATTGTGTTCGGCAATGTTGTTCTATTGCTCAGTGCAGCGCTGAACTGGACGGCCATGCGCACGCTGGTCGGGCGCAGACCGTCAGTGTCCGGCATTCTGGCGGGGGCGTTCGCCTGGCTGACCTTGTGTCTGATTCCCGCCTTCTACGAGTCGATGCCAAATCGGGTTTTAATCTACTCCTTGCTGGCATTCGGTTACGGCGTGCTGACAACGCTAGAGCTCTGGCGCAGCCGCCACACTCTGAACGTCGCGTTTATGCCGGCGCTGGTGCTGACCGTTTTGCACACGGTGTTCTACGCCGTTCGCAGTGCGACCGATGAAGGGCTGCCGGTGACAAAGGCGCTGCTGGGCAGTGGCGAAGGCGTGCCGTTTTTCTCGTTCATGCTGTTCGAGTCGATGCTGTATGTCATCGGTATCGCCTACATCACGCTGGCGATGGTCAAGGAGCGTGCCGAGCTCAAGCTCAAAGCGGCGGCGTTCAGCGATCCGCTGACGGGCATTGGCAATCGTCGCGCGTTCATGATGAACGCCGGGCAGTTGCTTACTGAAAGCCAGCAACACGCAGAACCGGCGGCTTTGCTGCTTTGTGACCTGGATAACTTCAAGCGTCTGAATGACACCTATGGCCATCCCGTTGGGGATCAGGCGTTGATCGCGTTCGGCCGGATCGTGGCCGAGAGCCTGCGTAAGGAAGATGTTTGCGGGCGGATTGGCGGTGAGGAGTTTGCCTGCCTGCTCAACAATTGCGATGAGCAGACTGCACTGGAAATTGCCGAACGGATCCGCCGTTCGTTCTCGCAATTGTCGATTCTTGAGCCGGGGCTGCTCAGCGTCAGCATCGGAGTTGTGACTACCCGTGAATCCGGATACGACTTGTCACGCCTGCTATCGGAAGCGGATCAGGCGCTGTACGGCGCCAAGGATCAGGGGCGTAATCGTGTACAGACTTTGCGTTCGCTGTACCTGACGCTGATGTAACTCTTGAAAGCCAGCCATTTCGGCTCAAGCAAGCGTTGCGATGTCTAAACTGAAATAGCCTCCGTTACCGAATCAACAAGCGGGAATCTCTGTTTCAAGCGCTCAATCGTCCAACGCCATTTAGGTGTAGTAGGCCGACAAATCGTATTTTGGTTACCAAACATCCCTATTTCCCGCACAGCCTGTTCTAGCGGAACGGTCTCAAGCCACTCAATCGGAACGAAGTATTCACACCGCTCTGGGTCATCCACAAACTCAGCGTGATATTTCGCACGTTTTGCAACCTCAAGCACAGGTCGCTCAATCCCATTCTGTAAAACCGTAAACGCCTCTGCAGGCGTGGCGGTTCCACGAACCAGTCCAACGCCAACGTAGCCTTTTTGAGGAATGTTGACCCAAACTCGATCCCCCGGCGCTAAGACCTGCAACGTCTTGCTGTACCAAGTACCGCCGCCACCGGCAATAAATCCAAACTCTACTGCGTCAGCCCAAGAGCGAGAGATGGAATCCCCAAACGAGCAATAGAACTCGCCATTCCAAGGTTCGTTATGACCTTCGCTCGTCGACACCGCGTTGACTTGAGTATGAACTGGGTCAAGCAGCCAGGATCGACTCAACAATTGTTGGTCGCCAGCTTCGAAAATCTGAAAACACAAAACGTTAATCGGAATATCTCGTTTGCTTAGGTATTCAACGATTCGCTCACTGCTGGAATCCAACTCCGTGGCGACAATAATCAATTGATGGGTTTTGTTCAGTTCATCTTCATCCAGTACACGCCCAAAGCGAGCTAAAAAATCTACGTCCAAACTGCAGCCGGGTTTGAAACGTTTGTAGATTGCTGCGATTTCATCCCCCCGCAAACTTTCTACCCAAGCCGCGTAATCCAAGGTCTGAGCGACGACTTCTCTAGGAGTACGATCACGTTTGAGCTCAATCAAGACCAACGCGCCATCAGGTGCAATGGCCAACAAATCGATTCGCCCTCCGGCACCAGTATTTTCTTGCCGACCTATCAGCATCCATTCATCCGAGAGAATGCTGGGCGAACTGATGATCATCTCTTCCAGCAACTGCTCACTTGCCAACCTGCTCTGACGCAGCTTGTTCGGTGACAGTCCAACCGTCCAGACATCCGTTTTGATGGGCAAGTGATGTGTCCTTAAAAATCTTATGGATGCTAATTCAATAATTTGGTCAGCAACCTGCTGACCAATCCCCCTCACGGATAACTGAATGACTTCACCAGCGTCAGCTCACCCACCGCGCGCATCGGGATCAGAAACGTCTGCATTTTCTCGCTCGGTGTGCCTTCTTCAGTAATCACCGTCACCTGCGCCGTGGTCAGCGCCTGCACCGCCTCTTCGCCGCCCTCGTCATCCCCGCGATAGCCACCGCCGTAATAATTCACGTACACCAGATACTGCCCTTTGATCGGCGCCGGCATGGCGAAGATTTCCGGGCCATAACCGGTGGTGACGTCGACGTCGAGCGCGGCGCCGTTGGCGGCGCTGCGGTTGCCGTACCAGATGTGCGCGCCGTCAGGGGTGACGAGGTGCAGGTCGAGGTCGGTGCCGTCACTGTCCCACGCCAGCAGTACGCGCAGTTTCGCCGGGGTCGCGCCGCCGCTGGTATTGAGGAATTGTGTGCGGTGACGTTGCTGACCGTCGGGGCTGCGCACTTCGACGCTGTTGCTGCCATTGGGGAACGAGAACGGGCGATCGAAGCGGCCGCTGTCATCGATTTTCAGCGGCATGCTCACGCCATTGACGATCAGCCGTCCGGGTTCGTTGCCCTTCTGCGTAGCTTTGATTTCGCCGCTGATGCGTGCAGTGTTGGCCTGGCCCACCGGGGTGTTGACCGATGAGGCTGGGTAGTTGACGGTCTGGCGGAAGCTTTCCCCTTCGCCTTCGGGGGCGCCGCTGCGCCAGCCGCCGACTGGGGTGTCGAGTTTGACGCCGTCGGCAGCGATGGCCGGCGAGAGCGCAGTCAAGGTGCAGAGCAGCAGCAAGACCTGTGGATAACGGAGTGTCATGGTCTATTCCAGCAAAAGGTGACGGGCAAGCCCTTCGATGTAGGTTTCATCCTGGCCGTTGGGATGCGCTTCAAAAGCCAGGTGCAGATATTCGTGGGTCAGGTCGAGGCGATCCTGCAAAGTCAGCACGCCGCGTACGTAAATGCGTTGGCGTTCACGGTCGACGAAGGGACGGCCGAAGGCGAGTTTGCACACGGCGAAGGTGCTGACTTCGTTGTAGCCGGTTTCGCTTTCCAGCTTCGGGCGCCAGCCACGTCGCTGTTTCTGCAGCCAGTCTTGCGCGGCGGGCAGCGCTTCGCAGGAAGCGACCGGGTTGTCCCAACGGCTAAGGCTGGCGCGCGGATAGGCATGTAGCAGAATCGCGTCGTAACGCTGACCGGCATTAGCTTGCGCGACGGCTTGTTGCCAGGCGAGTTTGTCCGGGCCGGGTTGATCGGAGTGATAGGTGACGGTGCTGCCGGCCAGTACCAGGTCTGCCGTCCAGGCGGCGATATTGCGGGATTCGGCCGAGGCTGGACGCGGGGCGACGCGCTGGCGATTGCTGCTGTCATCGATGCTCAGGCAGTCGCCGTTACGTGTGGCGTTTTGCAGCAGATAAGTGCGGATCGCTACGGCCAACGCCTTGGCCGCTTCGGCGGGTTCGGATTTGGCTTCGCGCTCAAGGACGCGAGCGACATATTCGTCGCGATCAAGCCTTGCGACGAGTTTGTCGTTGAGCAGAAACAGTTCGCCGTCGCTGTGGATATCCAGCGCGTTGCCGTTGGCGAATTCGACGCGGTAGTCGCCATGCAGCGGGCCGGAATTCACTACCTGCTCGCCAGCCAATACACGCCTAAGTGGATAGCGTGAAAACAGACCGACCTGAACACAACGCCCCGCCTCTGCCGGCCAAGCCGCAGGTAACACCGTCGCTAGCGCTTGCCCGTAATGACGTAAAACCATCTGACTAGTGCCGCGCCCGCCTGCCCAGACCGGCGAGCCATCAGCCGTCCAGCCAGCGAATCCACCCTGTCGCGATTGCGGATCCTGATCACCGAGCCAGCTCCAGGTTTTCACCCGTAGACGTCCGCCAAGTTCACCAACGACATTGCCATCCGCCGCATTCAGCACTACATCGAGTAGCACTCGACGTGCCTGATCCTGAGCCGGCAAAGTGGCCAATACTTTCAGCAACTCAACCACGGAAACCCGTTGCGCCGGCTGCACCGACGGCAAGTCGAGCAACCACGACGGCGCCTGCCGCGCCTGCCAATAGGTACGCCAATCCGCCGCTGCAATCCCCAACCGCGCCGGCTCAAAATACAACCCGCAGGATTTCACCAGCGCCTGATCGCGCTCGATCTTGCCGCCCGCCGAGCAGCAATAAACCTCTTCCTTCGACTGCCCGCGACACTCATACGCCGGCTCCCGCGCGCCGGTGTCCACCAGCCACGCGTAGACAAACAACTTCCACAGACTGCCCAGCGGCGTATCCAGCGATGACGGCAACGGTTCACGCTTGATCAGTTGCGTCTGACTCAACGACAACAATTCGCCCTTATAGGCGACGCGCAACGGCTCATCCTGCGCCGTCGCCAGCGCAGGCATCACACACATCAGCAGCCACAGCAGCGGCCGGGTCATGTCAGTTGACCGTGACCTGACCGAGGGCGGCTTTCGCTTCCTGGGCCTGATGCTGCGGTGCGTAGACCTGCTTGAAACGCACCGGCGGCAAGTTGAACTGGCCCTTCTGCGAGAAGCGCACCAAGTGGCGCAGGCGCAACTCGCCGCTCAGCGCATCGACCGGCACCGCGTAGGCCAACTGGCCCGGTTCGAAACGCGCCTTCTCCAGCGCAGTCGGTTCGTTGCCGTCCTTGCCCTGCAACTTGATGCCCCACGTCGTGCGCTCAACATCAGCGCCCGGTGGCAGTGGCACTTCGAGCATGCCGTAGCGCAGTGGTTTCGGCGCTTTGCTGGTGAGGATCACTTCGTCCAGATACAGGCTGTCGCTGGACAGCGGCTTGGTGCCGACCGGCTCCAGTTTGAAGGTGAACGCTTCATCGCCCGGCACCAGTCGCGACAGGCGGCGGGTGATGGTCACGGCCATTGGATCGACTGCCGGTTGCTGAGTCTGGAAGCTCAGCGCCGCGCGCAATGGACGCTCTTGCGTGCCGGACACTGTCAACACGCTCGGCACCGGAGTGGCGCCCTGCCAAGTCCAGTACATCTCACCGGTTGCACCGTAGTTTTTCTTCCAGCCTTCAGCCGGCGTCAAGGCAATGGTCGGCGAAGCCTGAGCGATACTGCGTTGCAGCCAGGTCAGTGCCAGCGCACGTTCGAGGGTCGATTGCTGCGGCAACAGTCGTTGCAACAGCGCTTGCGCACGCGCCTGATCGAACGGTTGCAGCGACAGGTTCAGCGCCTCGGCAAACGGCTGCGAACTGACCGACAGACGCTGTTGTGCAGCGCCCACCTGACGATTGAACGCGTCAGGCAAGGCGACTTTCGACTGCGTGGCCAAAGAGGCGGTTAACACCCGTGCCGCTGCCAGACCGAGCGCCGAATCCGGATCACTCATCACCAGACTGTCTTCGCCATCGTCCATCAGCGTTTCAGCGTTGCCTTCGCCGGCCTTGGCCAGATCGTCCATCAAACCGCTGAGCAACGTGTTCACCGGCAAATGCATCTGCTTGGCGAACGACAGAATCAGCGCCCGTTGCAGCAACGGCGTGTTCGGCGCCTGCTTGGCGTAAACCTCCAGCACCCGCTGCCAGTGCTCCGGCGGCAGGGTCAGCTCCAACACTTGGCTGGCATTCCAGTCGGCGTAATAGGCGTAAGCGGTGAGGAACGCATCCGGCTCACCGTCGTAACCCCACCAGGTGAAACTCGCCGATGGCCCGGCCATTTGCACCAGACGCAGACGGCTGTTCTGCATGATCAGGCGCAAGCGATCACGGATCTGCGGATTCGACGCCAGCGACGGATAAGCGATGCTCAATGGCAGCAAACGACTGGCCGTCTGCTCGACGCCGCCGTACGGATAGCTGAGCAGATCATCGAGTGCCGAGCGGAACAACGCTTGCGGACTGTCATCCAGACGCAGGCGAATATCCGTGGCATCCGCCGGCAGGCTCAACGGCGTGTCACCACTGGCGACATCGAGGCTTTGCGTCTGCGTCACTTGCCAGCCGTCACCGGTCGCACTCAGGCGCAAGGCGAGAGAGTCGGCAGTCTTGCCGTCCTGCACCAGCTCCGCCGTCCACTCGCCGGAAGCCAGGGCGAATGCCGGCAGCGGTAGGTAGTTGATGCCGTTGTTGAGGGTCACAGGGACACGCTGTTCAGCGCCTGCGTAGTGAGTGACCAGTTCAGCCTTGACCGGTTTCTCGGCCTGACTGAACGCGAACACACCGAGTTGCGGCTGATCGCCTTTGCGGAATTTGCTCGGGCCGCTCCACTTCAGATACAGCGGTTTTTCCGAGCGAACGAACTGCTTCCTCTGTCCGACCTGACCGTCATCGGCGATCGCGCGGGCGGTGATGCGCCAGCGGGTCAGCGAGTCCGGCATCTTGAAAGTGAAGCGGGTTTTGCCGTCGGCACCGGTCAACAACTCTGGCTGCCATGCGGCGGTATCGATGTCTTCACGACGCGGCCGCTCCAGCACTTTCACCCCGCGCTCGCTGCGGTTGGCTTTACCCGGTGCGCCGGGGCTACCCGGCAACGCGACGTCGTAACTGATGAACGACAGACTCGCGCTGGTGCGCACGTTGTTGCGGCGCGGGTGATAGAAGAACTGGTCGATGGTCGGCGCGACTTCCGGTTGCAGCGCATAAACCATTTCGTCAACGACGCTGACGGTCAGATGCGCCGGAACGGCTTTGCCGGCGAACTGCGTGGTCAGGTCAACCGTGACCGTGTCGCCCGGCAGATACACCGCTTTGTCGGTGTTGATCGCCACGTCGATTTGCGGCGCGACCACTTTGATCCCGGCGTTCTGAAAGCTGTACTGACCGCCCTTGGTGTAGAGCACGGAGAAGGTCAGGTTCGGTGCAAAGTTGTCCTTCACCGGGATACGCGCGCGGTATTGAGTGTCGCTGAGTTTTTCCAGTTTCAGCCAGTCGCCGCCCTTGGCCAGCAGCGCGGTGTCTTCGACCTTGTCGCGTTCCAGCGAAAGCAATGCATCGCTGACCGTTTCCGGGAAGGTGATCAGCGCCAGCGCTTCATCGCCAGCCTTGTACTCAGGCTTGTCGAGGACGATTTCCACAGTGCCCGGCACTGCTTTGACGCCATCGCCAGTGACCGAATGACCGGTGGCGCCGAGGACGCGACCGTGTTGATCTTTCAAGGTCAGGTTGTAAGTACCCGGACGCTCGAAAGCGAGACTGAAGCCTTTATCCGTCGCTGCGAGTTTGCCTTCACCGGTGCTCTGGTCTTCCAGACGCACCCAGCCATACGTGCTCGGCGTCACCGCTTTGCTTTGCTCGGTGCCGCCCTCGTTGGCGTAGCTGAACGCAACCTTGTCGCCGACTGCACTGAAGCGTTGCGGCGCGCTAACGCGGAAGCTCGCGGCGCCACGGTCGATGAGGACTTCCTTGGTGGTCTTGACCCGATACGCCGCGCCATCGCTGGCAAACACGGTGAGCATGTAGCGGCTCGGCTTGTCGGCGGCCGGCAGGTCGAGGGTCGCGTTGCCTTTGCTGTCGGTGGTCAGTTCGGTGCTGGTCAGTTCCACCGGGAATTGCCCGAGGTATTGCAGCTCGTTGTCGACCATCGACAGTTGTTGAGCGCGCAGGCTCAGGGTCAGTTTGGCGTTGGCCACCGGTTTGCCGTCCGGATAGAGCAACACCAGACTGCCTTTGACCGGCTCGCCGGTGCGGTAATCCTGCTTGGCCAGGTTCAGCGAAATTTCAAAATGCGGTTTGATGTATTCGGCCACACGGAAGGCGCTGCTGTAGGCCTGATCCTTATAGTTGAACCGAATCTCGTAACCGCCCGCCACCGCGTTGTCCGGCAACTGGAAACGGCCCTGAGTACCGGCCTTCGAATCGAGTTTCAGGTCAAGATGTTGCAGCTCGGTGCCGGTGGCGTCGAGCACGCTGACCGTGACATCCGCCGCGCCCGGCAACACCGAATCCCGCGCGTTCTTGAACTCACGACCGACGATTTTCAGCGACACCCAATCACCCGGGCGATACAGCGGCCGATCGGTGAAGGCATACAGTTTGGTGTCGTAGATTTCGCTGTCGTAATAGAAGTTTTCAGAAACAAAGACGCCGCCCTCTTCATCCTCGCCGATGACGAACGAACGCTCCGGGCTGACGTGTTTCAGGCGTAGCAAGCCATCGGCATCAGTCGCGCCACTGCTCATCACGCCGAGGCCGTCAGTCCACAGCACATTGACCTTCGGTACCGAATTGCCTTCGTGTTTGCGCGCGGCCCAGACCAGCAATTCGTCGCCGGCAATCTTGCTCACTGCGACGGTGTTGGAAACGAAAACCATGGTGGTCGCGCGGTACTTGCCGATCAATGCTTCGACCAGATACAGACCCGGCTTCAGATTGCCCAACGGGATGTAAACGTTGCCCGGCGCAACACTGACGACATCGCTGGAGGAGCCGGCCAGATTGACCCCGGCCGGCGGCTGAATCGGCTTGGCCTGCCACAACGGATAACGGAACTGGCTGACCACCGGTAGACCCGGAATCAGCGCAAATTGCGGTTGCGCGTCGTACGGCGTCGGTGCGGCGATGGCATTGCCCATCTTCAGTTCCGGCACTTCTTCGGTGACCTGTTTGCGCGACTCATAGGAGAAAGCACGCTGCATCACCCGACGGGATTTGCGGTACCAGTTGTCCCACAAGTAAGCGAGGGTGTTGGACAGGCCTTCACCCTTGAATTGGCCGTCGCTGACCACGCGGTGCAGGTTCTTCTGGCGCTTGAGGAAATCCAGCGGTTTGTCGATGCGATACACGCGAATGTCGGCGCCGCCGTACGGTTCCATGCGAAAACGACGGTAGTCACGGCCCGGCGCTTCGAGGCGCACCATCGCCTGCTCGTCCGCCGCGAAACTACTGTCGGCGAGGAGGAAAAAGCTCTCACCGGACACCGGCGTATAGCCGCTCGGCTCAACCGAATCTTCGGCGTTAACGGTCGCCAATGGCAGCAACAGCGCCAGCAGCAAAGGAATTCGCGAGCAGATACGCAACATGCGGGCACCGGTCATTGGGAGAGAAAGTTCAGTCGATAGACGCCGATGAAGTTGGGGTTGGCTGCGTCGGGTATCCATCGGGTGTCCTTCCATGTCATGAGTTGCTGCAGGCTTGCCGAACGCATGCCGTTGTCTGTGGGAGTAGTGGTGCCGGTGTGATAGGCGATGTAGCGGCCCATCCAGATCATCAGGTGCTGGTCGTCGCCCTGATCGAAAAACATCAGATCACCGGGCCGTGCTTGCGACACATCGCGGCTGACCAGGTGGCTGTTGAACTGAATCAATTTGATCGCGTTGACGTACGGCCCGACCTTGCCACCGCCCTGCTGCCATTGCTGGGCGAGCTTGCGTTGCTCATCACTGAGCGAAAGCTCCGGCGGCAGATAACGATTGGACAGGCCATTGCTACGCAGCCATTTGTCGTCGTGGACTTTCAGCGCTTCGTTGGCGGCAAAACGCACCAGCCCGGCACAGTCTTGCTGATACCAGCGCGGGCTCGGGCCTTGGCTCAGTTGCTCTTGGGCAATACGCACGAACCAGGCGCGAAACACCTGGGATTGCGCCGGATCCAGTGCCGGCGTTTCAACGGCGCGGGCGCCCGCGCTGAGTAACAGCGCGAGCAGGCCGAGGCTGCGGATCAGTGTCGTCACAGCGCTTTCCACTCCAGCGGCAGCCACTGCCAGTGGCCGTCAGGCTCGCTGCCTTCAGGCAAAGTCAGGGCATATTTGCCGTAGCCGCCGAGGGTACGCAGTTTCGGAATCAGGTAGGTTTGCGCGGCGTTGTAGAACACCGGCTCCATGTCCTGTGGCAGGCTATCGAGGGTTTCCTGTTGCATCAGTTGCGCCATCGAATCCGGGCCGAAGTAGATCGGCATCAGCACATCTTTGGGCAGCACGTCGGCCATTGGCGGGAAGCGCTTATCGAGGGTGCCGAGGGCCTTGTCGACCAGTTTGTCGTCGAGGGAAAACAGCAGTGTCGAGCCGTGACGGGCGAGGCTGACTTTCATGAACGCCTTGCCGCTGATTGCGTCCGGGTTCTCGGCAGTCTTCGCCGCATAAGGGCCGAAGTTGGAACTGACCTGACGCTGCCAGACGTGGCTCTGGCCTTCCTGCTTCTCGACCACCGGGAACACGTTTTCGTCGACGTTGGCCTCGAACGCGCCGACCATCGAGCCAAACAGTTTGCCGAGGTCGCCATCGAGTTTGCTGCTGTCCTCGTCTTTCAGACTGGCCACCAACAATGGCGTGTACAAACGCGAATCGGCGTACCAGCACAGGCCTGCCGCGCCGGCCACATGTTCGGTGAGGGTCTGCGCTACCGCTTCTTCGGCGCCGAGTTTTACCAGCAATGGTTTTTGCGGTTCGGCCGCGACCGGCAAGGTTACGCAGGCACTGGCGCCCAGCGGCATTGCTTGCCAGACCGGTTTGAAATCGAAGTCGGGCTGATTGTCCAGCTCGTCCATGGCGAGGTAGCTGTGCCAGCCCTTGTCGTCCATGTCGAAGCGCAGCCCGGCGAAGTTCGGGATGAAACGTTGATAACCCATGGCCAGAACGCTGGAGTTGACCGACAGGCGTTGCTTGGTTTCCGGGGCTTTCGCTGGCAGACCGAACGCTTCGGGGAACAGTTTTTCGCCATTGAGCAGCGCCGCCAGCGCTTGTGGCGAGACATGGCCCGATTCTTCGGAGACGCCGCTTTCGGGGTCGTAATACTTGGCCGGATTTGACAGCACCACCAGTTTGTCGCCGTGAGAGGCGAACAACAGGGCTTTGCTGGCGTTATAGGTCAACTGATACAGCGGCACGCTATCGCCGCCGACTTTGAGTTCGCCCATCTGACTGAGCTGCGTGTCATCCAGCGCTACTTTCGCCAGCGGCTCGAGCAGTTTCGCCAGCCCACCACGGTCCATCACCAGCAGGAAATCTTTCAAGCGCCCATCCGCGCCACGCCACAGCGCAACGTCGGCTGGCTGATCGAAAAGTTGCTCGATCAGGCTGTCCTGCAGTTTCAGGTCATGCTCGTAGATGATCCGGCGCAGACTGCCGATCAAGCCGAGGCGATCAGCATGGGTCTCGTAATAGAAGACGAAATCCTCGGTGAGCGTGGCCTTGAGGAACGGCACCGTCAGCAGGTCCTTGGGCAACTGACTCAGCGAGCGGGTCTCCAGCAACGCGTCCGGACGGCTCAGGCCAAGCTTGTCACTGGCCAATTCCGCCGGCGGTGCCTTGGGCTTGAGCAGCAGCCAGCCAAAACCACCCGCCACGCCGGCCACCAGGCATAACCCGGCCAGGAGCAAAGGCCAGCGCCGCGAAGGTTTGGCCGCTGGCGTGTCGGCAGCCGGAGTAACAGTGTTATCGCTCATCTTCTCGCTCATTTCCCAAAGCTCAGGATTTCATCCGTGGCGGAATGCTTAATAGTTGAAAGTCTTGACCAGCAGCAGATCACCGATCGCCCGCAGGGGCACGATGAACGTTTCGCGTTTTTCGTCGACGGTGTTTTCGTTGAGCACCAGCGTGATTTGCGAGGTGATCACCTCGTTCTGGTTGCTGGTCTCCTCGAAGTTATAGCCGCCGTTGCCGAAGTTGCCCCAATAGTTGACGTAAACCAGATAAGTGCCATGCAGCGGCGCGGTCATGGTGAACATTTCCGGACCGGGGCCATCGACGCCATCCGGGTCCAGACCACCGCCATTGCTCAACGCCGGCTGCGCCCAGAACGCATGCTGACCATCCGGCGTGACAATGTGCAGATCGAGCTCGGCTTTCGGATCGTCCCAGCCCAAGACAAGACGAATCCGCGCCGGCGTGCGCAAATTGTTTGCTTCATAAAATTGCACGCGCTTGAGCGACTGGCCCTCGGCGCTGATCACCTCGACACTGTTGGAGCCGGCGCCGAACGCGTACGGCCGGGCGAAACGGCCCTGGTCGTCGGTGTACAGATTCAGTGGATTGCCATTTACGGCGAGACTGTGCGGCGGGCGCATATGGCCGATGGCCTTGAGCTGGCCCTGGATCATCGTGCGATTGCGCTGGATGCCGCGATCGATCGGCGGCGTCGGGTAGGCGACTTGCGGGTTTTCCGTGCGGTCGAGCAAGCCCTGATAGCGCCAGCCGCCGACCGGCTCCGACAGCTCGGCCGTCGGCGCGGCCAGCAGCGCGGGCGCGCAGGCCAGGCCGATCAGCAGCCAAAGAAATGAACGCATGTGATGCCTCCTGCCATGCCTGAACGAAACCTTGCACCCGATCCTCGGTACTTCACAGCGGTGAAACTGCGTTTCGTCTGAAAGACCCGTGACTATGGGGTCGTAGAAGGCGCGAAGATTAGCGATTCGGCGGTTTTTTAACAATCAGATACATGTGCTGTTGCTGTAGGAAACCTGCTTTTTAAGGGGCGTGAGCCGAATAGAGAGATTATTCGGCTCACAAAATGAGCCGAATAGGTTTCAGCTTTCCAGAATCGCCTCAGGAAAAAGGGCCGGTCGCACCCCGCTCATTTGCCCATACCCCCCCTATCTGCTAGTGTCGCGCCGGTTTAACGTCAACCGGAAATCGCCGCCATGGCCCGCAAAAAAGCTGCACTGGATTTCGAACAGTCCCTCGCCGACCTGCAAACATTGGTCGAGCGTCTGGAGAACGGTGAATTGTCGCTGGAAGACTCGCTGACCGCTTTCGAGCAGGGCATCGGTCTGACCCGCGATTGCCAGGCAGCGCTGGCGCAGGCCGAGCAGAAGGTGCAAGTGCTGCTGGAGCGCGATGGCGAACTCGCCGAGGAACCCTTCGACGCGGAACAGCCAGAATGATTGCGGCGTATACGGCGACCAGCCAGACCCGGGTCAACGCAGCGCTGGAAACCCTTTTCAATGCGCCGCTGCCAGAGTTGGCGCGGCTTTACGAAGCCATGCGCTACAGCGTGATGAACGGCGGCAAACGCGTGCGCCCGCTGCTGGCCTACGCCGCGTGCGAAGCGCTCGGTGGCAGGGCTGAACAGGCCAACGGCGCAGCCTGCGCGGTTGAGCTGATCCACGCTTATTCGCTGGTGCACGACGATTTGCCGGCGATGGACGACGACGATCTGCGTCGCGGCCAGCCGACCACCCACAAGAAATTCGATGAAGCCTGCGCGATTCTGGCCGGCGACGGTTTGCAGAGTCTGGCGTTCAGCGCCCTGCTCGACCCGCGTCTGAGCGATTGCAGCAGTGACATCCGCCTGCAAATGGTCACCGCGCTGGCTAACGCCGCTGGTCCGGCAGGCATGGTCGGCGGTCAAGCCATCGACCTCGGTTCGGTCGGCCTCAAACTCGATCAGAAAGCCCTCGAACAGATGCATCGGCACAAGACCGGCGCGCTGATCGAAGTCAGCGTCAAACTCGGCGCCCTGGCCAGTGGTCGTGCCGAGCCGGATGAACTCAAAGCCCTGCAGACTTATGCACAGGCCATCGGCCTGGCCTTTCAGGTGCAGGACGACATCCTCGACGTCGAAAGCGATACCGAAACCCTCGGCAAACGCCAGGGCGCCGATATCGCTCGGGACAAGCCGACCTACCCGGCGCTGCTCGGTCTCGACGCCGCCAAGGCCTACGCCCTGGAACTGCGCGATCAGGCCCTGCACGCCCTGCGACCGTTTGACGCGGCCGCCGAGCCATTGCGCGAACTGGCCCGGTATATCGTCGAGCGGCGCAACTGACGGCGTATCCGCCAAAAAAGACCAACGCGTGGGCAGGGGGCGATGCATCAGGTAAACTGCCGCATCTTCTATACCTATAACGATTCGCCTGATGCCCACGACGTTTCATGAGATTCCCCGCAAGCGCCCGACCACGCCCCTGCTCGACCGCGCGAACACGCCGGACGGCCTGCGCCGGTTAGGCGAAGCCGAGCTGGAAACCCTGGCCGATGAGTTGCGCCTGGAATTGCTCTACACGGTCGGTCAGACCGGTGGGCATTTCGGTGCCGGCCTGGGCGTGATCGAGCTGACCATCGCGTTGCATTACGTCTTCGACACGCCGGATGACCGGTTGGTGTGGGACGTGGGTCATCAGGCGTATCCGCACAAGATCCTTACCGGTCGCCGTGAGCGCATGGAATCGCTACGCCAGAAGGACGGCATTGCTGCCTTCCCGCGTCGCGCCGAGAGCGAGTACGACACCTTTGGCGTCGGCCACTCCAGCACCTCGATCAGCGCTGCGCTGGGCATGGCCATTGCCGCCCGCCTGCAGAACAGCGACCGCAAGGCAATCGCAGTGATCGGCGACGGTGCGTTGACCGCCGGCATGGCTTTCGAGGCGCTGAACCATGCGCCGGAAGTCAACGCCAACATGCTGGTGATCCTCAACGACAACGACATGTCGATCTCGCGCAACGTCGGCGGTCTGTCGAATTATCTGGCGAAAATCCTTTCCAGCCGCACCTACGCAAGCATGCGAGAGGGCAGCAAGAAAGTCCTGTCGCGCCTGCCCGGCGCCTGGGAAATCGCTCGTCGCACCGAAGAATACGCCAAAGGCATGCTGGTTCCCGGCACGCTGTTCGAAGAGCTGGGCTGGAACTACATCGGCCCGATCGACGGCCACGACTTGCCAACGCTGATCGCCACGCTACGTAACATGCGTGATCTGAAAGGCCCGCAGTTCCTGCACATCGTCACCAAGAAAGGCAAAGGCTTCGCCCCGGCGGAAGTCGACCCCATCGGTTACCACGCCATCACCAAACTCGAACCGCTGGACGCTCCGGCCGCCGCGCCAAAGCAGGCCAGCGGGCCGAAATACTCGGCGGTGTTCGGCGAGTGGCTGTGCGACATGGCGGCGGCTGATCCACGTCTGGTCGGGATTACCCCGGCGATGAAGGAAGGCTCGGACCTGGTGGCGTTCAGCGAACGCTTCCCGCTGCGCTATTTCGACGTGGCGATTGCCGAGCAACATGCGGTGACGTTTGCGGCCGGCATGGCCTGCGAAGGCGCGAAACCGGTCGTGGCGATCTACTCGACATTCTTGCAGCGCGGTTATGACCAACTGGTGCATGACGTGGCGGTGCAAAATCTCGATGTGCTGTTCGCCATCGACCGTGCAGGTTTAGTCGGCGAAGACGGCCCGACCCACGCTGGCAGCTTCGATCTGTCGTACCTGCGCTGCATCCCGGGCATGGTCATCATGACCCCGAGCGATGAAAACGAACTGCGCAAGATGCTCACTACCGGCCACCTGTACAACGGCCCGGCGGCAGTGCGTTATCCGCGCGGCAGCGGTCCGAATGCGACCATTGAGAAAGACCTCGAGCCGATCGAAATCGGCAAGGGCATCGTCCGTCGCCAGGGCAGCAAAGTCGCCCTGCTGGTATTTGGTGTGCAACTAACCGAAGCGCTGAAAGTTGCCGAGAAGCTGGATGCCACCGTGGTCGACATGCGTTTCGTCAAACCGCTCGACGAAGAGCTGGTGCGCGAGACTGCCGACAGCCACGAATTGCTGGTGACCATCGAAGAGAACGCGATCATGGGCGGCGCTGGTGGCGCGGTCAGCGAGTTCCTCGCGCGCGAGAACATTCTCAAGTCGATGCTGCATCTGGGCTTGCCGGATATCTACGTTGAGCACGCCAAGCCTGCGCAAATGCTGGCCGAGTGCGGGCTGGATGAGGCCGGGATCGAAGCGTCGATTCGTCAGCGTCTGGCCTTACTCGACAAGTAAACGCAATACTCTTGTGGGAGCGAGCCTGCTCGCGAATGCGGACTGTCAGTCAAATCAGGGCTGACTGATACACCGCATTCGCGAGCAGGCTCGCTCCCACATTTGATTTGAGTACACCTGAAACACCAGTGGAACGTCCATGAAACTCTCGCGCCTCGCCCTGCCCTTCTTTCTGCTGCCAACCGCCAACGCCCTCGCCGACAGCTTCGAGCGTAACCAGGCACTGAAACTGCCGGACATGCTGATCTCAGCCAACCGTCAGGTCGAAGCCCGCAACGACAGCAGCGCCGCCAACACGGTGTTCACCCGCGAAGACATCGACCGCCTGCAACCGAGCGACGTGCCGGACTTGCTGCGTCGCGTGCCGGGCGTGCAAGTGGCGCAGGCCGGCGGGCGCGGCAGTCTGCCGGGAATCTACATTCGCGGCACGCAGTCGGCGCAGAGTCTGGTGCTGGTCGATGGCCAGCGTATCGGCAGTTCGACCTCTGGTGACAGCAACCTGCAGCACCTGAACATAGAGCAGATCGAACGGGTGGAAGTGCTGCGCGGTTCGCGTTCGGTGATTTACGGCAGCGATGCGATTGGCGGGGTGATTCAGATTTTCACTCGACGCGGCACTGAGCAAGGCTTGCAGCCACGGATGCACGTCGGTTTCGGCAGCAACCAGACTTGGGAACGCAGCCTCGGCTTGTCCGGTGGCGATGAGAAAACCCGCTTCAACCTCGGCGCCAGTCTGGATGAAACCGCGGGGATTGACCGTACTCATGAGTCGTACCCGAGCGATGGCGATCACGATGCCTATCGCAACAAATCCGTCAGCCTGAGCCTCAGCCATGCGCTGACCGATGACATCGAAATCGGCGCCAATCTGCTGGATAACCGTGGCAAGGGCGAGTTTGACAACCCGTTCGGTAGATACGACTTCGCGACGGATCAGTCCTACCAGCAGCAGCCCTACAGCGATTTCAACGTCAGCAGCGTCAGCAGTTACATCGATGCGCGGGTCAACGAGATCTGGAAAACCCGCGTCGAGTTCGGCCACACCGAAAACCGCGAAAAGACCCTCGACAAGCTCAGCGACGAACGCACGGTGTTCAACACGTACCGCGATTCGGTGAATTGGCAGAACGACCTGACACTGGACGCGCGCAACAGCCTGATCCTCGGCGGCGACTGGTACGAAGACCGGGTCAACAGCAGCACCGCGTTTGACGAGGACAGCCGCTGGAACCGCGCAGCATTCATCCAGCACCGTTATCAGGCCGACAGCTTCTCCACCGAACTGGGCTTGCGCCACGACGACAACCAGCAATTCGGCAGCCAGAACACCTGGAGCGGCACGTTCACTCTGCCGCTGAATCCGGACAACGACTTGCTGTTGAGTTACAGCGAAGGTTTCCGCGCGCCGACCTTCAACGACCTGTACTACCCGGACTTCAGCAACCCGGATCTGAAACCGGAAACCTCGAAAAGCTACGAGCTGCAATGGCGCAGTCAGTTGACCGACAGCAGTCGCCTGGAAGCGTCGATTTACCGTACCGACCTGGAAGACGCGATCATCTTCGGCAGCAATTCACGCCCGGAGAACGTCGCTTCGGCGCGAATCAACGGCTTTGAAGCAGCGCTGAAGCAGGAACTGTTCGGTTGGCAGAGCAACCTCGGCGTTTCGATCATCGATCCGCGTGATCGTGATAGCGGGCACACTTTGGCGCGTCGCGCACGGCGGACGTTGAGTTGGGATCTGGATCGCCAGTTTGATCAAGTCAGCCTCGGTGCCAGTTGGCAGGCGGTCAGCAGCAGTTATGACGACAAGGACAATACGCAGGCGCTGGGTGGTTATGCGCTGTTCGGCTTGCGCAGCAGTTGGGCGTTGAACCGCGAGATCAAGCTGGATCTGAAAATCGATAACGTTTTCGACAAGGGCTACAGCCGGGCGAATTACAGCTATGACGGCAGGCAGTATGGTTATCGCGAGGAAGGTCGGGTGTGGATGTTTGGGGTGACCTGGACTCCCGAAATCCACTGAAATCCACTGTAGGAGCTGCCGAAGGCTGCGATCTTTTGATCTTGATCTTCGGCGATTCCGACTCAGTCAAACAGCAAAATCAAAAGATCGCAGCCTTCGGCAGCTCCTACAGGGTTACCTGTCAGGCGCGATCAATTGGCAGAGTTTGGCGGTAGCGCTGATCATTTGGCCGCTTGGGCGTTCAAGGCCTTTGTCGGTGATCAGCAACAGATTACCTCGCTTCACCGCCGCCACCTGTGGCCAGGTTTTCCACGCATTCAACTGCGCCTGATCACTCGTCAGAATCACTTCCGGATCTCTCTGCAATACCGCTTCGATGCTGACTTGTGGCGCAGGTAAGGCCAGATCACTGAACACATTCCGCGCCCCGCACACTTCCAGCGCATCGCTGATGACTTGCCCGCCACCGACGGTGTACAGCGGCTTGTCCCAGACCTGATAAAACACCCGCAACGGCACGTCCCGGCGATAGCGCTGGCGCAGTTCTGCGAGTTGTTTACGCAACGCCGCCGCCCGTTTCACCCCACGTTCAGGTCGTCCCAACTGCGCAGCAATGGCTTCAATCTGGGTAGTGAGCTGCTCGAAGGAATGCGGTTCGGCGACGAAGGTCGGGATGCCCAGACGCTTCAACTGATCACGCTGCGCCGGGCCGACGCTGCCGGGCCACAGCAACAACAAATCAGGCTTGAGGCTCAGTAGCTGTTCCATGTCGAGTTGGCCATAGCGGCCGACAGAGGGGACGCTGGCAATTTCAGCCGGCCGCTCACCGGCATCGAGCACACCGACCAACAGATCAGCCGAATCCAGTTCAACGACGATTTCAGAAAGAGACGGCGCGAGGCTGACCACCCGCAGGCTCGCCAGCACCGGAGTCGAGACGGCCAGCAGCAGAACCGCCAGCCACAGACGGCGCATCAGCCGAGTTGACGCGGGATACGGTAGAGATAAAACAGTACCGCCGTGGACAACGCCAGCAGCATCAACGGAACGGCTTCAAGACCGACGAACACTGCCAGTGCGCCGATCCACGCCGGCAAGGCTGCCGCGAGAAAAGCCGCACGACGACGGGTTGCGAGGGCAATCCACGCGGCCGGTTCATCCGGGGTATCGAGGGCTTTTTGCGTGGCGATCAGCGCATGTTTATAGCGCCCGAAAAACTTCAGACTGACAAACATCGACGCGACGCCGGCAATGAAAAACGGCATCGCCAGTACTGGCAGAATCCCTTCGCCCTGACCAAACAGCGCGTTGAGCACGAACAACGGCACCAGCGCCAGCGCGAGATATTTCCACCAATCGACCGACAATCGGCGCCGCACCTGACCGCGAGTCACGCGCGATCAACCTCGCCCTGATGCTCATTGCCCATCATGTGGTCGAGCTTGCTGGCCTTGGTTGCCAGGTAGAGTTTGTTGTGCGGGTTGTGGCCGGTGTGCAGCGGCACGCGCTCGGCAACGGTAATGCCCATGTCGGTCAAGGCTTTGACCTTGCGCGGGTTGTTGGTCATCAGGCGCAGGGATTTCACGCCCAGGTGCTCCAGCATCGGCAGGCACATGGCGTAGTCGCGCTGGTCAGCAGCAAAGCCCAGACGCTCGTTGGCTTCAACGGTGTCGGCGCCGCCGTCCTGCAGTTCGTAAGCACGGATCTTGTTCAGCAGACCAATACCGCGACCTTCCTGACGCAGGTACAGCAGCACGCCTCGGCCTTCGCGGGCGATGGCTTTAAGCGCGCCTTCCAGTTGCGAACCGCAGTCGCAGCGCTGGCTGAACAAGGCATCGCCCGTCAGGCATTCGGAGTGCAACCGGCCGAGTACCGGGGCACCGTCGGCAATTTCACCCAGGCTCAGTACGACGTGCTCGCGGCCGGTGGCTTCATCGAGAAAACCGTGCATGGTGAATTGCGCAAAAGGTGTTGGCAGCTTGGAAGCGGCGACAAAGACGACAGGCACCGGTGTGCTCCTGATCTAAAGAGTCTGAAAATTCGCAGGCCGGCATTGTAACAGCAGGTTCCTGCACACGCTTAGGCTGAATTATCGGGCATAACGATCAAAAAGTTTGATAACAACCCGGTCGACATGGATCCCTGTAGGAGCTGTCGAGTGAAACGAGGCTGCGATCTTTTGATCTGGTTTTTGAATCAAGATCAAAAGATCGCAGCGTGCCGCAGCTCCTACAGGGGATTCGTCGCGCCCGTAGTGAAGGGATAGGGCTGCTTCCACTTCTCGAAGATTGGCTTCAACTCGCCGCTCTTCATCAGTTGCTCCATACGCTGGTCATACAGCGCCATCAGCGCTCGCGCCTGTGGAGTGTCGGCAAAGCCGAGAAACAGCGGCAGCTCGGCCAAGTGTGAATGCCGATACTGCGCTGGATCGGCTGCGGTTTTCACCACCGCTTCAATCTCGGTCAGCGCATCGATGTAGTAATCCGCCCGCCCCTGCTTGAGCATCGACAAAATACCGGTACGCCGTTGGATCGGGTTGTAACGCTTGATATTCGGCAGGTAGTTTTCGTAACGATAACCGCGCACCCAGGCCAGACGATATTTGCCCAGCGTCGCCAGGGTCGGCACCGGATTGCTTGCCAGACCCAGCGCATAAATATGGTCGGAATCGAAATTCCAGTGCGGATACAGCACCTGATCGGCTTCGTCGCGGTAGGAGCCAACCAGCGCGTCAACCTCCTTCAACTGCACCAGCCCGACCGAACGGGTGTAAGGCACGCTGCGGATATCCAGCTTGACCCCGGCCGGTTCGAACACTTTGCGCAACACGTCCCAACCGAGGCCATGGCCATCGGCGGCGGTGTAGTCTTCCCAGTCTTCGCTGGCCAGATGGATGACCGCCGGCGTCGGCGCAACTTCCTGCGCACCGGCCACGGTACTCAGCAAAGCCAAAACCACTAACGCCAACCAGCGTCGAGCCATCCCTCGTCCCCTCACTTGACCCCGATATCCCTTGGAATCAGGCGAAAACCCACACCAGACCCTGCATCGCCAGCCAGGCAAACACACCGGCCAGCACGTCATCGAGCATGATCCCGACGCCGCCATGCACATGCCGGTCGATCCAGCGAATCGGCCATGGCTTGAGAATGTCGAAGAAGCGGAACACCAGAAAACCCGCGAGCAACCAGTACCAGCCTTCCGGTACCAGCCACAGGGTGATCCACATCCCGACCATTTCGTCCCAGACGATGCCTTCGTGGTCGTGTACCCGTAGATCGTCGGCGACCTTGCCGCACAGCCAGAAGCCGAACAGCATGGTGATCCCGAGCATCAGCCAGTACCCCCAGTCGGGCAGCATCTGCCACAACGGAATAAAGGGTAGCGCAACTAACGAACCCCACGTGCCCGGGGCTTTCGGCAGGGTGCCGGAACCAAAACCGAACGCGAGGAAATGCCAGGGATTGCGCCAGACCGACGGCGGAACGAATTCGGCCGGAACCTGTTTCGGGTGATCTGTCACGGTGTCTCCTGAAAATGTTGATAACCGCGGATTTGCGGGGTGATGTCGTGCCCTTCGCGGTCCAGCAGGACCACGCCCTGACCTTCTGAAACACGACCGATCACGTGAATCGGCCAGCCATTGGCCAGCAGCACCGGCAACTCGACGGACGGCAGGGTGAACGCCAGCACGTAATCATCGCCACCGCTCAGCGCTGCACGCTCGGCGCCACGCTGACCGAGAAACGCCACTAAAGCATCCGACAGCGGTACGCGCTCGCGTTCAATCTCAAGTCGCACCTTCGATGCCAGTGCGATGTGGCCACAGTCGGCGAGCAGGCCGTCGGAGATGTCCAGCGCCGACGTGGCTTTGCCACGCAGGGCCTGGCCGAGGGCGAGTTGCGGTTGTGGCGACCAGTAATGATCGAGCAGCGGTTGGGCGATATGAGGTTCGGCGTCACGCTGACGCAACACCAGCGGCAGAGCGCCGGCGGCATTGCCCAGCTCACCGCCGACACAGAGCAAATCGCCCGGTTGCGCACCGCTGCGGGTCAGCGCCTGACCCGCCGGCACTCGACCAAACACAGTCACCGTCAAACTCAACGGCCCGCGCGTGGTATCGCCGCCGACCAGCGCGACGCCGCAACTCTGCGCCATACGGTTCAAACCGTGGGCATAGGCTTGCAGCCAATCGGCAGTCACCGTCGGTACAGTCAGGGCAAGGGTAAAGGCAACGGGCGTGGCGCCCATGGCGGCCAGATCGCTGACCGCGACGGCCAGCGAGCGCTGACCGAGCAGAAACGGATCGCAGGGGTCGGCGAAATGCACACCGGCCACCAGCGTATCGGTAGAGATCGCCAACTGTTCCCCGGGGGGAACAGCAAGCAAGGCGCAATCGTCGCCGATCCCCAGAGCAACGCCTTCGCCGCCCTGCGCACAGGGCGCGGCGGCGAAGAAATTGCGGATCAGCTCGAATTCGCCCATTGAGGTTTCAAGCGCGATTTAGCGCTTGAACGCCTTCACTTCAGCTTCACGCAGGCGCGGGGCCAGCTTGTCGAGCACGCCGTTGACGAACTTGTGACCGTCGGTGGAACCGTAGACTTTCGCCAGTTCGATCCCTTCGTTGATCACAACGCGGTACGGCACGTCGACACGTTTGAGCAGTTCCCAGGTCGACAGGCGCAGTACGCACAGTTCAACCGGGTCCAGCTCTTCGATGGTCAGGTCCAGGCACGGCGCCAACGCAGTGTCGATCTCGGTCAGACTGGCCGGAACACCGTGCAGGATGTCGTGGAAGTAGCTGGCATCGGCGAAGGTGAAATCGTTATCGACGCGGAACTGCGCTTCGATTTCGTTCAGCGAAGTACTGGCCATGTGGCGCTGGTACAACGCTTGCGTCGCCAACTGACGGGCAGCGCGGCGCTTTTCACTTTTCGAAGGCTTGCCGGCGTCAGTTGGACGCGGTTCGCGCGGGTTGAAACGATCGCTTTCGTCGCTAATCACTTGGCCTCCAACTGTGCCAGCAGGCTGACCATTTCCAGTGCGGACAGGGCAGCTTCGGCACCTTTGTTACCGGCCTTGGTGCCGGAACGTTCGATGGCTTGCTCGATGGAATCAACGGTCAGGACGCCGAAAGCGACCGGCACGCCGAACTCCATGGAGACCTGGGCCAGGCCCTTGGTGCACTCGCCTGCCACGTATTCGAAGTGCGGAGTACCGCCACGAATGACCGCGCCCAGTGCAATGATTGCAGCGAACTCGCCTTTCTGGGCGACTTTCTGCGCAACCAGCGGGATTTCGAAGGCGCCAGGTGCGCGGATGATGGTGATGTCGCTTTCGCTCACGCCGTGGCGAACCAGGGCATCAACTGCACCGCTGACCAGGCTTTCAACCACGAAGCTGTTGAAGCGGCCCACTACCAAAGCGTAGCGGCCTTTAGGGGCGATGAAGGTACCTTCGATGGTCTTCAGGGTCATTCGTCAGTTCTCTTAAAGAGCCGGGACGCGTCTGCTACGCGTCCCTCTGTGATTTATTTGCCGCGAATTCGGGTCCGGAAACAACCGGTCATTATTCGGAGGGCACGTATTCTACAACTTCCAGATCGAAACCGGATATCGCATTAAATTTCATTGGTGCAGACATCAAGCGCATTTTGCGTACACCGAGGTCACGCAGGATCTGCGAACCGGCACCGACGATGCTGTAAGTCGTCGGTTTTTTCGGCGCGGCCTGATCACCGGTTTCACGGATGTGCGCCAGCAACACGTCGCCATCGAGCGGGTGACCGAGCAACAGCACCACACCGCTGCCCGCCTCGGCAACTGCCGCCATGGCGGCGCGCAGGCTCCAGCGGCCGGGTTGTTTGACCATCAGCAAGTCACGCAGCGGATCCATATTGTGCACGCGAACCAGCGTTGGCTCTTCGGCGCAAACAGTGCCCAGGGTCAGCGCCATGTGCACGTCGCCTTCCACGGAATCACGATAGGTCACCAGGTTGAATTGGCCCAGTTCGCTGTCCAGCGGCTGCTCGGCAATCCGCTGAACGGTACGTTCGTGGATCATCCGGTAGTGAATCAGGTCGGCAATGGTGCCGATCTTGATGTTGTGCTCAGCGGCGAACGCTTCCAGCTCAGCGCGACGGGACATGGTGCCGTCGTCGTTCATCACTTCGCAGATCACCCCGCTCGGCTCGAAACCGGCCATGCGCGCGAGGTCGCAAGCGGCTTCGGTGTGACCGGCGCGAGCGAGGGTGCCGCCGGCCTGAGCCATCAACGGAAAGATGTGGCCCGGGCTGACGATGTCTTCAGCCTTGGCGTCTTTGGCGGCAGCCGCTTGCACAGTGCGCGCACGGTCGGCGGCGGAGATACCGGTTGTTACGCCTTCGGCCGCTTCGATCGAGACGGTGAACTTGGTGCCGAAGCCGGAACCGTTGCGCGGCGCCATCAGCGGCAGCTTCAACAGTTCGCAGCGCTCGCGGCTCATCGGCATGCAGATCAGGCCACGGGCGTGCTTGGCCATGAAGTTGATGTGCTCGGCCTGGCAGCATTCGGCGGCCATGATCAGGTCGCCTTCGTTCTCGCGGTCTTCGTCATCCATGAGGATGACCATCTTGCCTTGGCGGATGTCTTCAACCAGTTCTTCGATGCTATTGAGCGCCACAAGGCACCCCCTTCAGTCAGGATTTGAGATAGCCATTGGCGGCCAGAAAGCTTTCAGTAATGCCGCCAGCGCTCGGCTCTGCCGCCTTGTCACCGAGCAGGAGACGCTCCAGATAACGCGCCAGCAAATCGACTTCCAGATTCACCCGGCGACCTGGCTTGTAGGACGCCATGATGGTTTCGCTCAGGGTGTGCGGAATGATCGTCAGCATGAATTCGGCGCCATCGACTTCGTTCACGGTCAGGCTGGTGCCGTCGACGGTGATCGAGCCTTTATGGGCGATGTACTTGGCCAGTTCCTTCGGCGCGCGAATGCGAAATTCCACGGCGCGGGCATTGTCGCTGCGCGAGACGATTTCGCCGACACCGTCGACGTGGCCGCTGACCAGGTGCCCGCCGAGACGGGTGGTCGGGGTCAGGGCTTTTTCCAGATTGACCGGGCTGCCGCTTTTCAGGTCGTTCATGGCGGTGCAGTCGAGGGTTTCACGGCTGACGTCGGCGGCAAAGCCGTCGCCCGGCAGCTCAACAGCGGTGAGGCAGACGCCGTTGACCGCGATGCTGTCGCCGAGTTTGACGTCGCTCAGGTCGAGCTTGCCGGTGGCGACGTGGACCCGCACATCACCGCCCTTTGGGGTCAATGCGCGGATACTGCCGATGGATTCGATGATGCCGGTAAACATGGGGTTCTCCTTGAGAACTGGGCCAGCGCTAACGCGATGGCCGGGAATTATACGCTCGCCGAACGGACAGGGATGGCAGTGACTCGCCAGTCATCGCCGACCGCACGAATTTCAGTGATTTTCAGCTCCGGCGCATCCTTCATATGGGCCAGCGGCCAGTCCAGCAATGGACGCGCCGTGGAACCGAGAAACTTGCCGGCGATGAAGATCACGAATTCGTCGACCAGACCGAGCTGAGCAAAGGCGCCGGCCAAGCGTGGGCCGGCCTCGACCAGCACTTCGTTGGTGCCACGGTTGGCCAGTTCGATGAGTAATTGATGCAGATCGACCTGACCATCGTCACCCGGCACGATCAGGCACTCGGGGCCGTGAGCGTATTGCTCTTCGATCGCGACGCAGGTGGCCACCAACGCTGGGCCTGCCTTGAAGAACGGCGCATCCAGCGGCACCCGCAGGCGGCCGTCGATCAACACGCGCAGTGGCGGACGGCTCATGGCCAATGCGGTTTGTTCGGCATCCAGACCCAACTCATCGGCCCGCACAGTCAAACGCGCTCCATCGGCCAGCACGGTGTCGGCGCCGGTCAGGACCACGGCGGCCTGGGCGCGCAAACGCTGGACGGCCGAACGTGCGGACGGGCCGGTGATCCATTGGCTCTCGCCATTTTCCATCGCCGTGCGACCATCGAGGCTCATGGCCAATTTGACCCGCACGAACGGCAAGCCGTGTTCCATGCGTTTTAGAAAACCTTGGTTGAGCTTGCGCGCTTCAGCTTCGAGCACACCACTTTCAGTGGCGATACCGGCATCGGCCAGACGCTGCAAACCACGACCGGCGACTTGCGGATTCGGATCGCGCATCGCCGCTACGACTCGGGCGACACCGGCATTCACCAGCGCATCGGCGCACGGCGGCGTACGCCCGTGGTGGCTGCACGGTTCTAAAGTCACGTAAGAGGTGGCCCCACGGGCCAGCTCACCGGCGGCGCGCAGGGCATGGACTTCAGCGTGCGGTTCGCCGGCGCGTTCATGCCAGCCTTCGCCGACAATCTGCCCGTCACGTACCACCACACAGCCAACCCGTGGATTGGGGTGGGTGGTGTAGTGGCCTTTGCGCGCCAGTTCCAGCGCACGCGCCATGAAGTGAGCGTCGAGGATGGCCTGCTCGGCGACGGTGGTCATTCTTTCACCGGTTCGCGAGCGAGGCGGTCGATTTCTTCGCGGAATTCGTTGAGATCCTGGAAGCGCTTGTATACCGAAGCGAAACGGATGTAGGCGACTTCATCAAGCTTTTGCAGCTCGGCCATGACCAGTTCGCCGACCACAAGGGATTTGACCTCGCGTTCGCCGGTGGCGCGCAGCTTGTGCTTGATGTGAACCAGAGAGGATTCGAGGCGCTCGACACTCACCGGACGTTTCTCCAGCGCGCGTTGCATGCCGGCGCGGAGTTTTTCTTCGTCGAACGGTTGGCGGCTGCCGTCGGTTTTGATCAGGCGCGGCAACACCAGTTCGGCCGTCTCGAACGTCGTGAAACGCTCGCCGCAGGCCAGGCATTCACGCCGGCGGCGCACCTGTTCGCCCTCGGCGACCAGACGCGAGTCGATGACCTTGGTGTCGTTGGCACCGCAGAAGGGACAGTGCATGGTGGCTGGCAACAAAAAAAGGGAGGGCCATGGTAGCGCATCCCGGTGGCAAGACAAGCCATAGGCTTTGCGGTATACAGAACGGCATGATCGTTTGATCCATGGATTTCATTTTGCCGGAGCATCCAATGCCGTTACGTCCGCTCGTTTTGCTCAGTCTTTTCAGCCTGCTGGTGGCCTGTGGCAGCGATGCACCCAAGCCCCAGCCGCCAACGCCTGGCCCGGCGCCGCAGCAAGCGCAGAAAAAAGCCAAGGAAGCCGCCGAGCTTGGCCCGCTGCCGGCCTATCAACGCGAACTGAGCGGCACCCTGCAAGGCGTGCCTGCCGGCGCCGAAGTCGAACTGGCGCTGCTGGTGATAGATGAAAAGGATCGCCCGCAACAGTTGCTCGCCAGTTCCAGCCTGATCGGCAATAACCAGATCCTGCCGTTCCGCCTGCGTTTCAACCCGGACGCATTTCCCGCCGGTGCGCGGGTTGAATTGCGTGGCCGCGCCAGCCAGTCCGGCCAGTTGATCCTGCACCTGCCGTCGCAAACCATCACCCAGCCGACCACTCAGGCGCTGGGCCAGCTGCAATTTGTCAAAGCACCATGACTGCACCGCTCGACCTGCAACAGGCGTTAGGTGAATTGCTCGGCGACGCCAGACTCAAGGTCTGTGCGTTGCCAGACGTTGATTTACAGCTATGGCTGATCGATGGCGACAACATGGATCGCCAATTCAGTCAGGAAGAAATTCAGCGAATTCTGCACGAGCCACCGTACTGGGGTTTCTGCTGGGCCAGCGGTCTGGCGGTGGCGCGCTATCTGGTGGAGTTTCCCGAGTGGGTGCGCGGCAAACGCGTGCTGGATTTTGGCGCCGGTTCCGGGATTGCCGGGATCGCGGCGGTCAAGGCCGGGGCGCTGGAAGTGGTGGCGTGCGATCTCGATCCGCTGGCGATTTCCGCGTGTCGGGCGAATGCCGAGCTGAATGATGTGCAGATGAGTTATTCGACGGATTTCTTTGCCGAGGCGGATCGCTTTGATCTGATTCTGGTGGCGGATGTGTTGTATGACCGGGCGAATCTGCCGTTGCTCGATGCGTTTTTGAGCCGTGGAAGAGAGGCGCTGGTGGCGGATTCGCGGGTTCGGGATTTTCACCATCCGTTGTATGAGCGCATCGAGATGCTTGAGGCGATGACGTTGCCGGATCTGGCTGAGCCGGAAGAGTTTCGGCATGTCAGCCTTTACCATGCGCGGCGTGATTGAAATCGTTAAAAGATCGCAGCCTTCGGCAACTCCTACAGGTGCAATGCGTGTCCGCGTGTAGGAGCTGCCGAAGGCTGCGATCTTTTGCGCCACCGCTTATAGTGCGTTCATTAACGTATTGACGAGATCCCCCATGAGTGAGCAAACGCCGTACATCTTCGACGCCACGACGGCCGATTTCGACCAGTCGGTGATCGAGGCTTCTTTCAACAAACCGGTGCTGGTGGACTTCTGGGCCGAATGGTGTGCGCCGTGCAAGGCGCTGATGCCGATGCTGCAAGGGATTGCCGAGAGCTATCAGGGCGAGTTGCTGCTGGCCAAGGTCAACTGCGACATCGAGCAGGACATCGTCGCCCGCTTCGGTATTCGCAGCCTGCCGACCGTGGTGCTGTTCAAGGACGGTCAACCGGTCGACGGCTTTGCCGGTGCACAACCGGAATCCGCCGTACGCGCGCTGCTTGAGCCACATGTGCAGATGCCGCCACCGGCCGCCGCCGATCCGTTCGAACAGGCTCAGGCGTTGTTTGATGACGGCCGTTACGCCGACGCCGAAGCGGCGCTGGTGGTGATGCTCACTGAAGACAACACTAACGCCAAGGCGCTGATTCTCTACGCGCGTTGCCTGACCGAACGTGGCGAACTGGACGAAGCGCAAACCGTGCTCGACGCAGTCAAAAGCGATGAGCACAAGGCTGCACTGGCCGGGGCCAAGGCACAGATCAAGTTCCTCGGACTTGCTCGTGATCTGCCGGACGCCGCCGATCTGAAAGCACGCCTGGCGAAAGATCCGCAAGACGATGAGGCGGTGTATCAACTGGCGATTCAGCAACTCGCTCGCCAGCAGTATGAAGCGGCGCTGGATGCACTACTGAAGCTGTTCATCCGCAACCGCAGCTACAGCGAAGGCCTGCCGCACAAAACCTTGCTGCAGGTGTTCGAGCTGCTGGGCAATGATCACCCGCTGGTGACGGTGTACCGCCGCAAGATGTTTGCTGCGCTTTATTAAGATCAAAAGAACGCAGCCTGCGGCAGCTCCTACATTGGGATCGTGTACCCCTTGGAGCTGCCGCAGGCTGCGATCTTTTGCAACTCACTCGATCCAGCTGTAGAGCGGCGTATCCCCGCCGCTCACCACTTTCACGTCCGCACTATGGCGCAGGCGCACCAGCAAGCGCTTGCCTGCCACCGCGCTGCCGGTCAGCCCTTCCAGTTGATCAAGCAGATCCGGACCGCTGAGCTGCCCAGCCTTGCGCAAAAGGTCCTTGGCCAACTGCCACAAGGCATCGTCCTGATTCAGCGGTTTCGCTGCCGGAGCTGACGCGAGCGCTTCAGATTGCGCAAGCGGCGCCTGCCCATTCAGCGCCGAACCGAGCTTCGCCCAGTCGCCTTCATCCAGTTCCACCGTCAAGTCCACCGGCACGTCGCCGACGGTTCCGCGTATCCGCAACATTGAGTTCGCTCCCGCACTTTTCTGACCTGCATGCTCCCACGGGACTTGTGCAACGCCAAGCGCACGGGCAAACTCTGCGCACTTTCGTTATAAGATTACATAACAAACTCTTCACTTTACTTCCCGGAGACCGCCATGCGTCGTCTGCTGCTCGCTTTGCCGTTTGCCCTGTTGCCGCTGGCCATCGCCCATGCGGCTGATGAGCATGACCACGATCACGACCATGAACACGGCAGCCTCGGCGCGCATGAACATGGCGTGGGTCGCCTGAACGCTGCGCTCGACGGCCAGACCCTGGAGCTGGAGCTGGAAAGCCCGGCGATGAACCTCGTGGGTTTCGAACACATTGCGACCACGGATGCCGATAAAGCCAAAGTCGCTGCCGCCCGCGCGCAACTGGAAAAACCGTTGACCCTGTTCAGCCTACCGCCTGCTGCCGGTTGCAAAATGGTCAGTCAGGAACTGGAAAGTCCGTTGTTCGGCGACAAGCCGGATGCCGATGACCATGACGACGATGAAGCGGACAAGGACGGTCACGAGCATCACCACGACCATAGCGAAATCCACGCGCACTATCAGTTCAACTGCGCCACACCGGGTGCGTTGAAGACTCTGGATCTGGCGAACGTCTTCAATACCTTCCCGGCGACGCAGAAAATTCAGGTACAACTGATCAGCGCCAGCGGCCAGCAAGGCACCGAAGTGACGGCCAAGGCTGCCGCGCTGAAATTCTGATCACTCCCTAAATCCCCTGTAGGAGCTGTCGAGTGAAACGAGGCTGCGATCTTTTGATTGTAAAAAACCAAGATCAAAAGATCGCAGCCTTCGGCAGCTCCTACAGGGGGTTCAGTGTCCAACCATGAAACTGGTGCCATGACCCAAGCACTCATCGAACTGTCCGACCTGGGCTTCAACTGGCCCGGTCACCCGCCGTTGCTGGACATCCCGGCGTTTCGTCTGGAAGCCGGCGAAACCCTGTTCCTCAAAGGCCCCAGCGGCAGCGGCAAGACCACCCTGCTCGGTCTGCTCGGCGGCGTGCAGAAGCCCGGTCGCGGCAGCATTCGTCTGCTCGGCCAGGAACTGACCGAACTCTCCGCCGGCGCCCGCGATACCTTCCGTGTCGATCACACTGGCTACATTTTCCAGCAGTTCAACTTGCTGCCATTCCTCTCGGTGCGCGAGAACGTTGAACTGCCGTGTCACTTTTCCAAGCTGCGCGCGCAACGGGCGAAACAGCGTCACGGCAGCGTCGACCAAGCCGCCGCCACCCTCCTCTCCCACTTGGGCCTGAAGGATGAAAGCATCCTCAGTCGTCGTGCTGATTCACTGTCGATCGGCCAACAGCAACGGGTTGCCGCCGCACGCGCATTGATCGGCCAACCCGAGCTGGTGATCGCCGACGAACCGACTTCGGCACTGGATTACGACGCCCGGGAAAACTTCATTCGCCTGCTGTTCGCCGAATGCCGCGAGGCCGGATCGAGTCTGCTGTTCGTCAGCCATGACCAGAGCCTGGCGCCACTGTTCGACCGTCACCTGTCTTTGGCCGAACTCAATCGCGCCGCCACGTCTGCCGAGGTCTGAGATGTATCTGTTTCGTCTGGCCATGGCCAGCCTGGCCAACCGCCGCTTCACCGCTTTGCTCACGGCTTTTGCCATCGCCCTCTCGGTATGCCTGTTACTCGCCGTTGAGCGAGTACGCACCGAAGCCAAAGCCAGTTTCGCCAGCACCATCAGCGGCACCGACCTGATCGTCGGCGCCCGCTCCGGCTCGGTGAACCTGTTGTTGTACTCGGTATTTCGCATCGGCAACGCCACCAACAACATTCGCTGGGACAGCTTCGAACACTTCGCCAGCAACCCGAAAGTGAAGTGGGCGATCCCGATGTCCCTCGGCGACTCCCATCGCGGCTACCGGGTGATGGGTACCACTGAAGCCTATTTCGAGCATTACCAGTACGGTCGCCAGCAACACCTGGCACTGGCCGATGGTCGCGCGTTTGCAACCGATCCGTTTGAAGTGGTGCTGGGTGCCGAGGTCGCGGATGCGCTGCATTACAAACTCGGCGACCAACTGGTGCTGGCCCACGGCGTGGCGGCGATCAGTCTGGTCAAGCACGACGACAAACCGTTCACCGTGGTCGGTATTCTCAAGCGCACCGGCACCCCGGTCGATCGCACGCTGCACATCAGCCTCGGTGGTATGGAGGCAATTCACATCGACTGGCACAACGGTGTGCCGGCACGCGGCAATGGCCGGATCAGCGCCGATCAGGCACGCAACATGGACCTGACGCCGCAAGCGATCACCGCGTTCATGCTCGGCCTCAACAGCAAGATTTCCACCTTTGCGCTGCAACGCGAGATCAACGAATTCCGTGGCGAACCGATGCTGGCGATTCTGCCGGGCGTGGCGTTGCAGGAGTTGTGGAGTCTGATGAGCACCGCCGAAAAAGCGCTGTTCGTGGTCTCGTTGTTCGTGGTGCTGACCGGGTTGATCGGCATGCTCACGGCGATTCTCACCAGCCTCAACGAACGGCGCCGCGAGATGGCGATTCTGCGCTCAGTCGGGGCGCGACCGTGGCATATCGCGAGCCTGTTGGTGCTCGAGGCGTTCGCCCTGGCGCTGACCGGGGTGATTGCCGGGGTAGCTCTTTTGTACATCGGCATCGCTGCAGCGCAAGGTGACGTGCAGGCCAATTACGGTTTGTATCTGCCGCTGGCATGGCCGAGCGAGTATGAATGGACGCTGCTCGGTGGCATTCTGGCCGCCGCGCTGCTGATGGGCAGCGTGCCGGCCTGGCGCGCTTATCGCCAATCCCTGGCCGATGGCCTGTCGATCCGTTTATGAGGATGTTCACCATGCCCCGCGCTGCACTCGCGCTGCTGTTGTTGATCGCCCTGCCCGTGTGGGCAGCGGCGCCGAAAGACCTGACGTGGTCGGAAATGATCCCGCCGGACGCCGCGCCGGAAGTGCCGAACATGACCCCGCTGCATGACATGTCGAAGATGAGCGACGCGCTCTCCGCTGAATCCGCGCCTGCGGCGAAGCAGGACCTGCCGAATGCGCCGGTGGTGAAGGCACTCGACGGTCAGAATATTCGTTTGCCGGGCTACATCGTGCCGCTGGAAGTCAATGAAGAGGGGCGTACCACCGACTTCTTGCTGGTGCCGTATTTCGGCGCGTGCATCCATGTGCCGCCTCCGCCGTCGAACCAGATCGTGCATGTGAAAAGCGAGTTGGGCGTGAAGCTTGATGAGCTGTATCAGCCGTACTGGGTCGAGGGGCCGTTGCAGGTCAAAGCGTCGAGCAGCGAACTGGCGGATGCCGGGTATCAGATGGATGCCGACAAGATTTATGTGTATGAGCTGCCGGAGTGAATCCGGCGGTTTTGTGCTGCTTGATCCATCGTCTTCGCGAGCAGGCTCGCTCCCACAGGTGATCACATTCCAGGGTGGGAGCGAGCTTGCTCGCGAAGGGGCCCGCAAAGGTTCCGCAAAAGTCTGCCCCTTCACTGTTTCATTGAGCTGAGTCAAAAGACCGTATCAGTTGGCTTCGTACCATAGGACATCGAACATTTTTAACGTCCTTTCGGAGCCCCCATGAACAAGTCCTTGCTCAGCGCTTCGCTGTTTGCCCTCGCGCTCGCAGCCCCGCTCGCCCATGCCCACGAAGCCGGTGACATCCTCATTCGTGCCGGTGCGATCACCGTCAACCCGAAGGCCGACAGCTCCAGCGTCAAGGTCGATCAGGGTCCGTTGAGCGGCACCAATCTGGGCGGCAAGGCGACCATGAGCAGCGACACCCAACTGGGTCTCAACTTCGCCTACATGCTCACCGATCACGTCGGCCTCGAATTGCTTGCGGCGACGCCGTTCGAGCATGACGTCAAGCTCAAGGGCACTGCCCTGCCAGCGGCCAATGGCAAGCTCGGCACCCTGAAACACCTGCCGCCAACCCTCAGCGTTGTCTACTACCCGCTGGACTCGAAATCGGCCTTCCAGCCCTACGTCGGCGGTGGCATCAACTACACCTGGATCTATGACGAACACGTCGGCAGCGAAGCCAGCGCCAACGGTTTCAGCAACTTCAAGGCGAAAAACTCCTGGGGTCTGGCTTGGCAGGTCGGTGCTGACTACATGCTGACCGACAACATCATGCTCAACGCCCAAGTGCGTTACATCGACATCGACACCCGCGCCACCGTCGAGAACAACGCCGTTGCACCAGGCACTCGCGCACGGGTCAACGTCGATGTGGATCCGTTCATCTACATGGTTGGCTTGGGCTATAAGTTCTAAGTCGAGTTATCCAACGTTCACGTGGTGGTGAATGAGGCTTGGTGGCGAGCAGGCATAGAACTGACGGCGACCGTACGCAGTTGATCGGGGGATAACATTCCCTCGCCACAGGAGTAGCGACATATTCCGGCCGTGAAAAAGGCGCCTGTCAAAGGGCGCCTTTTTCATGTCCGCTGGAAACCTGTGGCGTGGAATCTCCCCCCTCACCCCAGCCCTCTCCCTCAGGGAGAGGGGGAAAGGGAGCCGATTTGTGTGCTTTTCAAATACGAGTTCGACTCGATATTTCAGGTCGGTGCATTTCTCACAAACGCTACAGTCAGTCCCCTCTCCCTCTGGGAGAGGGCTAGGGTGAGGGGCTCTTTTCAGGAGCGCCCCAACAACCGCGCCAACCCCACACTCATCGGTGTCTGCTGCGGCAGCTTGAAGCGCTCCAGCAAACGAGCGTTGTTCGCCCGCGAATGCCGGATGTCACCGGAGCGCGCCGGGCCGTAGCTGACGGGCGGCAGTTCGCCGACCACCGCTTGCAATGCTTCAAGCATTTGCTTGAGGCTCATCGCCTGATTCCAGCCGACGTTCACCGGGCCGACTTCCACCTCAGGCTTTTCGATCGCCTGCACCAGCAGATCTACCAGATCCTCGACGTACAGGAAATCACGCGTCTGCTCACCATCACCGAACACCGTAATTGGCAGACCTTTCTGCGCGCGTTCGCTGAAGATGCTGATCACCCCGGAGTACGGCGAGGACGGATCCTGGCGCGGGCCGAAGATGTTGAAGAAGCGGAAAATCACCGGCTCCAGGCCATGCTGGCGGCGATAGAAATCGAAATAGTGTTCGCCCGCCAGTTTGTCCGAGGCGTAAGGCGTCAGCGGGGCTTTGGGCGTGTCCTCATCTATCGACTCGCCCTCACCATTGTTCCCGTACACCGCTGCGCTTGAGGCATACACCACACGCTTGACCCCGGCCAGACGCATGGCTTCGCAGACGTTCAGCGTGCCGATGAAATTGCTCTGGTGAGTTTTCACCGGATCATCCACCGAGGCCTGCACCGAAGCCACGGCTGCCAGGTGAGCGACCGCACTGCAGCCTTGCATCGCCTTGGCCACCAGCGCCGCATCAGCGACGTCACCAACAATCAGTTCAACCTGTGGATTGTCCAGCGGCAGGTTGCTGCGTTTACCCGTCGACAAGTCGTCGAGGATGCGCACCGAATGCCCCTTGGCGAGCAAGGCATCGGTCAGGTGCGAGCCAATGAAGCCGGCTCCGCCGGTGATTAAAACAGTCCCTTCAGCCATGACGGTAGAACCTATCCAGTAAGCCCGGGAGTGCGGCACGCCAGGCGCGCGGCTTGATCCCGAAAGTGTGCAGAATTTTCTTGCAGGCCAGCACCGCGTGTTGCGGCTCTTCGGCAGCGTCCGGCCGCGCGGCGTGAGCCTGAGCGGTCGGCGCTTCGATCGCCAGCGCATGCAGGCTTCGTGCTTCAGTGAGAATCGCCTGGCCCAGTGCCAGCGGTGTGGTCGCTTCGTGGCCGGCGTAGTGGTAAGTGCCCCACAGCGGCGCGGCGCAATCGAGTTGCTTGAGTACCGAAATGATCACTCGCGCGGCATCATCGACTGGCGTGGGGTTGCCACGACGGTCATCGGCCAGGAGCAATTCCTCAGGTTGTTCGGCCCGTGCGAGGAAGCGCCCGAGCGTGCCATCGGGACTGTCATCGAGCAGCCAGCCGAACCGCAGCAGGACATGCTGCGGGCAAGTGGCGCGAACGCTTTGTTCGATGCGCCACAACGCCTGACCGCGCAGGCCGAGGGGCACCGGTTCGTCTTTTTCGCTGTACGCCGTGGCACGCGAACCATCGAACACCCGATAACTGGAGGGCTGGACGAGGACGATATTGTGGTGCTGGCACAGTTCGGCCAGACGCTCGATCGCCCGCTCCTGCCCGGCCATGCGGCTTTCGCTGACGGTTTCGGCCTGGAACCAGTCGAAATAGTAGGCGAGGTTGATCAACGCATCGGGACGGGTGTCGTCGAGCAGTTGCGTCAGGCTCGCGGCATCCCAGCCGTGTTCGGGCGGGCGGGGGGCGAGGAAACCGATGTCTTCCTCCGCACCGAGGCGAATCAGCGCCTGCCCAAGGGCATTTCCGCCGCCCAGTAACATAAGGCGCATTCGCATAGAGTCAGCAGGCCCAGTCTGATTGGAACGATGGCTTTAGCGACGGATCTCGTGGAACCGTCGTCGATAATTACCGGAATCGTTGCATTTTGCGGGTTTAGTGCGCAACCGTCATCCGTAAAGTGCAGATCGCCGGGATTTGTGTCGTCCCGACCGGCCCCTTCGCGAGCAGGCTCGCTCCCACATGGGATTTTGCGGTGCACAAAAATCCACTGTGGGAGCGAGCCTGCTCGCGAAGAGGTCCGGCCAGACGCTGAAGATCTCAGCGGTACTTGCATCTTCTCCCCAGCGCCCGCATAACTTAAGCCATGAATCTGCCCATCCCCACGGACGCGGCCCTGGCAGGCTTTCACCCCGCCGTCAGCGCCTGGTTCAGCAAAACCTTCCCGACGGTCACCGCCGCCCAGGCCCGCGCATGGCCATTGATCCGCCAGCGCCGCTCGACGCTGATCGCCGCCCCCACCGGCTCGGGCAAAACCCTCACCGCGTTTCTCGCTGTGCTCGACGACCTCGTGCACCGTGGCCTGGAAAATCCCGACGGCCTGCCCGATGAAACGCTGGTGGTCTATGTCTCGCCACTGAAGGCGCTGTCCAACGACATCCGCATCAACCTGCAAAACCCGCTGGCCGGAATTACCGGGCAACTACGGCAGATGAATCTGCCCGAACTGGAAATCACCACCGCCGTGCGCACCGGTGACACCCCGCAGAAAGAACGCGCGGCCATGCGCAAGTCGGCGCCGCACATTCTGGTGACCACGCCGGAATCACTCTATGTGCTGCTCGGATCCGAATCCGGGCGAAAAATGCTCGGCACCACGCGCACGGTGATCATCGATGAAATCCACGCGATGGCCGCCGGCAAGCGCGGCAGTCATCTGGCGCTGAGCCTTGAGCGCCTGCAAGCGCTGTGCGCCGAACCGCTGACCCGCATCGGCCTCTCCGCCACCCAGAAACCGGTTGAAGCCGTAGCGCAATTCCTCGTCGGCCATGATCGCCCCTGCGAAATCATCGACATCGGCCACGCCCGGCCACGGGATCTTGGCATCGAAGTGCCGCCCGTGCCGTTGTCGGCCGTCATGGCCAATGATGTCTGGGAATTGGTCTACGACCGCCTCGCCGAACTGGCCCGTGAGCACCGCACCACGCTGATTTTCGTCAACACCCGGCGACTGGCCGAGCGCCTCAGCCGGCACCTCAGCGAACGCCTCGGCAAGCACGCGGTGGCGGCGCACCACGGCAGTCTGGCCAAGGAGTTTCGCCTCGACGCCGAACAACGCCTCAAGCGCGGCGAGCTACAGGTGTTGATCGCCACCGCCTCGCTGGAATTGGGCATCGACATCGGCGAAGTCGATCTGGTCTGTCAGATCGCCTCACCGCGCTCCATTGCCGGTTTTCTGCAACGGGTCGGTCGCTCTGGCCACCAAGTCGGCGGCACGCCCAAAGGTCGGCTGTTCGCCACCACCCGCGACGACCTGATCGAATGCACCGCCCTGCTCGACTGCGTGCGCCGCGGCGAACTCGATACCCTGCACATCCCGGTCGCGCCGCTGGACGTGCTGGCGCAGCAGATCATCGCCGAAGTCAGCTGTCAGGAATGGTCGGAGGACGCCTTGCTGGCGATGTTCCGCCAAGCCTCGCCCTACCGCGATCTCGACGAAAAACACTATCAAGCGCTGCTGAGCATGCTCGCCGAAGGCTACAACGGTCGCCAAGGCATCCGCAGCGCCTACCTGCACCGCGACGCCGTCAGCCGCACCTTGCGTGGCCGCCGTGGTGCGAAACTCGCTGCCGTGACCAGCGGCGGCACCATCCCCGACAACGCCGATTACAGCGTGATGCTTGAGCCGCAAGGCTTGAACATCGGCAGCGTCAACGAAGACTTCGCGGTGGAAAGCATTGCCGGCGATGTGTTTCAGCTCGGCAATACCTCCTACCGCATCCTGCGCGTGGAAACCGGCAAGGTGCGCGTCGAGGATGCGCACGGGCAGCCGCCGACCATTCCATTCTGGCTCGGCGAAGCACCGGGGCGCAGCGATGAACTGTCGGCTGCCGTGGCGCGTCTGCAAGCGCAGCTCGACGAACTGCTCGGCGCCAGCCCCGGCGACCTGCAACCGGCGCTCGACTGGCTGATCGACACCCTCGGCCTCAACCGCGCCAGCGCCGAACAACTGGTCGAATACCTCGCCCGTGCCCGGCAAACTCTCGGCGCCCTGCCCTCGCAGGACACGCTGCTGATGGAGCGCTTTTTCGACGAGTCCGGCGGCACGCAATTGATCATCCATTCGCCGTTCGGCAGCCGCATCAACCGCGCCTGGGGTCTGGCCTTGCGCAAGCGGTTCTGCCGCACCTTCAACTTCGAATTGCAGGCTGCCGCCAGCGAGGACGCCATCGTGCTGTCCCTGTCCACCAGCCACAGTTTTGAACTCGATGACATCTGGCGTTACCTGCACAGCAACAGTGCCGAACACATTTTGATCCAAGCGGTGCTCGATGCGCCGCTGTTCGGCGTGCGCTGGCGCTGGAATGCCGGGGTGGCGCTGGCGTTGCCGCGTTTTACCGGTGGGCGCAAAGTCGCGCCGCAATTGCAGCGGATGAAAAGCGAAGACCTGATCGCCAGCGTGTTTCCCGATCAGATTGCCTGCCTGGAAAACCTCGCCGGTGAACGCGAAATTCCCGAGCACCCGTTAATCGAGCAGACACTGGACGATTGCCTGCATGAGGCGATGGACAGCGAAGGCTGGCTCAATCTGCTGCGGCGAATGGAGCGTGGCGAGGTGCGTTTGATCAGCCGTGATTTACCGGCGCCCTCACCGCTCGCGGCAGAAATTCTCAGTGCGCGGCCGTACACCTTCCTCGACGATGCTCCGCTGGAAGAGCGTCGCACCCAAGCGGTGATCAACCGGCGCTGGAGCGATCCGCAATCGACCGATGATCTCGGTGCACTGGATGCCGACGCGATTGCCGCCGTGCGCGAAGAAGCCTGGCCGACGCCGAATGCTGTGGATGAAATGCATGAGGCGCTGATGAGCCTGGCGTGCATCAGCGAGGCTGAAGTGCAAGCGAACGAAGGCTGGCGTGCATGGCTGGAAACCTTGGCGAGCAGCGGGCGCGCCTGCCGTTTGCAGATCGACGCCGAGCATTGCTTGTGGCTGCCTCGCGAACGCCTGACTTGCCTGCAAGCACTTTATCCACAGGCTAGATTGCAACCCGAACTGGAGGCGTTACCGGGATTTGATGAAACCTGGACATTCGATGAGGCGGTGATCGAAGTGCTCCGCGCCCGTCTCGGTGCCTTCGGCCCGTTACCCATAACCGCAATTGCCGAACCTCTTGCGCTGCCAACCACTCAAGTAGCTCAAGCCCTCGCTCAACTGGAACGCGAAGGTTACGTGCTGCGTGGTCAGTTCACGCCCGGATTGGGGGTAGAAGAATGGTGCGAACGGCACCTGCTCGCGCGTATTCATCGCTACACGGTCAAGCGCCTGCGCCGGGAAATCGAACCGGTAGCGCTGCAGGATTTCATGCGTTTCCTGTTCGACTGGCAGCATCTGTCGCCCGCGACGCGCGGTCAGGGCAGTGCCGTGTTGCCGGCAATTGTCGGCCAGTTCGAAGGCTACGCAGCGGCCGCTTCGGCGTGGGACAGCGACATTCTCCCGGCGCGTTTGAAGGACTATTCGCCGAGCTGGCTGGATGAGTTGTGCCGCAACGGCAAACTGGTGTGGACGCGCCTCAGTGCCCGGCAGAAAGTCAGCGGCACGGCGTTGCGCAGCACGCCGATTGTATTGCTGCCGCGCAGTCAGGTCGGCTTATGGAGTGCGCTGGCGGAACAGACGCCGGTGAATGAACTGTCGCCGAAAACCCATAAGGTCTTTGAGGCCTTGAGCCAGCACGGCGCGTTGTTTTTCGATGAGCTGATCCATGAAGCGCACCTGCTGCGCACCGAACTGGAAATCGCCTTACAGGAACTGGTCGGCGCCGGCCTGGTGAACGCTGACAGCTTCGCCGGCCTGCGCGCGCTGATTACCCCGGCGAGCAAGCGCCAGCAGCACAGCAGTCGGCGTGGGCGTGGGGCGTTTATCGGTGGGATGGATGATGCCGGGCGCTGGGCCTTGCTGCGGCGCGGGGCGGCTGTGGATAACAACGAAACCCTTGAACATGTCGCGATGACACTGTTGCGGCGTTACGGCGTGGTGTTCTGGCGTTTGCTGGAGCGTGAGGCGGACTGGTTGCCGAGTTGGCGCGAGTTGCTGCGCACGTTTCATCGGCTGGAAGCGCGCGGCGAGATTCGCGGCGGGCGGTTTGTCAGTGGTTTGGCGGGGGAACAGTTTGCCTTGCCCGAGGCGATTCCGTTGTTGCGCGAAGTTCGACGGCGACCGCATGACGGCAGTCTGGTCGCGGTGTGCGGGGTAGATCCGCTGAACCTGGCCGGGACGTTGTTGCCGGGGGTAAAAGTGCCGGCGTTGGTGAGTAATCGGTTGGTGTATCGCGATGGTTTGCCGGCGGCGGCGGAGATTGCCGGCAAGACGCAGTTCTGGCTGGAGCTGGATCCGATCGCTATGGAGCAGGTGCGCGGCAAATTGATCCGGCATTGAGGGTGTTTGGGCTGACGTCTTCGCGAGCAGGCTCGCTCCCACAGTTTGACCGCGTTCCCCCTGTGGGAGCGAGCCTGCTCGCGAAAGGGCCAGACCTCCCGCCACAATCCGGCAGTTAAGTCCGCGATTCCTGCGGCAACTCGCTCGCCACCACAGCCCCCTCTTGCTGCGACCGCTTCGGCAGCAAAACCTGCTGTGGATAAGTCTGCGCGAAATGCACGGTCGCGGTGTTATCCACAAGCTTCTTCAAACGCTGGTTGAACGCCCGGCTCACCGCATACTGCCCGCCCGACACCGTACGGAATTGCGCCGTCAGCACCACGCCATTCAAATCCATCTTGTCCACGCCAAACACATCCAGCGGCCCTTGCAGGTTGTACTTGAGGAACGGGTCTTCGCGGATCGAATCGCCGGTCTCGCGGATCAACTCGATGGCCTTATCCACGTCCGTGTCGTAGGTGAACTGCACCGAGAAAAACGCAAAGGCAAACTGCCGCGATTGGTTGGTCACTGCTTTGATCTGACCAAACGGCACCGAGTGCACAAAGCCCTTGCCGTCACGCAGACGCAGGGTGCGAATGGTCAGCCCTTCGACGGTGCCGGCATGGCCCGAGTCGAGCACCACCCAATCGCCAATCGACAGGGTGTCTTCAATGATGATGAACAGCCCGGTGATCACGTCCTGCACCAGTTGCTGCGATCCGAAACCGATGGCCAGACCGACCACTCCGGCACCGGCCAGCAGCGGCGCCACATTGATCCCCAGATTGGCCATGGTGGTGATTGCGCAGATCACCACAAGGATGATTTTGATCGCGTTGCGCAGCAGCGGCAGGATGGTTTTCACCCGCGTACTCGGCTGGCGCGCCGCGCGTTTGCTGAGCGGCGGTTTCAGTGCTTCCTGAATCGCCGTGTCGAGTACCACCCACAGTAACCACGTCACCAGGAAGATCAGACCGATGCTGCTCAGCGCGTTGCTGATGGCCCGGCCGACCGTACTGCTCTGGGCAAAATCGAGCAGCGACACGCCCCAGATCCGCCCGAGAATATCGATGAAGGCGATAGCGATGACGATCCGCAGCAAGGCATGCAAGAGGCTGAGAAAACGTTCCTTGTAGGCGCTGCTGCGCTGGATCGCTTCGGCTTTTCGTGACTTGAACAAGTGCTGCAGGATCGTGCTGAGGAATACCGTGCCAATTAACAAAACCGTGGTGAACAACGCGCAACGCAGGGCCTTCTGATTGTCCTCGCCGATGCCGATCAGATTGACCGCCGAGACCAGCACCATCAACACGATTGGCCAATACCACAGCCCCGAGAAAATCCGCAGCGACTCCTGCAACGAGGGTTGTTTCAGCCGCTGACTCAGTGAACGATTGCGGATCAGATGCGCCACCGGACGACGCAGGCGAATCACCAGCAAACCAAAAATGATCGAGGCGATCAGCCCGGTGAACACCGCGATACTGCTGGTGATGTTGCCGCCCAGTTGCCGGGCAATCTGCGGACTGGTCAGCGCATCGCTGAGGGCGGCGAGGAAACCGATCAGAAACAGTGGTCGAGGACAGTAATTGCGGATGATCCGCGCCGCCGGACGTTTATGGCCGACGTTGAACATCACCACCACGCACAACAACATCGAGGTGGAAAAGATGCCGCTGCTGGTGGCGTAGGCCAGACACAGCGCCAGCGCGCGTCCCACGGAGGCTTGCAGAAAATGGCTGACATATAACGTCAGCGGTAGGCAGATCAGCGCCGGCACGGTGTACGGCAGCAAGTAACCAATCAGGTCCTGACTGCGCTGGCGGGTACGCAACCAGCGGCCCTCGCGCAGGCGTTTGGTCAACAGGCTGCCGAGCACGGTGAGCAGCGCGAAACTGCCGAGCCAAGTGCCGGACAAAGAGAGGAAATCCCCAGCGACGCTCCAGCCCGAGCGATTCGACGGTTGATTGACCAGTTTGTCGACTTCATCGGCGGCGCGATCGGCGCGCAGGCGCCAGGCGTCGACCAAGTGTTCGTTGAGATCGAGTTTGTCTTGTACATCATCGATGCTCGAACTGATCGCACCGAGCAGCCCGCCCTGCACAATCGGTTCGGGTTTGGCCGCTTCTTCGGTGGCGGCCGGGACGCCCGGTAGCGCGGCGGCGTCGATTTCACTGGCGCCGAGAAACAGCAGTGCTCCCAGCAGAATGGCGATCCTGAACTTGACCAAAACTCCGATCTCCCTTGGCTGAACCTGTAAGGAACTGATCGGTAATTGCACAGCAAGTTCAAGAGCACCCTCACCCCAGCCCTCTCCCAGAGGGAGAGGGAGCCGACCGAGTTGCCTTCGAAAAGTACATCGACCTGCAAGTTCGGAGTCGAACTCAAACCCTGAAGATCAGCTCCCCTCCCCCTCGCCCTCTCCCTGCGTGAGAGGGAGCTGACCGAGTTGCCTGCGAGAAGTACACCGACTTGCAAGTCCTGAGTCGAACTCAAATCCTAAGAACCCTGAAGATCAGCTCCCTTCCCCCTCGCCCCCTTTGGGGGAGAGGGTTGGGGTGAGGGGGAGCGCTTTTGATCTTCGCCTTGGACGTGACCGTCCGTAATACCGTCGAAACTTTCCCGCCCCGCCCGCAGTCATCAAAAGATACCGGCAACACGAGGACTTTCGACGGGAGGGCGGCATGGCAACGATTCACATCGGTATTTCCGGCTGGCGCTACGCACCGTGGCGCGGGGACTTCTACCCCAAGGGACTGGCGCAGAAACGCGAATTGCAGTTCGCGTCGCGAGCGGTCAACAGTATCGAAATCAATGGATCGTTCTACGCCCTCCAGCGGCCCGAACGTTACGCGCAGTGGTACGCCGAAACACCCGATGACTTCGTCTTCAGCGTCAAGGCGCCGCGCTTCATCACCCACATCCGTCGCTTGCGCGAGATCGAAAAACCACTGGCGAATTTCTTCGCTTCGGGAATTCTGGAACTCAAGGAAAAGCTCGGGCCGATCCTGTGGCAGTTCCCGCCGAACTTCAAATTCGAGCCTGAGCGCTTCGAACACTTCCTCGCATTATTGCCCCACGACACCGAAGCCGCCGCCACCCTCGCCCATCAACACGATTCGCACCTGCACGGCCACGCCAGCATGAAAGCCTGGCGCAAAAAGCCGCTGCGCCATGCCGTGGAAATCCGCAACGAGACTTTCATCGATCCGGAGTTCGTACGCTTGTTGAAACGCCACAACACCGCGCTGGTGATCGCCGACACCGCAGACAAATGGCCGTACCGCGAAGACCTCACCAGCGACTTTGTCTACTTGCGCCTGCACGGTGCCGAAGAGCTGTACGCCAGTGGCTACACAGCACCGGCACTCAAACGCTGGGCCGAGCGCATTGACGCTTGGCACCACGGCGAGCAACCGAAAGATGCGAACCTGATCGCCCCCCGACTGAAGCCGCGCGCGCGCAAATCCCGAGAGGTGTTCTGCTATTTCGACAACGACATCAAAGTCCGCGCGCCGTATGACGCGCGCGAACTGCTACATCGTTTCGACCTGGATAAAGACCTCGCCACCACCCCCGGTGAACCTGTTGCCGAAGGGGTACTGCCATGAGCATTCCAGAACCGGTCGGTTTCACCGATGAGGGCTCCGTGGTCGCGCCGTCAGTGCGCACGTTTACCGTGCTTACGGTGAATACCCACAAGGGTTTCACCGCGCTCAACCGGCGTTTCATCCTGCCGGAACTGCGCGAGGCGGTGCGCAGCGTCGCCGCCGATGTGGTGTTTCTGCAGGAAGTCCACGGTACCCACGAACAGCATCCCAAGCGCTACAACAATTGGCCGACGATGCCGCAGTACGAATTCCTCGCCGACAGCCTCTGGCCACAATTCGCCTATGGGCGCAACGCGGTGTACCCGGAGGGCGATCACGGCAACGCGCTGCTGTCGAAATTCCAGATCATCCGTCACGACAATCTCGACGTGTCGATCAGTGGCCACGAGAACCGTGGCCTGTTGCATTGCGTGCTGCGTCTGCCCGGTGACGGCACCGAGGTGCATGCGATCTGCGTGCACCTGGGCCTGCGTGAAAGTCATCGCAACGCCCAGTTGGACTTGCTCATGCAACGCTTGGCGGAACTGCCTGACGACACACCGGTGATCGTCGCCGGTGATTTCAATGACTGGCGCCAGCGCGCCGATGCCCAACTCAAGCCCTGTGGCCTGCGCGAAGTATTTGCCGAGCATCAGGGCAAACCGGCGCGCAGTTTCCCGGCGCGCCTGCCGACACTGCGACTCGACCGTATTTACGTGCGCAACCTCAAGGCCAGTCGGCCGAAAGTCCTGGCGAACCGGCCTTGGTCGCACCTTTCCGACCACGTTCCTTTATCGGTAGAGATAGAACTATGAGCAGCGCGCCGCTGGAGAAGTCCGCCGTGGAACCGGTAACCATCAACCCGCCGATACGCGAGCCCGGCCAGGTTGATGTCGAGTACAGCTGGCAGGGCAATAATCGCGTTGAGTTGCTGGAGAACGGCGAGGAGTATTTCCCGCGAGTGTTCGAGGCGATGCGCGCGGCGAAGAGTGAAATCCTCCTCGAGACCTTTATCGTTTTCGAAGACAAGGTCGGCGCCGAGTTGCAGGAGATTCTGATCGACGCCGCGCGACGAGGCGTGCGTACCACCGTCAGCCTCGACGGCTTTGGTTGCGGCGAGTTGACCACCGCTTATCTCACCGCGCTGAGTGAAGCCGGTGTGCATCTGCAAATCTTCGATCCGGCACCGAAACACCTGGGCATCCGCACCAATTGGTTTCGCCGTTTGCATCGCAAGATCGTGGTGGTCGACGGCCTGATCGCGTTTATTGGCGGGATCAACTTTTCTGGCGATCACCTCGCTGATTTCGGCCCTGAAGCCAAACAGGATTACTCGGTGGAAGTTCAGGGCCCGGTTGTCGCTGACATCCACCACTTTGCCCTGCTGCAAAGTGGTCGTCCCGGACGCGCACGCTTCTGGTGGCAACGTCGGCGCCAGCGCCGCGCGGAGATGGCTTTCGAAGACCACGACGGCCAGGTGCGTCTGGTATTCCGCGATAACGACCAGCACCACTCCGATATTGAAGATGTGTATTTGCAGGTACTTCGCCGTGCCAAACGCCGGGTCGTGATCGCCAACGCCTACTTCTTCCCCGGTTATCGCTTGCTGCGGGAAATCCGTAACGCGGCGCGGCGCGGGGTTGAGGTACGCCTGATTCTGCAAGGCCAACCGGACATGCTGGTGGCCAAACTGGCGGCACGCATGACCTACGACTACCTGCTCAAGGCCGGGGTGCAGATTCACGAATATTGCCAGCGACCGCTGCACGGCAAAGTGGCGCTGGTCGACGAAGAATGGAGCACCGTCGGTTCGAGCAATCTCGACCCGCTGAGCCTGTCGCTGAACCTGGAAGCCAATGTGCTGATCCGCGACCGCGCCTTTAATCAGCACTTGTTCGAGCGCCTCGAAGACCTCAGTCAAAACCATTGCAAAGCCATGGATGCCAGCAAGTCCCCGCGTGGACGCATCTGGCACATGACCGTGGGGTTTCTGGTGTTCCACTTTTTGCGGCATTTCCCGGCGATGGCCGGTTGGTTGCCAGCGCATAAACCCCGGCTCAAGCCATTTCGAGGTAACACGCCATGAGCCATTCCGAAGCGCAATCGAGCGGCCACTCGGCAACAGCGACTCACTCGAAATGGAGTCGCTGGAAGCGCCCGTTGACCCTGCTGTTTTTCCTCGCACTGATCGTGTTGCTGACGCTGTTCGCCACGCGCATCGAATGGGCCGAAGTGCTGCAAACCCTCGCCGACTTCAAGGTGCGCACGCTGATCATCGCCGCCGGCCTGACCCTGCTGAGCTTTCTCGTGTACGCCAGTTTCGACCTGATCGGCCGCACCTACATTCGTCAGGACCTGACCTGGAAACAGATTCTGCCGGTAGGAATCATCAGTTATGCGTTCAACCTCAATCTGAGTGCCTGGGTCGGCGGCATCGCCATGCGTTATCGGCTGTATTCGCGCCTTGGCGTGAGCAAAAGCAACATCGCCAAGATTCTCGGCTTGAGCCTGGCGACCAACTGGTTCGGCTACATGACCATTGCCGGCGTGGTGTTCAGCAGCGGATTGGTGACGATGCCGCCGGGCTGGAAAATCAGCAGCAGTGCGCTGCAAGGCATCGGCGTGTTGTTGCTGCTGATCAGCGCCGGCTATCTCGTCGCGTGCCAGTTTTCCAAGCGCCGCGAGTGGTCGATTCGCGGGGTGGAAATCAATCTGCCGTCGTTGCGCATGGCGGTCCTGCAACTGCTGTTGGGGGCATTGAACTGGTCGCTGATGGCGGCGGTGATTTTCACCTTGTTGCCGAGCAAACTGGATTATCCGCTGGTGCTGGGGGTGCTGTTGATCAGTGCGATTGCAGGGGTCATTACACATATTCCGGCGGGGCTTGGGGTGTTGGAAGCGGTGTTTGTCGCGTTGCTGCAACACGAGGCTTCGCGCGGCAGTCTGGTAGCGGGGTTGCTGGCATATCGGGCGATTTATTTTCTGTTGCCGCTGTTGATTACGGTGGTGATGTATCTGGTGGTTGAAGCGAAGGCGAAGGCGCTGCGAATAGAGAAGAAACCTTCCTGAGGGAGTTGGTGAGTTTGAAAAAGCTATCGCGAGCAGGCTCACTCCTACAAGTGAACGCATTCCAAAATGTAGGAGTGAGCCTGCTCGCGATAGCGTTCGAACGAACAACAAAGCTCATGCTGATTGAATAATGCTCAACCGCTCACCCACGACCATCTCGGTAATCCAGTCCACCAGAATCGAGGTGTACGCCTGCTGCGACACCGGCTCGCTCAGCGCATGATCGGCGCCATCGATAATCCGGTGCGTCAGTGAATGCGTCTGCTGGCACGCCGCGCGGTAACTCATGATTGCCGCGTGGGGCACGTAATCGTCGGTTTCCGATTCGACCAGCAACACATCACCAGTGAATTGCGAACACGCATGCAGCGCGCGGTTAGTGTCCGCGCGCACCAGCGTGCTGCGATAATCACGCAGATCAGCCTTGTCCAGCTCACGCTTGGGCGTGTGCCATTGCTCATCGCGATACAGTGCCGGCACGCGCAACGCCAGCCAGCGCACCGGGCGCAGCGAAGTCAGGATCGAAGCCAGATAACCGCCATAACTGGTGCCGACCACGGCGATCGCCGAGGTGTCGAGCGCCGGATGCGCGAGCAAGCGGTCATACGCCGCGAGCAGATCGCGCAGATTGTCTTCGCGAGTGACACGGGTCAGCGGAATTCCGGTACCGCCAGTGTGCCCGCGCAAGTCGAAGGTCAGGCACACACAGCCGAGACCGGCGATGCCTTTGGCGCGCTCAAGGTCGCGCTCCTGACTACCGCCCCAACCATGGACAAACAACACCCCCGGGACTTTCGATTTGGGACTGAGAAATGTCCCGCTCATCTGTTCATCATCAATGTCGATTTGAATGCTTTCGCTTCTAGCCGTCATAGGATTTGACCGTAACGTATTTGAGGAGAAATTCGCTGTTCTCAGCCGGGCCGCGATAGACCTCGATGGCATCCGCCGGCAACGGCTGATCGATGTAGGTTTCTACCGAAGACACACGGATCGCGCGCATCCCCGGATCGTTGACGAAGCTTTGCAACGCGGCAACTTCAGCACTGCTGGCACCGCCCATGCGCCAAGATTGTTCGAGTACGCCGCTGCGGGATTTGCCGTTGCTGTCCAGGCCCTGAGCGATATCGTAGTTGCGCCGCGAAGCATAGAAGCGCGGATAGGCTTGATTGGCGGCCGCGTCGAAAACCTGCGCCTGCTCAATGGCCAGACGCACATCGTCGGGCAGGTCGAGCTTCAGCAGTTCGTCATAATTACCTTGCACCACCAGCAGATTCGAGCCGCCGTAGACCTCTTCACCGTGGGCATCCTTGGTCAAGTATTGATCACCGCAGTAGCTCAACACTCTGCCGCCGATGAATGACTGGCCGACGCTGTGGGTGACGACATCGCTCAGGTCCTGCTCCAGCACCACGCCTTCGCTGAACTGCTTTTCAATGTCAGGGCGGGCAAGGATTTCGTCGAAGGCATCCAGGCTTTTGATCACTTCCTGCCCGCGACCGGCGCAGGCGTGAACCGGTTTCAAACGAATCGGGCCGTTGTACAGCAAATGCTCGGCAGCCGGCCGCGCATCCTCCAGCGAGAACACGCTGAGCCCGTCGAGCACCACATTGCGCGTTCGCTCGGAAAATAATGGCGACCAGCCTTGCGGCGCCTGAGCCAGATGACTGCGCAAACCGTGGCTGATGGCTTTGGTGCAGATGAAATCGTGCTCGACAAAGCCACCCCACAAATCGTCGGGGCCTCTGATACCAAGTTGCTGAGCACTGGCAGTGCCAACAATGGTTTGCGTCGGTAGCAGATACAGATCACGGCCGCGATGTTTGTCCGGATCGTAACTGCCGCCGAATTTGCATCCGAGAATCTGCGCCAGCCATCGTGCCAGCGCCTTGTTGGTCTGTACCTCATGCTGCGGCGCATCAGGGCGCACCGAGTGAGCGACGACGATTTTCCTGCGGGGTGTCGGGGTCATGCGTCCCCCTTCCATCGGTTCGATGACTGTAGCGGTGAGAGGTGCAGAGATCAGGCCAACGGCCGCTCTACGAAAATCCTAGTCCAATCAGAAACTTACCAGAAACGTGCTGGCACCACGCCTGTTTCAATCTGCACGACCGCGCGCAAAACTCCGGCAAATTGCACGATCCCATAGTCCTATACAGTTCAATGTGGGAGCGAGCTTGCTCGCGAAGGCGCCGAGTCAGGCGACATCAAACTTACAGCCTCCACCGCTTTCGCGAGCAAGCTCGCTCCCACATTAGGTAATGGATGCTTTCGGGTTTGGGGTCACACCAAACCGCGCCCGATAATCACTCGGCGCCAGCCCGGTAATCTTCTTGAAGATTGCGCGAAACGCGCCCGGATCCTGATAGCCCACCGTCCACGCAATGTGATCGATCGTGCCATTGCTGAACTCAAGCATCTCGCGCGCCTTGCCCACCCGCAGATGCTGGCAGTACTCGGTCGGTTTCAACCCGCTCGCCGCGCGGAACCGCCGCAGAAATGTGCGTTCCTCCAGGCCTGCCCGCTCGGCCATCGCCGTCAGCGAAACATCCGTCGCGCCGGTGCTTTGCAGCCAGTGCTGAACCTTGAGAATCGCCGCATCGCCATGCCCGAGAATCGGCGCAAAGTTACTGCCGCACTCACTGGCGCTGTCACTGTGCTCTATCACCAGAAATCGCGCGGTGCCGGTGGCAATGCTCGGCCCGAGCAACCTGTCGACCAGACGTAATCCCAGCTCCGACCACGCCATCAGTCCGGCGGTGGTGATCAGGTCGCCGTCATCGACAATCGGTGTATCGGCCTTGAGCCTGATGTTCGGATATCGCTCGGCGAAAGTCTTGGCCGAGGTCCAGTGAGTGGTGGCGCTGCGGCCGTCGAGCAGACCGCTTTCAGCCAACATCAGCGAGCCTACGCAAACCCCACCCAGCGTCGCACCGCGGGCGTGTTGATCGCGTAACCATTGCATCAGGCTGGCCGGCGCTTGCGCCGCCGAGAACCCGCCGATCGATGGCGGAATCAGCACCGCCAGCAAAGCGCTGTCGTCCCCTGGATGGCTGGCGTAAATCCGCGTTGGCGGCTGATCACCTTCGACCTGCCAGTGACTGACCCGCAGCACAGGCAACTGCGCGGCCTGATGTTCGGCGGCAATCCGGTTGGCCACCGCAAACAGATCCGTCAGACCATGCACCGCCGCCATTTGCGCGCCGGGATAGATCAGCACGCCCAATTCAGCGATGGCGGCCCTTTCTGCGCCCATTGTCAGTTTTCCCCTGTCTATTGTCGGTGCGGCCAATCCTCGAAGCGCTGGTCAGGGCCAATACTAAAGCCACTTCCAGCCAACACATCGAGGACACACCCATGGCCAAGCAAGCGCTCATCGTAGTCGATATCCAGAACGACTACTTCCCCCAAGGCAAGTGGCCGCTGGCCGGTGCTGATGCCGCCGCCGACAACGCCGCCCGGCTGATCGCCGCATTCCGCGAGGCCGGCGATTCTGTAATACACATTCGCCACGAATTCACCTCAGCCGACGCGCCGTTTTTCACCCCAGGTTCCGAAGGCGCCAAGCTGCATCCGAAAGTGCTCAATCGCGCTGATGAACCGGTGGTGCTCAAACACTTCGTCAACTCGTTCCGCGAAACCGAACTGCAAGCAATCCTCGACGAACAAGGCATCAAGGAACTGGTAGTGGTCGGCAGCATGAGCCACATGTGCGTTGACGGCATTACCCGTGCCGCAGCGGATCTGGGTTATGCCGTCACAGTGATTCACGATGCCTGCGCCAGCCGCGACCTGGAGTTCAATGGCCTGACGGTGCCGGCCGCCCATGTTCACGCTGCTTTCATGTCGGCACTCGGTTTCGCCTACGCCAGCGTGGTGTCCACTGACCAATTCCTCTCCTCCCAGCGCTAAGCAATATTCTGCAAAAACACCGGGCCCGCCTTGCAGCGGGTCTTTTTTCGTCTGTCATAAAAATCTCACGCGTGAGCCATTGATGGCACTTTGAATTGGTTGTAGTGTGGCTCACGCGTGAGATGTTCATAACCGAGCCACTGCCATGAAAAGCCGTTCCCCCACCGCGAAATCAGAGAGCCCCAAGGGAGAGCGTGCGAAAGCGTCCACGAAAAAACCGTCGAGCTTCTATATGAAGCAGATGCGCGCGGGCCTGGCCGCTGCCGGTTATGTGAAACACGAAACTTGGGTGCTTCCCGAAAACCGAAGCTTGCTCAAGCAAATGGAGCAACAGCTACGCCAACCGATTCTGGCTGGCTCTTTCATGTCGGAGAATTACATGAGCGCAGGCAACAACTGGACCATCGATAGCCTCTTCAACGCCCTCAAGGCCCTGGACGAGGTGGCTTCGCAAGAAATCACACTGTCGCTGATCCAGAGCTCCGAACCCAGCATCAAGCTGGAAATGAACGAATTCGGCGGTCTGCCGATTCACATCGCCCTGGCCGGCCAGCAGATCATCGTCGACACCGTGCTGGTGGACATCGATTCGATCTCGGACGTAGCGGCCTTCAACGACGCCGTGTTGCGCAGCCGGGAAATGTTCCCGCTGTCGTCGATCGGTATCGAGTCGATGCCGAACGGGCAGACCGTTTACAACATGTTTGGCGCCCTCAGCGCCGACTCGAGCCTGACCAACGTCGTTACCGAGGTGAAAACCCTGGTCGACAACGTGCAGCGCGCGAGCGAAGCCTTCGAACACTTCTTCAAGTAATCAACAGGGAATATCCAATGACTCAGTCCATCTGGAGCAAGTTGTTCACCGCACTGCGCGGCGGCGCCAATGAAGTCGGCGAAGCGATCGCCGACCAGCAGGCCCTGCGCATCCTCGATCAGGAAATCCGCGACGCCGACACCGCCCTGTCGAACGCCCGTCGCGAACTGGTCACCATCATGGCCAAACACAAACTGGCCGCCGACCGCGTGAGCGAGTACGACGCCAAGATCAAGGATCTGGAAGCCAAGGCCGTCTCGGCACTGAATGCCGGCCGTGAAGACCTCGCGCTGGAAGTGGCCGAAGCGATTTCGACCCTGACCAACGAGCTGGATGTTGAGAAAAAGCAGAGCGACGAATTCGGCACCTACGCCGAAAACATGCGCAAAGACATCAGCAAGGCCGAGTCGCGGATCAAGAGCCTGCGCCAGCAAGTGGACATGGCCAAGGCCCGCGAAAGCGTGCAGAAAGCCCAGGTCAGCGCGTCCATCGCCAGCGGTGGCGCCAATGGCAAACTGGAAACCGCCGTCGGTACGTTGAACCGTCTGCAAGCCAAGCAGCAGCAACGCGCGGCTGAACTGAGCGCTGCCGACGAACTGGCCGACGCTTCGACCGGCAACGATCTGGAACGGAAACTGCGCGACGCCGGCATCACGCCGAACGAAGGCAGTGCCAATGCGATTCTTGAGCGCCTGAAGCAAAAGTCCGCTCAGTAATCACTGCGGAAAAAAACTGTGGGAGCGAGCTTGCTCGCGAAAGCGTCGTACCAGTCGACATCAATGTTGGCTGACAGGCCCTCTTCGCGAGCAAGCTCGCTCCCACAGGGTTTATGGCGTGGAAATCGCTATCCTCGTTCGCCGCGTAGCCCGGTACACTAGCCACGCTTTTTTCGCCGACGAACACCTCCACCCGCTTCAAGGAACGTACCCATGGGATGGTTTAAAGACTTGCTGGGCACCAGCAACTGGCAGACCGCTGCGCCAACACCGACCGTTGCCAGTGGCCCACTCGGCATGGCGCAAGGCAAGGCTGTCAGGTTCGATACGACGCTGGCGCTGTTGCTCGACGGTTCGACCACGGTGCGCGTGCCCTTTGATCAGGCGATCTGGAGCCACGGCTGGGTAGACCTCGGCCAGTCCAATAAACTGCACCGCTATTACATGAATGACGAGGACTTCTGGCTGCAGATCCACGTCACCGGTGACGACCAGATCGAATCGGTCACCCTGTTCAACTACCTCAGTTACGTGACGGTCAACAGTGACGCCGAACTGCACCGCCTGGCCGGCCCCAACAGCTCGATCGGTCTGCCGACCTACACCCACGAAGGTGTCGAATACACCCGCGAGTGGGGCACTGAACAAGGCCAGACAGAACTCGTGCCGATGACCGAACAAGTGGTCAATCCGGACGAGAGCTACACCATCGAACACCACTCCATGCTTTATGCGCGCGAGACCGGCCTGACCGATCGCCGCGAATTGCTGCTGTTCTCCGTCGAACAAGATGAAGAAGGCACCGTCAGCCTGAGCACCTCGCTGGGCATTTCGCTGTACACGACAGATCTGAGCACCATTTAAAAAAGGAAGTTTTACATGCTGGAAGTGCTGGCCGTTTCCCTGAACAAAACCGCGCTGGTCGGTTTCGTCGTCTACCTCATCGGCGCCGTACTGCTGTTCATGCTGTTTCAATTCGTCTACACGCGCATCACGCCGCACAAGGAATTCGAGCTGATTCGCTCCGGCAACGTTGCCGCTGCCATCGCCCTGGCCGGCGCGCTCATCGGCTTCGCGATTCCGGCCAGTAACGTGATCGCGTTTTCGGTCAACGTCCTCGACTTCGTACTGTGGGCGGTGATTGCCGCCGTCGTGCAACTGCTGGCGTTTCTTGCCACGGGTCTGGTGCTCAAAGGCACCTCCCAGCGTATCGCCAACGGTGAAATCGCCTCCGGCATCTACGTCGCGGCGGTCGCGATCAGCGTCGGCATGCTCAACGCGGCGTGCATGACACCGTCTAACTGATCGGCAGGAAGCCTTCGATGAAACGCAGCAAATACGTTCAGCTGTCCCTCGCGGCCTCGGTGGCGATGGCCATTTCCGGCCAGGTGACAGCCGCGGATCAACCGCGCAATTTCCAGAGTCTGGAACAGTGTGTCGACGCCGAAGTGGCTGCCGATGTCTGCTCCAACGCCTACGTCGCCGCCCTGACCGAACACCGGCGCATCGCCCCGGCTTACGACGACAAGGCCAAGTGCGACGCGGACTTCGCCGCCGACTGGTGTCAGAAGAACTCCGACGGCCGCTTCGTGCCGAAACTCGGCGGCTTCAAAGTGCCTGGGAACGGTGAGCCGGCGCAGAACCTCGGCGCCATCGCCGATGCCCAAATGCCCGCCGGTGACGCGACAGCGCAGCATGTGCAAAGCACTTCGCACGTTTCCAGTGGCAGTGGCGGTGGTGGAAATGGCTGGCTGACCGGCTGGCTGATCGGCAACGCAATGAGCAACAACGCCGAACGCACGGTTTACCGCGATCGCGAAACGCGCCAGCCGTACAACACCTCGACGCAGTACCGCAGAGCCGAAACCACGACGCGCAGCCAACCCGATTACGAGAGCAGCAAAAGCAAACCGGTCAACGTGGCTTCTTCGACGTCACGCGGCGGCTTCGGCAGCCAGTCCAGCGCCCGTAGCGGTTGGGGTGGCTGGGGCAGCAGTTCTGGTTCTGGTCGTTCGAGCAGTTGACGATGAAGAAGATCTTCTGCGCCGAGCGCCCCGACTGGAAACAGACCGCCGAAAGCCTCGGCTTCATGTTCCACACCATCGACGACGAGCCGTACTGGGACGAAAGCGCGTACTACCAGTTCACGCTCGCGCAAATCGAAAACGATCTCGAGGATCCGACCACCGAACTGCACGAGATGTGCATGGACCTGGTCGACCGTGTGGTGCACAGCGAAGAACTGCTGGGTCGCCTGAGCATCCCGGCGCCGTACTACGACATGATCCGAACCTCCTGGCTGGAAGGTCATCCGCATCTGTACGGCCGCATGGACTTTTCCTACAGCGGCAACGGCCCGGCAAAACTGCTGGAGCTCAACTACGACACACCGACCAGTCTTTATGAAGCAGCGGCGTTCCAGTGGGGCTGGCTGGAACAATGCATCGAGCGCGGCACGCTGCCGCGTCATGCCGACCAGTTCAACAGCATCGACACTCAGTTGCATCGGGCCTTCGCCGAATTACAGCTGAAGCGGCCGTTCTACTTTGCCTCGATGAAAGACTCGGTCGAAGACAAGGGCACCACGGATTACCTGCGCTTGATCGCCGAGAAAGTCGGCATCGAATCACGGCACATCGATATTGAAGATATCGGTTTGACGGCTGAAGGGCGTTTCGTCGACCTGGAAGATCGCTGGATTCCGCACCTGTTCAAACTGCATGCCTGGGAATTCATCTTCCACGAGCCCTTCGGCGCGGCGATTGCCGAGTGCGATACGCAGTTTTTCGAACCGGCGTGGAAGGCGATCCTGTCGAACAAGGGGGCACTGCCGTTGCTGTGGGAGATGCACAAGGGCCATCCAAATCTGCTGGCGGCGCATCTCGACCCGAATCCGGCCAGCATCGTGCCCAAGGGCTGGGTACGCAAGCCGTACTTTTCCCGGGAAGGCGCCAACATTGAGCTGCAAACGGCTGATGGTCTGATCGTCAAAGAGGACGGGCCCTACACTGATGCGCCGTTTATCCTGCAAGAATTTGCGCCACTTCCGAAGTTTGGTGAGAGTTACACGCTGATCGGTTCGTGGGTGATTGGCGATCAGGCAGCGGGGATTGGTGTACGGGAAGACAACAGCCTGATCACCAAAGATTCGAGCAGGTTTCTGCCGCATCTGATCCTCGACTGAACCACAGATCCTGCTCGCCCCTACAGTTGATCGGGGATGACCATAAGTTTTCACCCAACAAAAAGGCCCGTCGTTTAAGCGACGGGCCTTTTTATTTGCAGCGGTTTACAACAGCAAATCAGAACGGAATATCGTCATCAAAGCTGTCGAAATCCGGAGCCGGTTGCGGTGCGGCCTGTTGTGGAGCCGGGGCCGAACGCTGCTGTGGAGCCGACTGCTGCGGACGGGGAGCCTGCTGACGTGGCGCAGATGGAGCCGACTGCTGGTAGTTGTTGCCACCGCCTTGTTGATCGCCCTGTTGTGGACGGCCGCCGAGCAGTTGCATGGTGCCTTGCATGTCGACCACGATTTCGGTGGTGTAACGCTTGATACCGTCTTTTTCCCACTCACGGGTCTGCAGCTTGCCTTCGATGTAAACCTGCGAACCCTTGCGCAGATATTCGCCGGCGATTTCCGCAACCTTGCCGAACATCGAAACACGGTGCCACTCGGTCTTCTCGACCTTCTGACCGGTTTGCTTGTCGGTCCATTGTTCGCTGGTGGCCAGACTCAGGTTGGTCACGGCGTTACCGTTAGGCAGGTAGCGAACTTCGGGATCCTGGCCGCAAGTGCCGACCAATATGACTTTGTTAACCCCACGGGCCATAACGTTCTCCTAGGCTTCGCAAGCAGCCCCGGCCGGGTTGTTCACCAGGCGTTCGAGGGTGTCGCGATCCACTAATTCTTTGTCCAGTTTGATGTAAACAGCCGCTTCGTCAGCAACTATCACTGCATCGGTTACCCCTACGAGGGCCTTGAGGCGCTCGACCAGACCCGCTTCGCGGATCGCCTCGGGCGACAACGGCAAGCGCAGGCTCGTCACGTAGGGAGGTTCGCGCATGGTAACAGCAAAGGCCAACCAAAGTGCAGCCAGCCCGGCACATCCAAGGAACACAACCGACAGACCGCCATGCTGAAACAGCCAGCCGCCGAGTATCCCGCCGAGTGCCGATCCGAGGAACTGGCTGGTGGAATACACGCCCATGGCCGTGCCCTTCCCGCCTGCCGGTGAAACCTTGCTGATCAGCGACGGCAATGAAGCCTCCAGCAGATTGAACGCAGTGAAAAACACCACCGTGCCGATCACCAGAGCCCGCAGGCTGTCGCCGAACTGCCAGAAGAATAGCTCAGTCAGCATCAGCGTCATGACGGCGCCGAGCAAAACTCGTTTCATTTTGCGTTTCTTCTCGCCATAGATGATGAACGGGATCATGGCGAAGAACGAAATCAGCAGCGCGGTGAGGTAGACCCACCAGTGCTGCTCCTTGGGCAAACCGGCTTTTTCCACCAGTGCCAGTGGCAGCGCGACGAAGCTCGACATCAACATGGCATGTAACACAAAGATGCCCAGGTCGAGGCGCAGCAGGTCCGGATGCTTGAGCGTCGGCATCAAGGCCTGACGCGCCACACCGGATTCACGATGCTGCAGCGGGCCCGTGGAGCGCGGCACCATGAACATGATGATCAGGATCCCGACCAGCGCCATGCCACCTGTAGCGAGGAACAATCCGGAAAGGCCGAAAGCACGGGTCAGCAGCGGCCCGACCACCATGGCCACGGCAAACGACAGGCCGATGGTCATACCGATCATCGCCATCGCTTTGGTGCGATGTTGCTCGCGAGTCAGGTCGGAGAGCAGTGCCATGACCGCAGCAGAGATTGCTCCGGCACCTTGCAGGATCCGGCCGGCAATCACGCCCCAGATCGAATCGGCCTGAGAGGCCAGCACGCTGCCGAGCGCGAAGACGATCAGCCCGAGATAAATCACCGGGCGACGACCAATGCGGTCAGAAATGACCCCGAACGGAATCTGGAAAATCGCCTGAGTCAGGCCGTAAGCGCCGATGGCCAATCCGATCAGCGCCGGGGTCGCTCCAGCCAGATCCATGCCGTAGGTCGCCAGTACCGGCAACACCATGAACATGCCCAGCATACGGAAGGCGAACACCAAGGCCAGACCGCTTGCCGCGCGGGTCTCGCTGCCACTCATGCGTTCGCTGTGGGGATCGTGCATGGAAAAACCTCGTGTGAACCGGCGGCGATTCTACCAGTCCCATCGAAAGACGGGGTAGATCGCGACGCTTTGACGCGTATAGATGAAACTCTCTTCATCCAGGGTAAAAAACCCTTCGTTTGATAGTGTGCATCCATCCAGTATTTGCCCGTATACTCCTACGTTTTCGACGCCCGCCGAGCGAGGCCACTTTGGACAAGATCCTGATACGTGGGGCCCGTACCCACAACCTGAAGAACATCGACCTGACCCTGCCACGGGACAAGCTGATCGTCATCACCGGCCTGTCCGGATCCGGCAAGTCGTCCCTGGCCTTCGACACACTGTACGCCGAAGGTCAGCGCCGCTATGTCGAATCGCTGTCGGCCTACGCCCGCCAGTTCCTGTCGATGATGGAAAAACCCGACGTCGACACCATCGAAGGCCTGTCGCCGGCGATCTCCATCGAACAGAAGTCGACCTCGCACAACCCGCGCTCCACGGTCGGCACCATCACCGAAATCTACGACTACCTGCGTCTGCTCTACGCCCGCGTGGGCACGCCGCGCTGCCCGGATCACGACATTCCGCTGGAAGCACAAACGGTCAGTCAGATGGTTGACCTGGTGCTGGCGCAACCGGAAGGCAGCAAACTGATGCTGCTGGCGCCGGTGATCCGCGAGCGTAAAGGTGAACACCTTTCGGTCTTCGAAGAGCTGCGCGCACAAGGTTTCGTTCGCGCCCGGGTCAACGGCCGCATCTGTGAGCTCGACGAACTGCCGAAACTGGATAAACAGAAGAAGCATTCGATTGACGTGATCGTCGACCGTTTCAAGGTACGCGCCGATCTGCAGCAACGCCTGGCCGAGTCTTTCGAGACTGCGCTGAAACTGGCGGACGGCATTGCACTGGTCGCGCCGATGGACGATGAGCCGGGTGAAGAGATGATCTTCTCCGCGCGCTTTGCCTGCCCGATCTGCGGCCACGCCATCAGCGAACTTGAGCCGAAGCTGTTCTCCTTCAACAACCCGGCTGGCGCTTGCCCGACCTGTGATGGCCTGGGCGTGAAGCAGTTCTTCGACATCAAACGGCTGGTCAACGGCGACCTGACCTTGGCCGAGGGTGCGATTCGCGGCTGGGACCGGCGCAACGTCTATTACTTCCAGATGCTCGGCTCACTGGCCTCACACTACGGTTTCAGCCTCGAAGTACCGTTCAACGAACTGCCGGCCGATCAGCAGAAATTCATCCTGCATGGCAGCGGCTCGCAAAACGTCGACTTCAAATACCTCAACGACCGTGGCGATATCGTCAAACGCTCTCACCCGTTCGAAGGCATCGTGCCCAACCTTGAGCGTCGCTACCGCGAGACCGAGTCGGCGAGCGTTCGTGAAGAGCTGGCCAAGTTCCTCAGCACTCAGTCCTGCCCGGATTGCCGTGGCACTCGCCTGCGTCGTGAAGCGCGGCACGTATGGGTTGGCGAGAAGACATTGCCGGCAGTGACCAATCTGCCTATCGGCGATGCTTGCGAATACTTCGGCCAGTTGAAGATGACCGGCCGCCGTGGCGAGATCGCGGACAAGATTCTCAAGGAAATCCGTGAGCGTCTGCAGTTCCTCGTCAACGTCGGTCTCGATTATCTGTCGCTGGATCGCAGCGCTGACACCCTTTCCGGTGGTGAAGCACAACGTATTCGTCTGGCCAGCCAGATCGGTGCTGGCCTGGTGGGTGTTTTGTACATCCTCGACGAACCGTCCATTGGTTTGCACCAGCGTGACAATGATCGACTGCTCGGCACGCTCAAGCACCTGCGCGACATCGGTAACACGGTAATCGTGGTCGAGCACGACGAAGATGCGATTCGCTTGGCTGACTATGTCGTCGATATCGGCCCGGGCGCCGGGGTGCACGGCGGGCAGATCGTTGCCGAAGGCACGCCGGCCGAAGTCATGGCGCATCCGGACTCCCTGACGGGTAAATACCTTTCAGGCCGGGTGAAGATTGAAGTGCCGGCCAAACGTACACCGCGCAACAAGAAGCTAAATCTGTCGCTCAAAGGGGCGCGCGGTAACAACCTGCGTAATGTCGATCTGGATATCCCGATCGGTCTGCTGACGTGCGTCACCGGCGTGTCCGGTTCGGGCAAATCGACACTGATCAACAACACGCTTTTCCCGCTCAGCGCCACGGCGCTCAACGGCGCGACGACCCTGGAAGCGGCAGCGCACGACAGCATCAAAGGCCTGGAGCATCTCGACAAAGTCGTCGATATCGACCAGAGCCCGATTGGCCGTACACCGCGCTCTAACCCAGCGACGTATACCGGGCTGTTTACGCCGATCCGTGAACTTTTCGCCGGTGTGCCCGAGTCACGCTCCCGTGGTTACGGCCCCGGGCGTTTCTCCTTCAACGTCAAGGGCGGTCGCTGCGAAGCTTGTCAGGGCGATGGCCTGATCAAGGTTGAGATGCACTTCCTGCCGGACATCTACGTGCCGTGCGACGTGTGCAAGAGCAAGCGCTACAACCGCGAAACCCTTGAGATCAAATACAAGGGCAAGAGCATCCACGAAACCCTCGAAATGACCATCGAGGAAGCCAGGGAGTTCTTCGATGCGGTGCCGGCGCTGGCGCGCAAGCTGCAGACGTTGATGGATGTCGGTCTGTCGTACATCAAGCTCGGACAGTCGGCGACGACGCTGTCAGGCGGTGAGGCGCAGCGGGTCAAGCTGTCTCGCGAACTGTCCAAGCGTGACACCGGCAAGACCCTGTACATCCTCGATGAGCCGACCACCGGTCTGCACTTCGCGGATATCCAGCAGTTGCTCGATGTGTTGCATCGACTGCGCGACCACGGCAACACCGTGGTGGTGATCGAACACAACCTCGACGTGATCAAGACTGCCGACTGGCTGGTGGACCTGGGGCCGGAGGGCGGCTCCAAAGGTGGGCAGATCATTGCCACCGGCACGCCGGAAGATGTGGCCGAGATGAAGCAATCTCACACCGGCCATTACCTCAAGCCGTTGTTGATCCGTGATCGGGCTTAAACGCCGGGCATGAAAAAGCCCCTGTCACTTCATCAGTGACAGGGGCTTTTTGGTATCGATTGCAATCAGGAAGTGTGGGATTGCAGATAGTTCTCGAGACCGATCAGTTTGATCAGGCCCAACTGCTTTTCCAGCCAGTAGGTGTGATCTTCTTCGGTATCGTTGAGCTGAACGCGCAGGATCTCGCGGCTGACATAGTCTTTGTGCTGCTCGCACAGCTCGATGCCTTTGCACAGTGCGGCGCGTACTTTGTACTCAAGGCGCAGATCGGCTTCGAGCATCTCCGGCACAGTGGTGCCGACATCCAGATCATCCGGACGCATGCGCGGCGTGCCTTCGAGCATCAGAATCCGGCGCATCAACGCATCAGCGTGACCTGCCTCTTCTTCCATCTCGTGGTTGATTCGCTCGTAGAGCTTGGTGAACCCCCAGTCCTCATACATCCGCGAATGAACGAAATATTGATCACGCGCGGCCAGTTCGCCGGTCAGCAACGTGTTGAGGTAATCGATTACGTCTGGGTGGCCTTGCATCGCCCTACATCTCCCTACTTGAAAGTCTGTAGTTTGAACCAACCTGACTGGAAGGTCACCCGTTACGCGCAATAAAAGCGAAGATATTCTGAGAAAAGCAGCCTAAATAACGCAAAAACCGCCCAAATGAGGGCGGTTCTGCTTCTCGTTTAGACTTCGTTAAGCTGTACGTTGAGCAGCTTTGCGATTGCTTCTCCATACGCCGGGTCGGCTTTGTAGAAATGCTGCAGCTGACGATCGACCACATCACTGGAAACGCCCGACATGGCACCAGCGATATTGCTGACCAGCAATGCTCTCTGCTCGTCGCTCATCAGTCGGAACAGCGCACCGGCGTGGCTGTAGTAATCGGTATCCTCGCGGTGATCGTAGCGATCTGCAGCACCGCTCAAGGCCAGTGCAGGTTCAGCGTAACGCGGAGCTTGTTTCGGCGCTTCGGTATAGCTGTTCGGTTCGTAGTTAGGCGCGGCACCACCGTTGCTGCCGAACGCCATCGAGCCGTCGCGCTGGTAAGTGTTCACCGGGCTACGTGGCGCGTTCACTGGCAACTGCTGGTGATTGGTACCCACGCGATAGCGGTGAGCATCGGCATAGGCGAACACGCGACCTTGCAGCATGCGGTCTGGCGAGAGACCAACGCCTGGGACCATATTGCTCGGGCCGAACGCGGCCTGCTCGACTTCAGCGAAGTAGTTCAGCGGGTTGCGGTTTAGCTCCAGCTCACCGACTTCGATCAGCGGGAACTCCTTCTGCGACCAGGTCTTGGTCACGTCGAACGGGTTCTCGTAATGCGCCGCGGCCTGGGCCTCAGTCATGATCTGGATGCACACGCGCCATTTCGGGAACTCACCGCGCTCGATTGCTTCGAACAGATCTCGCTGGGCGTAATCCGGATCGGTGCCGGCCAACCGAGCTGCATCGGCCGGCGCCAGATTCTTGATGCCCTGCTTGGTCTTGTAGTGCCATTTGACCCAGTGACGCTCACCTTTAGCGCTGATCAGGCTGTAGGTGTGGCTGCCGAAGCCGTGCATGTGACGGTAGCCGTCAGGAATGCCGCGGTCAGAAAACAGGATGGTGACCTGATGCAGCGCCTCAGGTGAATGTGACCAGAAGTCCCACATCATCTGCGCGCTTTTCAGGTTGCTTTGCGGCAAGCGTTTTTGCGTGTGGATGAAGTCAGGAAATTTAAGTGGATCACGGATGAAGAATACGGGCGTGTTGTTGCCAACAATGTCCCAGTTGCCTTCTTCGGTGTAGAACTTCAACGCGAAACCGCGTGGATCGCGCTCGGTATCTGCCGAACCACGTTCTCCACCCACTGTAGAAAAGCGCAGGAACGTCGGTGTTTGCTTGCCAACAGATTCAAACAATTTGGCGTTGGTGTACTCGGTAATGTCACGAGTCACAGTAAACGTACCGTAAGCACCCGAGCCTTTGGCGTGGACACGACGCTCAGGGATGTTTTCACGATTGAAGTGCGCAAGCTTCTCGATCAGGTGAAAATCGTCGAGCAGCAGTGGGCCACGCGGGCCGGCGGAGCGAGAATTCTGGTTATCAGCGACAGGTGCGCCACTGGCGGTCGTAAGCGTTTTGATCTGGCTCATACGGTCTTCTTCCTCTGTCAGTCTTGAAACTGCCGGCTAATCGGCTTGCTGGGAAGTATCGATCATCTATGTGACAGCTACAAATTCATTAACTTGCAGACATCGATAGATAATTACTAATTATGTTTCCCAGCCCATAGTGACAAGAGAGACATGTCAGAAGCTTGTATGAACAGCGCATTTTCTTGCAGGCACAAAAAACCGGGCACTAGGCCCGGTTCTTTGTTTCAGACTGACGTCTTACTCGGCGGATACAGCTTCGCCAGCAGTAGCACGATCAACCAACTCGACGTACGCCATAGGTGCGTTGTCGCCAGTGCGGAAACCGCACTTGAGGATGCGCAGGTAGCCACCCTCACGGGTAGCGTAACGCTTGCCCAGGTCGTTGAAGAGCTTACCAACGATAGCTTTCGAACGAGTACGGTCGAAAGCCAGACGGCGGTTAGCCAGGCTGTCTGTCTTGGCCAGAGTGATCAGCGGCTCAGCAACGCGACGCAGTTCTTTGGCTTTTGGCAGAGTAGTTTTGATCAGCTCGTGCTCGAACAGCGACACCGCCATGTTTTGAAACATGGCCTTGCGGTGCGAGCTGGTGCGGCTCAGGTGACGACCACTTTTACGATGACGCATGGTTCATTCCTTACCAAACACTACGTTCGGTGATTACGACGATCAGGCAGTCGCCTTGTCGTCCTTCTTAAGACTTGCAGGCGGCCAGTTGTCGAGGCGCATGCCGAGGGACAGACCGCGGGAGGCCAGAACGTCCTTGATTTCAGTCAAGGATTTCTTGCCCAGGTTCGGAGTCTTCAACAGCTCCACTTCGGTGCGCTGAATCAGGTCACCGATGTAGTAGATGTTTTCCGCCTTAAGGCAGTTAGCCGAACGTACAGTCAGTTCCAGATCGTCAACCGGGCGAAGCAGGATCGGATCGATCTCGTCTTCCTGCTCGACAACCACTGGCTCACTGTCACCTTTGAGGTCGACGAACGCAGCCAACTGCTGTTGCAGAATGGTTGCAGCGCGGCGGATAGCCTCTTCAGGATCCAGAGTACCGTTGGTTTCCAGATCAATAACCAGCTTGTCCAGGTTAGTACGCTGCTCGACACGGGCGTTTTCCACCACGTATGCGATACGGCGAACCGGGCTGAACGAAGAGTCAAGCTGCAAGCGACCGATGCTGCGGCTTTCGTCTTCATCGCTCTGACGCGAGTCTGCTGGTTCATAACCACGACCACGAGCTACGGTGAGCTTCATGTTCAGGGCGCCGTTAGACGCCAGGTTAGCGATTACGTGATCGGGGTTAACGATCTCGACATCATGATCCAGCTGAATATCGGCAGCGGTAACCACCCCCGAACCCTTCTTCGACAAGGTCAGCGTAACTTCGTCACGACCGTGCAGCTTGATGGCCAGACCTTTAAGGTTCAACAGGATTTCAATTACGTCTTCCTGTACACCTTCGATGGCGCTGTACTCGTGGAGCACACCGTCAATCTCGGCCTCGACTACTGCGCAGCCGGGCATTGAGGACAACAGGATGCGTCGCAGCGCGTTGCCCAGGGTGTGGCCAAAACCACGCTCGAGAGGCTCGAGTGTGATCTTGGCGCGGGTTGGACTGACAACCTGCACATCAATATGGCGGGGTGTCAGGAACTCATTTACCGAAATCTGCATGGATGCACCTATTTTCTAGCCCTTACTTGGAGTAGAGCTCGACAATCAGGCTTTCGTTGATGTCGGCGGACAGATCACTGCGAGCAGGAACGTTCTTGAAAACGCCCGACTTCTTCTCAGTGTCTACTTCTACCCATTCTACGCGGCCACGTTGGGCACACAGATCGAGAGCTTGGACAATGCGAAGTTGGTTTTTTGCTTTCTCGCGAACTGCAACCACGTCACCAGCACGAACCTGATACGACGGAACGTTTACGGTCTGACCGTTAACGCTGATCGACTTGTGCGATACCAGTTGACGGGATTCGGCACGAGTCGAACCAAAGCCCATACGATATACAACGTTGTCCAGACGGCATTCGAGCAGTTGCAGCAGGTTTTCACCGGTTGCACCTTTCTTGCCAGCAGCTTCTTTGTAGTAGCCGCTGAACTGACGCTCGAGAACGCCGTAGATACGACGGACCTTCTGCTTTTCACGCAGTTGGGTGCCGTAGTCGGACTGGCGACCGCGGCGTTGGCCGTGGATACCAGGTGCTGCTTCAATGTTGCACTTCGATTCGATCGCGCGCACGCCGCTCTTCAGGAAGAGATCGGTGCCTTCGCGACGAGCGAGTTTGCATTTTGGACCAATGTAACGAGCCATTCTTTACAATCTCCTGGATTACACGCGGCGCTTCTTCGGCGGACGGCACCCGTTGTGCGGGATTGGCGTCACGTCGGTGATGCTGGCGATCTTGTAGCCACAGCCGTTCAAAGCGCGGACTGCGGATTCACGACCTGGACCTGGACCTTTGACGTTGACGTCGAGGTTTTTCAGGCCATATTCCAGCGCAGCTTGACCAGCACGTTCAGCAGCTACTTGAGCAGCAAACGGGGTGGACTTGCGGGAACCGCGGAAACCCGAACCACCAGAGGTAGCCCAAGAAAGCGCGTTACCTTGACGGTCGGTGATGGTCACGATTGTGTTGTTAAAAGAAGCATGGATGTGGGCGATGCCATCAACCACTGTCTTTTTAACTTTTTTACGAGGACGAGCAGCAGGTTTTGCCATGATTAATTTCCTGTCGATTCGCGTGGGCGATTACTTGCGGATCGGCTTACGCGGACCTTTACGGGTACGCGCGTTAGTCTTGGTACGCTGACCGCGTACTGGAAGACCACGACGATGACGCAGACCACGGTAGCAACCGAGGTCCATCAAACGCTTGATTTTCATGTTGATTTCGCGACGCAGGTCACCTTCAGTGGTGAACTTCGCCACTTCGCCACGCAATTGCTCAATCTGCTCGTCGCTCAGATCTTTGATCTTTGCGGCTGGGTTTACCCCAGTCTCTGCGCAAATTTTCTGCGCAGTAGTGCGACCGACACCATAGATGTAGGTCAGCGAGATAACAGTGTGCTTGTTATCTGGAATGTTAACGCCTGCAATACGGGCCATTCAGTGGGACTCCAATTGACAGCTACCTACGCCCCGGAAGCCAAGAAATAGGGCGCGAGATAATATCGCTGTAATAACAAATAATCAACCCGGCAGCGCACTAGCTGCCGGGCTTCAAGCGGATCACACTCAGCCTTGGCGCTGTTTGTGACGCGGTTCCGCGCTGCAAATTACTCGAACAACACCTTCGCGGCGAATAATCTTGCAGTTACGGCACAGCTTTTTCACCGATGCACGAACTTTCATCACCAACTCCTCGAACCTTATGGGTACTCAGCGCAACATGCCGCTGCCGTAACCCTTCAGGTTGGCTTTCTTCATCAGGGATTCGTACTGGTGCGAAACGAGGTGCGATTGTACTTGGGACATGAAGTCCATCACAACCACGACCACGATCAGCAACGAGGTCCCGCCAAGGTAGAACGGAACGTTTGCTGCAACCACCAGGAACTGGGGCAACAGGCACACGGCCGTCATGTAAAGAGCACCGAACATGGTCAAGCGAGTCAGAACGCCATCAATGTAGCGCGCAGACTGCTCACCTGGACGGATGCCCGGAATAAAGGCACCGGACTTCTTCAGGTTTTCCGCTACGTCTTTCGGATTGAACATCAACGCCGTATAGAAGAAGCAGAAGAAAATAATCCCTGCACTAAACAGCAGAATATTCAACGGCTGACCAGGAGCGATCGACTGCGAGATGTCCTGCAACCAGCCCATACCTTCAGACTGACCAAACCAGGCACCCAGCGAAGCCGGGAACAGCAAAATGCTGCTCGCGAAAATAGCCGGAATAACACCAGCCATGTTCACTTTCAGCGGCAAGTGGCTTGTCTGCGCAGCAAAAACCTTGCGGCCCTGCTGACGCTTGGCGTAGTGAACAGCGATACGACGCTGACCACGCTCAATGAACACCACAAAACCGATAATCGCTACTGCCAGCAAACCGATGGCAACCAGGGCGAAGATGTTGATATCACCCTGACGCGCAGACTCGAAAGACTGCCCGATTGCTCTCGGAAGACCGGCGACGATACCCGAAAAAATCAACATCGAGATACCGTTACCTACACCACGCTCAGTAATCTGCTCACCTAGCCACATCATGAACATCGCACCAGCCACAAAAGTGGATACCGCGACGAAATGGAAGCCAAAGTCACCAGTGAACGCAACGCCCTGCCCCGCCAGACCAATGGACATGCCAATAGCCTGAACAAGAGCGAGGACGACGGTGCCGTAGCGGGTGTACTGGCTGATCTTGCGACGGCCAGCTTCACCTTCCTTCTTCAACTGCTCCAGCTGCGGGCTGACGGCGGTCATCAGTTGCATGATGATCGAAGCCGAAATGTACGGCATGATCCCCAGTGCAAAGATGCTCATCCGTTCCAGCGCGCCGCCGGAGAACATGTTGAACAAGCTAAGAATGGTCCCCTCATTCTGTCGAAACAGGTCTGCGAGTCGGTCCGGGTTGATACCTGGAACCGGGATGTGTGCGCCTATTCGGTAGACGATAATCGCCAGGAACAGAAAACGCAGACGAGCCCAGAGTTCAGACATACCGCCTTTGCCGAGCGCAGAGAGAGCACCTTGCTTAGCCATTTATTCCTCGAACTTGCCGCCAGCTGCTTCGATAGCCGCACGCGCACCTTTGGTGGCGCCGATTCCCTTGCCGATAGTGACAGCGCGAGTCACTTCACCGGACAGCATGATTTTCACACGCTGTACGTTGACGTTGATCACGTTGGCATCTTTCAGGGACTGCACGGTGACGATGTCGCCTTCCACTTTAGCCAGCTCGGACAAACGCACTTCTGCGCGATCCATGGCTTTCAGGGAAACGAAACCGAACTTCGGCAGGCGACGATGCAGCGGCTGTTGACCGCCTTCAAAGCCTGGAGCGATGGTGCCACCGGAGCGGGAGGTCTGACCTTTGTGGCCACGGCCACCAGTCTTACCCAAACCGCTACCGATACCACGGCCCGGACGATGCTTTTCACGACGGGAACCCGGCGCTGGACTCAGATCATTGAGTTTCATCGATTAACCCTCGACACGCAGCATGTAGTAAGCCTTGTTGATCATCCCGCGATTCTCGGGAGTATCCTGGACTTCTACAGTGTGACCGATGCGACGCAGACCCAGACCCTTAACGCACAGTTTGTGGTTAGGGATGCGGCCGGTCATGCTTTTGATCAGCGTTACTTTTACGGTAGCCATGATCAGAAGATCTCCTTGACGCTTTTGCCACGCTTGGCGGCAATGGATTCAGGAGACTGCATAGCCTTCAAACCTTTGAAAGTGGCGTGAACCACGTTTACCGGGTTAGTCGAGCCGTAGCACTTGGCCAGAACGTTCTGAACGCCAGCAACTTCGAGGACAGCACGCATAGCGCCGCCAGCGATGATACCGGTACCTTCAGAAGCAGGCTGCATGTACACCTTCGAAGCGCCGTGAGCGGACTTCATTGCGTACTGCAGAGTGGTGCCGTTCAGATCAACTTGGATCATGTTGCGGCGAGCAGCTTCCATTGCCTTCTGGATCGCAGCAGGCACTTCACGCGACTTGCCACGGCCGAAGCCAACACGCCCTTTACCATCACCAACCACGGTCAACGCAGTGAAAGTGAAGATACGGCCGCCTTTAACGGTTTTGGCTACGCGGTTAACTTGAACCAGCTTCTCAATGTAGCCTTCGTCGCGCTTTTGGTCGTTATTTGACATAACTTAGAACTCCAGCCCAGCTTCACGAGCAGCATCAGCCAGCGCTTTAACGCGGCCGTGGTACTTGAAGCCAGAGCGGTCGAAAGCCACTTGCGAGACGCCAGCGGCCTTAGCACGCGTAGCGACCAGCTGGCCAACCTTTGTGGCCGCGTCGATGTTGCCAGTGGCGCCATCACGCAGTTCTTTATCCAAAGTCGAGGCGCTTGCCAGGACTTTGTTGCCGTCGGCCGAGATGACCTGGGCGTAGATGTGCTGCGACGAGCGGAACACGCAGAGACGCACGACTTCGAGTTCGTGCATTTTCAGGCGTGCTTTGCGAGCGCGACGCAGTCGAGTAACTTTTTTGTCGGTCATTTGCTATGCCCTACTTCTTCTTGGCTTCTTTACGACGGACGACTTCGTCCGCGTAGCGCACACCTTTGCCTTTGTACGGCTCTGGTGGACGGAAGTCGCGGATCTCAGCGGCCACTTGACCTACCAGCTGCTTATCGATGCCCTTGATCAGGATATCGGTCTGGCTAGGAGTCTCAGCGGTGATGCCTTCCGGCAGTTCGTAATCCACTGGGTGCGAGAAGCCAAGGGCCAGGTTCAGAACCGTGCCTTTTGCTTGCGCCTTGTAACCAACACCGACCAGCTGGAGCTTGCGCTCGAAGCCTTGGCTTACGCCTTGGACCATGTTGTTTACCAACGCACGCGTGGTACCGGCCATTGCGCGAGTTTGTTGATCGCCATTGCGAGCAGCGAAACGCAGCTCACCAGCTTCTTCAACGATCTCAACGGACGAATGGATGTTCAGTTCAAGAGTGCCCTTGGCACCCTTCACCGAAAGCTGTTGGCCTGCGAATTTTACTTCGACACCGGCTGGCAGCTTAACGGGGTTCTTAGCGACGCGAGACATGCTTATCCCCCCTTAGAACACAGTGCAAAGAACTTCGCCGCCGACACCGGCAGCGCGCGCAGCACGATCCGTCATCACACCTTTGTTGGTGGAGACGATAGACACGCCAAGACCGCCACGAACTTTCGGCAGATCTTCAACGGACTTGTACTGACGCAGGCCTGGACGACTAACGCGCTTCACTTCTTCGATAACCGGACGGCCTTCGAAGTACTTCAGCTCGATGGACAACGACGGCTTAGCGTCGGTGGTGATCTGAAAATCCGCGATGTAACCTTCGTCCTTCAGGACTTTTGCTACAGCCACCTTCAGCGTGGAAGACGGCATGCTTACGACAGACTTTTCAGCCATCTGGGCATTACGGATTCGAGTTAGCATGTCCGCTAACGGGTCCTGCATACTCATGGGCTAGACGCTCCTAATACAGAAAAATTAGCCTTGCGGCTACTACTTGTCGCCGAGAACTTCCGGGTATGAAAAACACGGGCTCAGGCGAGCCGGTCATTCTAGACACACCCCAGAAATGAATCAAGCCCCAAAAGGGGCTTGATTCAGATTCAAGGCCACCGATGGTCAGGTTCTTGCGAACCCGAACATCGAGACTTTGACAGCAATTACCAGCTGGCTTTAACCAGACCTGGTACGTCACCACGCATTGCAGCTTCACGCAGCTTGTTACGGCCAAGGCCGAACTTGCGGTAAACGCCGTGCGGACGACCAGTCAGGCGGCAACGGTTACGCATGCGCGCAGCGCTTGCGTCACGTGGTTGCTTCTGCAGTGCTACGGTAGCTTCCCAACGCGCTTCTGGACTTGCGTTCAGATCGACGATGATAGCTTTCAGCGCTGCACGCTTGGTGGCGTACTTGGCAACAGTGAGCTGACGCTTCAGCTCACGGTTTTTCATGCTCTTCTTGGCCATTTTCCTACTCCAATCAGTTGCGGAACGGGAATTTGAAAGCACGCAGCAGAGCGCGGCCTTCATCATCGTTCTTGGCAGTGGTGGTCAGGGTAATGTCCAGACCGCGGAGAGCATCGATCTTGTCGTAGTCGATTTCCGGGAAAATGATCTGCTCTTTCACGCCCATGCTGTAGTTACCACGACCATCGAAGGACTTGGCATTCAGGCCGCGGAAGTCGCGAACCCGAGGCAGGGAGATCGACAGCAGACGATCCAGGAACTCATACATACGCTCACGGCGCAGAGTCACCTTGACGCCGATCGGCCATCCTTCACGGACTTTAAAGCCAGCGATGGATTTACGAGCGTAGGTCACAACGACTTTTTGGCCGGTGATCTTTTCCAGGTCAGCAACAGCATGCTCGATGACTTTCTTGTCACCAACAGCTTCGCCCAGACCCATGTTCAGGGTGATCTTTGTAACGCGTGGAACTTCCATCACGTTCGAAAGCTTAAGTTCTTCCTTAAGCTTCGGTGCGATTTCCTTCCAGTAAATCTCTTTTAGTCGTGCCATGGTCTTCTACCTAGCAGTGTTCAAGCATCAACCGCTTTTTGGGTCGACTTGAAGACACGAATTTTCTTGCCGTCTTCTACTTTGAAACCAACGCGGTCAGCCTTGTTGGTTTCGCCGTTGAAAATGGCGACGTTAGAAGCGTCCAGTGGAGCTTCTTTTTCGACGATACCGCCTTGTACGCCCGACATCGGGTTAGGCTTGGTATGACGCTTGACCAGGTTCAGACCACCAATAACCAGACGGTTATTAGCAAGAACCTTAAGCACCTTACCGCGCTTACCTTTGTCTTTGCCGGCGATCACGATGATCTCGTCGTCACGACGAATCTTTTGCATGTCGGATCTCCTTACAGCACTTCTGGGGCGAGCGAGACGATCTTCATGAACTTCTCAGTACGAAGTTCACGGGTCACTGGCCCAAAGATACGGGTGCCGATCGGCTCTTGCTTGTTGTTCAGAAGAACAGCAGCGTTGCCATCAAAGCGGATAATGGAGCCATCAGCACGACGTACGCCGTGACGAGTGCGGACTACAACAGCAGTCATCACTTGGCCTTTTTTCACTTTACCGCGAGGAATTGCTTCCTTCACGGTAACTTTGATGATGTCACCGATACCAGCGTAACGACGATGGGAGCCACCCAGCACCTTGATGCACATAACGCGGCGAGCGCCGCTGTTATCGGCCACATCGAGCATGGATTGAGTCTGAATCATATAATTTCTCCGACCCCTAGTCCTTAGACTTCCACAGCGCGTTCGAGAACATCAACCAGCGCCCAAGACTTGGTCTTGGCCAAAGGACGAGTTTCACGAATAGTGACTTTGTCGCCGATGTGGCACTGATTGGTTTCGTCGTGCGCGTGCAGCTTAGTCGAACGCTTAACGTATTTACCGTAGATCGGGTGCTTAACGCGACGCTCGATCAGTACGGTGATGGTTTTGTCCATCTTGTCGCTGACAACACGGCCAGTCAGCGTACGGACAGTTTTTTCGGCTTCAGCCATGATTACTTACCTGCCTGCTGGTTGAGCACAGTCTTCACGCGAGCGATGTCACGCTTAACTTGCGAGAGCAGATGAGACTGCCCCAACTGGCCAGTTGCTTTCTGCATACGCAGATTGAACTGGTCGCGCAGCAAGCCGAGCAGTTGCTCGTTCAGCTGCTGTGCGGATTTTTCACGAAGTTCATTCGCTTTCATCACATCACCGTCCGTTTAACAAAGGCGGTGGCGAGCGGCAGCTTTGCAGCAGCCAGGGCAAAAGCCTCACGCGCCAGCTCTTCAGAAACACCCTCGATTTCATACAGGACTTTGCCTGGCTGAATCTGGGCAACCCAGTACTCCACACTACCCTTACCTTTACCCATCCGAACTTCGAGTGGCTTCTTGGAAATAGGCTTGTCCGGGAATACACGGATCCAGATCTTGCCGCCACGTTTAACGTGACGGGTCAGAGCACGACGCGCTGACTCGATCTGACGAGCGGTGAGACGACCACGAGCTACAGACTTCAGCGCGAACTCGCCGAAGCTGACTTTGCTACCGCGCTGAGCCAGACCACGGTTGTGGCCTGTCATCTGCTTGCGGAACTTCGTACGCTTAGGTTGCAACATTTGGCGTACCCCTTACTTAGCAGCTTTTTTACGAGGCGCTGGTGCTTGTGGTTTCAGCTCTTCTTGGCGACCACCAATTACTTCGCCTTTGAAGATCCAAACCTTTACACCGATCACACCGTAAGTGGTGTGAGCTTCGTAGTTGGCATAGTCGATGTCGGCACGCAGGGTGTGCAATGGCACACGACCTTCGCGATACCATTCAGTACGTGCGATTTCAGCACCGCCGAGACGACCGCTCACTTGGATTTTGATGCCTTTGGCACCAATGCGCATGGCGTTCTGAACGGCGCGCTTCATAGCGCGACGGAACATTACACGACGCTCCAGCTGCTGAGCTACGCTCTGCGCAACCAGCATACCGTCGAGCTCCGGCTTGCGGATCTCTTCGATATTGATGTGCACAGGCACACCCATTTGCTTGGTCAGGTCCTGACGCAGTTTCTCAACATCTTCACCTTTCTTCCCGATAACGATGCCCGGACGAGCGGTGTGGATGGTGATACGTGCAGTTTGGGCCGGACGATGGATATCGATACGGCTTACGGACGCGCTTTTTAGTTTGTCTTGGAGATACTCACGCACTTTCAGATCTGCGAACAAATAGTCCGCATAAGTCCGACCGTCTGCGTACCAGACGGAGGTGTGCTCCTTGACGATTCCCAGGCGAATGCCAATGGGATGTACTTTCTGACCCATCTCTTCGACTCCGTTACTTGTCAGCAACCTTGACAGTGATATGGCAAGACCGCTTGACGATGCGATCAGCACGGCCTTTGGCACGTGGCATGATGCGCTTCAGCGAACGCCCTTCGTTGACGAAAACGGTGCTGACTTTAAGGTCATCAACGTCTGCGCCTTCGTTATGCTCGGCGTTGGCTACGGCCGACTCCAGCACTTTCTTCATGATCTCGGCGGCTTTCTTACTGCTGAAAGCCAACAAGTTGAGCGCTTCGCCCACCTTCTTCCCGCGGATCTGGTCGGCGACCAAGCGGGCTTTCTGGGCGGAGATTCGAGCGCCCGACAACTTAGCGGCTACTTCCATTTCCTAACCCCTTAACGCTTGGCTTTCTTGTCAGCCACGTGCCCACGATATGTGCGGGTACCGGCGAACTCGCCCAGTTTATGGCCGACCATGTCTTCGTTCACGAGAACTGGGACGTGCTGACGACCGTTATGTACGGCGATGGTCAGACCGACCATCTGTGGCAGGATCATCGAACGACGCGACCAAGTCTTAATTGGTTTGCGATCGTTCTTTTCCGCCGCCACTTCGATCTTCTTCAGTAGGTGAAGATCAATAAAAGGACCTTTTTTCAGAGAACGTGGCACTGTCGTATCCCTCTATTTACTTGCGACGACGGACGATCATTTTGTCGGTACGCTTATTACCACGAGTCTTCGCGCCCTTAGTCGGGAAGCCCCATGGCGATACCGGATGACGACCACCAGAGGTACGACCTTCACCACCACCATGCGGGTGGTCAACCGGGTTCATGGCAACACCACGAACGGTTGGGCGAACGCCACGCCAGCGTTTGGCACCAGCTTTACCCAGCGAACGCAGGCTGTGCTCGGAGTTCGAGACTTCGCCCAGGGTCGCACGGCATTCAGCCAGGACTTTACGCATTTCACCGGAACGCAGACGCAGGGTAACGTACACGCCTTCACGAGCGATCAGCTGAGCCGAAGCACCAGCGGAACGAGCGATCTGTGCGCCTTTACCTGGCTTCAGTTCGATGCCGTGTACGGTAGAACCGACTGGAATATTGCGCAGTTGCAGAGCGTTGCCTGGCTTGATTGGAGCCAGAGCGCCCGCGATCAGCTGGTCACCAGCACTCACGCCTTTAGGGGCGATGATGTAGCGGCGCTCGCCGTCTGCGTAGCAGAGCAGTGCGATGTGAGCAGTACGGTTTGGATCGTATTCGATACGCTCGACAGTGGCGACGATGCCATCTTTGTCGTTGCGACGGAAATCGACCATACGATAATGCTGCTTATGACCACCACCGATGTGACGCGTGGTAATACGGCCATTGTTGTTACGACCACCAGTCTTCGATTTTTTCTCGAGCAGCGGTGCGTGAGGAGCGCCTTTATGCAGCTCCTGGTTGACCACCTTGACCACAAAACGGCGGCCAGGGGAAGTCGGTTTGCATTTAACGATTGCCATGATGCACCCCTTCCTTACTCAGCACTGCTGCTGAAATCGAGATCTTGGCCTGGCTGAAGGGAGATAACTGCCTTCTTCCAGTCATTACGCTTGCCCAGACCGCGAGCAGTGCGCTTGCTCTTACCCAGAACGTTCAGGGTAGTGACGCGCTCTACTTTCACGCTGAACAGGCTTTCGACGGCCTTCTTGATTTCCAGCTTGGTTGCATCAGTAGCAACCTTGAAAACGAACTGGCCTTTCTTGTCTGCCAGAACCGTAGCCTTCTCGGAAACGTGCGGGCCAAGCAGAACTTTAAATACGCGTTCCTGGTTCATCCCAGCAGCTCCTCGAATTTCTTCACGGCCGACACGGTGATCAACACCTTGTCGTATGCGATCAGACTAACTGGATCGGAACCTTGAACGTCACGTACATCTACGTGCGGCAGGTTACGAGCAGCCAGGTACAGGTTCTGATCAACAGCGTCCGACACGATCAAAACGTCGGTCAGGCTCATGTTGTTCAGTTTGCCCAGCAGGTCTTTGGTTTTCGGCGTTTCAACAGCGAAATCCTGAACCACGACCAGACGATCAGTACGCACCAGCTCAGCAAGGATGGAACGCATTGCTGCGCGATACATCTTCTTGTTCAGCTTCTGGGAGTGATCCTGTGGACGAGCTGCGAAAGTGGTACCGCCGCCACGCCAGATTGGGCTACGGATAGTACCGGCACGAGCACGGCCAGTACCTTTCTGACGCCATGGGCGCTTGCCGCCACCACGAACGTCGGAACGGGTCTTTTGCTGCTTGGTACCTTGACGGCCGCCGGCCATGTAGGCCACGACTGCTTGGTGAACCAGCGTCTCATTGAACTCGCCGCCAAACGTCAGTTCGGAAACTTCGATCGCTTGAGCGTCATTTACATTTAATTGCATGTCAGCTTCCCCTTAACCGCGAGCCTTGGCTGCTGGACGTACAACCAGGTTGCCGCCAGTAGCGCCAGGAACAGCACCCTTGACCAACAACAGATTGCGTTCAGCGTCCACGCGCACTACTTCCAGGGACTGCACGGTCACGCGCTCAGCGCCCATATGACCGGACATTTTTTTGCCCTTGAATACACGACCAGGAGTCTGGCACTGGCCGATAGAGCCTGGGACGCGGTGGGATACGGAGTTACCGTGGGTGTTATCTTGCCCGCGGAAATTCCAACGCTTGATCGTACCCTGGAAGCCTTTACCCTTGGACTGACCGGTTACATCAACCAGCTGACCAGCGGCGAAGATTTCAGCGTTGATCAGATCGCCAGCCTGGTACTCGCCTTCTTCAAGACGGAATTCCATGGTAGTGCGACCAGCGGCAACGTTCGCCTTGGCGAAGTGGCCAGCCTGAGCTGCTGTTACACGCGAAGCGCGACGCTCGCCGACAGTGACTTGCACTGCACGATAGCCATCGGTCTCTTCAGTTTTGAACTGGGTGACGCGATTCGGTTCGATCTCAATGACCGTGACCGGAATGGAGACACCTTCTTCGGTGAAAATACGGGTCATACCGCATTTACGACCGACTACACCAATAGTCATGTTGTAAACCTCATGAGTGTACGGGGCTTTCACCCGCTATGGCCGCCCATTTCAGAGCGTTACACGACTAAGACCGAGTCTTAGCCGAGGCTGATCTGCACTTCCACACCGGCCGCAAGATCAAGCTTCATAAGTGCATCAACGGTTTTATCCGTTGGCTGGACGATGTCCAGAACGCGCTTATGAGTGCGGATTTCGTACTGGTCGCGCGCGTCTTTGTTGACGTGCGGAGAAACCAGAACGGTGAACCGCTCTTTACGGGTAGGCAGTGGAATTGGACCACGCACTTGAGCACCAGTACGTTTCGCGGTTTCCACGATTTCCTGGGTTGATTGGTCGATCAGGCGATGGTCAAAAGCCTTCAACCTGATACGGATTTGCTGATTTTGCATTGGATTTCAGACTCCGGCTGCTATTCCCACCGAGCGCAATACGCCCGTTAAAAGGAGGCGCAATTCTATAGACGCCCCAGATAGGTGTCAACCCAATAAAAAAGCCCCCGCTGAGCGGGGGCTTTCACATCATCAAGCAATCTCTATAAAAGAGAATTACGCGATGATTTTGGCTACGACGCCAGCGCCGACGGTACGACCGCCTTCACGGATAGCGAAACGCAGGCCATCTTCCATTGCGATGGTTTTGATCAGGGTAACAGTCATCTGAATGTTGTCACCTGGCATTACCATTTCAACGCCTTCTGGCAGCTCGCAGTTACCAGTCACGTCAGTAGTACGGAAGTAGAACTGTGGACGGTAGCCTTTGAAGAACGGAGTGTGACGACCGCCTTCTTCCTTGCTCAGAACATAAACTTCTGCGGTGAAAGTGGTGTGCGGCTTAACCGAACCCGGCTTAACCAGAACCTGACCACGCTCAACGTCGTCACGCTTGGTACCACGCAGCAGAACGCCGCAGTTCTCGCCAGCACGACCTTCGTCGAGCAGCTTGCGGAACATTTCAACACCGGTGCAAGTAGTAACGGTGGTGTCACGCAGACCAACGATTTCCAGCGGATCTTGAACGCGAACAATACCGCGCTCGATACGACCAGTCACAACAGTACCGCGACCAGAGATCGAGAATACGTCTTCGATTGGCATCAGGAACGGCTTGTCAGTCACGCGAACTGGTTCTGGGATGTAGCTGTCCAGAGTTTCAACCAGTTTCTTGACGGCAGTGGTGCCCATCTCGTTGTCGTCTTTGCCTTCCAGAGCCATACGAGCCGAACCGATGATGATTGGAGTGTCATCGCCCGGGAAGTCGTAGGTGGACAGCAGGTCGCGAACTTCCATCTCAACCAGTTCCAGCAGCTCAGCGTCGTCTACCAGGTCAGCCTTGTTCAGGAAAACCACGATGTACGGAACGCCAACCTGACGGGACAGCAGGATGTGCTCACGGGTTTGTGGCATCGGACCATCAGCGGCCGAGCAAACCAGAATAGCGCCGTCCATTTGAGCAGCACCGGTGATCATGTTCTTCACATAGTCAGCGTGACCTGGGCAGTCAACGTGAGCGTAGTGACGGATCTTCGAGTTGTACTCAACGTGTGCGGTGTTGATGGTGATACCGCGAGCTTTCTCTTCCGGTGCGCTGTCGATCTTGTCGAAGTCAACGATTGCGGAACCGAAAACTTCGGAGCAAACGCGAGTCAGAGCAGCAGTCAGAGTGGTTTTACCGTGGTCAACGTGACCAATGGTGCCAACGTTGACGTGCGGTAGGGAACGATCAAATTTTTCTTTAGCCACGACAATTAACTCCTAGCCTAAAGGGGCTGAATCAGCCTTGTTTTTTGGTTACGGATTCGACGATGTGCGACGGAGCCGTATCGTATTTTTTGAATTCCATAGAGTAGCTTGCGCGACCCTGGGACATGGAACGAACGTCGGTCGCATAACCGAACATCTCACCCAGTGGAACCTCGGCACGGATAACCTTGCCGGACACTGTGTCTTCCATACCCTGGATCATGCCGCGACGACGGTTAAGGTCGCCCATCACATCACCCATATAGTCTTCAGGCGTAACAACCTCTACAGCCATGATCGGCTCAAGCAACTCACCACCGCCCTTCTGGGCCAGTTGCTTGGTCGCCATGGAGGCAGCCACTTTAAACGCCATCTCGTTGGAGTCGACGTCGTGGTAAGAACCATCGAACACGGTAGCCTTCAGGCCGATCAGCGGATAGCCGGCAACAACGCCGTTCTTCATCTGCTCTTCGATACCCTTCTGGATAGCCGGGATGTATTCCTTAGGAACCACACCACCTACAACTTCGTTCACGAATTGCAGACCTTCCTGACCTTCGTCAGCGGGAGCAAAACGGATCCAGCAGTGACCGAACTGACCACGACCGCCGGATTGACGAACGAACTTGCCTTCGATTTCACAGTTCTTCGTGATGCGCTCACGATAGGAAACCTGAGGCTTGCCGATGTTGGCTTCGACGTTGAACTCACGGCGCATCCGGTCAACCAGGATGTCCAGGTGCAGTTCGCCCATGCCGGAGATGATCGTTTGACCAGTCTCTTCATCAGTTTTAACGCGGAAAGACGGGTCTTCCTGAGCAAGTTTGCCCAGAGCGATACCCATTTTTTCCTGGTCATCCTTGGTCTTAGGCTCTACGGCAACCGAAATAACCGGCTCCGGGAAGTCCATGCGAACCAGGATGATTGGCTTGTCAGCGTTGCAGAGGGTTTCACCAGTGGTGACGTCCTTCATGCCGATCAGGGCCGCGATGTCACCAGCGCGCACTTCCTTGATCTCTTCACGGGCGTTTGCGTGCATTTGCACCATACGACCCACGCGCTCTTTTTTGCCTTTAACCGAGTTGATCACGCCGTCGCCGGAGTTCAACACGCCCGAGTAAACGCGGACGAAGGTCAAGGTACCCACGAATGGGTCGGTAGCGATCTTGAACGCCAGAGCCGAGAACGGCTCCGCATCGTCTGCATGACGCTCCAGCTCGATTTCCTCGTTATCCGGGTCAGTACCCTTGATAGCAGGAATGTCGGTTGGCGCAGGCAGGAAGTCGATAACGGCGTCGAGAACCAGGGGAACACCCTTGTTCTTGAACGAAGAACCGCAAACAGCCAGTACGATTTCGCCGGCGATAGTACGCTGACGCAAAGCAGCTTTGATCTCTACGATCGACAGCTCTTCGCCTTCCAGGTACTTGTTCATCAGCTCTTCGTTGGCTTCAGCAGCAGCTTCAACCATGTTGTTGCGCCACTCTTCAGCCAGCTCTTGCAGCTCAGCAGGGATGTCCTTGCGAACAGGGACCATACCTTTGTCAGAGTCGTTCCAGTAGACAGCTTGCATGTTGATCAGATCGATCTGACCCTGGAAGTTGTCTTCTGAACCGATGGCCAACTGGATTGGCACCGGAGTGTGACCCAGACGCTGCTTGATCTGACCGATCACGCGCAGGAAGTTGGCGCCGGCACGGTCCATCTTGTTCACGTAAACAAGACGTGGAACGCCGTACTTGTTGGCTTGACGCCATACGGTTTCCGACTGAGGCTCAACACCCGAAGTACCGCAGAATACAACGACAGCGCCGTCGAGTACGCGCAGGGAGCGTTCAACTTCAATAGTGAAGTCAACGTGGCCCGGAGTATCGATTACGTTGAAGCGATGCTCGTCTTTGTACTGCTTCTCGGAACCTTTCCAGAAGGCGGTAATAGCAGCAGAAGTAATGGTAATACCACGCTCCTGCTCCTGAACCATCCAGTCTGTGGTCGCGGCGCCGTCATGCACCTCGCCCATTTTGTGACTTTTGCCGGTGTAAAAAAGGACGCGCTCGGTGGTGGTGGTTTTACCAGCATCCACGTGAGCGACGATACCGATGTTACGGTAGCGGCTAATCGGAGTAGTACGAGCCATAAAGCCCTCGCAAAATTAGTGAAGCTAAAATTAGAAGCGGTAGTGCGAGAAAGCTTTGTTAGCTTCAGCCATACGGTGCACGTCTTCACGCTTCTTAACAGCAGCACCTTTACCTTCAGCAGCATCCAGCAGTTCGCCAGCCAAACGCAGAGCCATAGACTTCTCGCCACGCTTACGGGCGAAGTCTACCAACCAGCGCATTGCCAGAGCGTTACGACGGGAAGGACGAACCTCGACCGGAACCTGGTAAGTAGCACCACCAACGCGGCGCGACTTCACTTCGACCAGCGGAGCGATGGCGTCGAGTGCTTTTTCGAAGAGTTCCAGGGGATCGGTGCCAGCCTTACGGGTCGCAACGGTTTCCAGGGCACCATAAACGATACGCTCGGCAACGGCTTTCTTGCCGCTTTCCATAACGTGGTTCATGAATTTGGCGAGGATCTGGCTTCCGTATTTCGGATCGTCCAGAATCTCACGCTTTGCTGCTACGCGACGTCTTGGCATGATAAGCCCTCAAGCGGTCTTCAGGTTAGCTCGGGACAGATCCAATGGATGCGTGCCCGACCTTACTCTTATCGACTCAATAAAATGAAAATCTGCAAAACGGCCGATTACTTCGGACGCTTGGTACCGTACTTCGAACGACCCTGGTTACGACCTTTAACGCCGGAAGTATCCAAAGAACCGCGAACGGTGTGGTAACGAACACCTGGCAAGTCTTTTACACGACCGCCGCGGATCAATACCACGCTGTGCTCTTGCAGGTTGTGACCTTCACCACCGATGTACGAGGAAACCTCGAAACCGTTGGTCAGGCGCACACGGCATACTTTACGCAGTGCCGAGTTAGGTTTTTTCGGCGTGGTGGTGTACACACGGGTGCACACGCCACGACGTTGCGGGCAGTTCTGCAGCGCAGGTACGTCGGATTTCTCGACGATACGCTTACGCGGCTGACGTACCAGCTGGTTGATAGTTGCCATCTACTAGCTCCACTGTTGTCTTGCGACGCTATTGTCTTGCAAGAAAAGCAAAATGGCAGGAACGAATTCCCGCCAAATTTAGGGGATCAAGAGTCTAAAGAGGATCTTGCCCCCAGTCAAGGCAAGGCCCCGACCTCCCCGCCCCTCGAACCTCGACAAATTGTCTCGATTCGATGAACGGAGCGACCAGGGCCTTACGCTCATTTATCGCAGAACTCAGTTACCGCTCGAGTTCAGCGCTTCGGTCAGTGCAGCTTCCACTTCACTGGCGCTTACGCGCAACGGCTTGTCTGCTTCACGACGACGCTTGCGCTCGCTGTGATATGCCAGGCCGGTACCAGCCGGGATCAGACGACCCACGACAACGTTTTCTTTCAGGCCGCGCAGGTAGTCGCGCTTGCCGGTGACTGCCGCTTCGGTCAGTACACGGGTGGTTTCCTGGAAGGAAGCCGCCGAGATGAACGATTCGGTGGACAACGACGCCTTGGTGATACCCAGCAGAACGCGAGTGTACTTGGAGACGAACTTGTCTTCGCCACCCAGACGCTCGTTCTCTACCAGTACGTGAGTCAATTCCATCTGGTCGCCCTTGATGAAACTGGAATCGCCGGATTCAGCGATTTCAACTTTACGCAGCATCTGACGCAGGATGGTCTCGATGTGCTTGTCGTTGATCTTCACGCCTTGCAGACGGTAAACGTCCTGGATCTCGTTGACGATGTACTTGGCCAGCGCGCTCACACCCAGCAGACGCAGGATGTCGTGCGGATCGCTTGGGCCGTCGGAGATTACTTCGCCGCGGTTTACCTGTTCGCCTTCGAACACGTTCAGGTGACGCCACTTCGGAATCAGCTCTTCATACGGATCGCTACCGTCGTTCGGGGTAATAACCAGACGGCGCTTGCCTTTGGTCTCTTTACCGAACGCGATGGTGCCGCTGACTTCAGCCAGAATCGACGCTTCTTTCGGACGACGCGCTTCGAACAAGTCGGCAACACGCGGCAGACCACCGGTGATGTCGCGGGTCTTCGACGTTTCTTGCGGGATACGAGCGATAACGTCACCGATCGCGATCTTCGCACCATCCGCTACACCGACCAGGGCGTTGGCTGGCAGGAAGTACTGAGCGATAACGTCAGTGCCTGGCAGCAACAGATCCTTGCCGTTGTCGTCGACCATCTTCACTGCTGGACGGATTTCTTTGCCCGCAGCTGGACGATCTTTCGCGTCAAGTACTTCAATGTTGGTCATACCGGTCAATTCGTCAGTCTGACGCTTGATCGTGATGCCTTCTTCCATGCCCACGTAGGTCACGGTACCTTTCATTTCGGTAACAATCGGGTGGGTGTGCGGATCCCACTTGGCCACGATTGCGCCAGCGTCGACCTTGTCACCTTCTTTAACCGAAATCACAGCACCGTACGGCAGCTTGTAACGCTCGCGCTCACGACCGAAGTCATCAGCGATGGCCAGCTCACCGGAACGGGACACAGCAACCAGGTGACCGTCCACTCGCTCCACGTGCTTCAAATTGTGCAGACGAACGGTACCGCCATTCTTCACCTGAACGCTGTCCGCAGCGGAAGTACGGCTTGCCGCACCACCGATGTGGAACGTACGCATCGTCAGCTGAGTACCCGGCTCACCGATGGACTGGGCAGCGATAACGCCGACCGCTTCACCGATGTTCACTTGGTGACCACGAGCCAGATCACGGCCGTAGCACTTGGCGCAAATGCCATAGCGGGTTTCGCAGCTGATCGGCGAACGCACGATCACTTCGTCGATGCTGTTCAGCTCGATGAATTCAACCCACTTCTCGTCTACCAGAGTACCGGCCGGAACGATAACGTCCTCGGTGCCTGGCTTGAATACGTCACGGGCAATAACACGACCCAATACGCGCTCACCCAACGGCTCTACAACGTCACCGCCTTCAATGTGCGGAGTCATCAGCAGACCGTGTTCGGTGCCGCAATCGATCTCGGTTACAACCAGATCCTGCGCAACGTCTACCAGACGACGAGTCAGGTAACCGGAGTTCGCAGTTTTCAACGCGGTATCCGCCAGACCTTTACGAGCACCGTGAGTCGAGATGAAGTACTGAAGTACGCTCAAACCTTCACGGAAGTTCGCAGTAATCGGCGTTTCAATGATGGAACCGTCTGGCTTGGCCATCAGACCACGCATACCGGCCAGCTGACGAATCTGTGCTGCGGAACCCCGCGCACCCGAGTCAGCCATCATGTACATCGAGTTGAAGGACTCTTGGTCGACTTCGACGCCATGACGGTCGATGACTTTCTCTTTCGAGAGATTGGCCATCATCGCCTTGGAGACTTCGTCGTTCGCTTTCGACCAAAGGTCGATCACTTTGTTGTACTTCTCGCCCTGGGTTACCAGGCCGGAGGCGTACTGGCTCTCGATCTCTTTCACTTCGTCGGTGGCAGCACCGATGATGCGGGCTTTTTCATCCGGGATAACGAAGTCGTTAACACCGATGGAAACGCCGGAGATGGTCGAGTAAGCGAAACCGGTGTACATCAACTGGTCAGCGAAGATCACGGTCTCTTTCAAACCAACCACGCGGTAGCACTGGTTGATCAGCTTGGAGATCGCCTTTTTCTTCATCGGCAGGTTGACGACGTCGTACGACAGACCTTTTGGCACAACCTGGAACAGCAGCGCACGGCCGACAGTGGTGTCGACGATACGGGTACCGCTCACGCTGTTGCCGTCACGGTCGTTGACGGTTTCGTTGATACGAACCTTGACCTTGGCGTGCAGTGCGGCTTCGCCGGCACGGAACACACGGTCAACTTCCTGCAGATCCGCGAACACACGACCTTCGCCTTTGGCGTTGATCGCTTCACGAGTCATGTAGTACAGACCCAATACAACGTCCTGCGACGGAACGATGATTGGCTCACCGTTGGCTGGCGACAGAATGTTGTTGGTCGACATCATCAACGCACGCGCTTCGAGCTGGGCTTCCAGCGTCAGCGGTACGTGCACGGCCATTTGGTCGCCGTCGAAGTCGGCGTTGTACGCGGCGCAGACCAGAGGGTGCAGCTGGATAGCCTTACCTTCGATCAGTACCGGTTCAAACGCCTGGATACCCAGACGGTGAAGGGTCGGTGCACGGTTGAGGAGAACCGGGTGTTCGCGAATCACTTCAGCGAGAACGTCCCAAACCTCTGGCAGTTCGCGCTCGACCATTTTCTTGGCCGCTTTGATGGTGGTCGCGAGACCACGCATCTCGAGCTTGCCGAAAATGAACGGTTTGAACAGCTCGAGAGCCATCTTCTTCGGCAGACCGCACTGATGCAGACGCAGAGTCGGGCCTACGGTAATTACCGAACGACCGGAGTAGTCAACACGCTTACCGAGCAAGTTCTGACGGAAACGACCTTGCTTACCCTTGATCATGTCAGCCAGGGATTTCAGAGGACGCTTGTTCGAACCGGTGATAGCGCGGCCACGACGGCCGTTGTCGAGCAGTGCATCGACAGCTTCCTGCAACATACGTTTTTCGTTGCGCACGATGATGTCCGGAGCGGACAGGTCCAGCAGGCGCTTCAAACGGTTGTTACGGTTGATCACTCGACGATACAGATCGTTGAGGTCGGAAGTCGCGAAACGACCGCCGTCCAGTGGGACCAGTGGACGCAGATCTGGCGGCAGAACCGGCAGAACGGTCAGCACCATCCACTCTGGCAGGTTGCCGGAACCCTGGAAGGCCTCCATCAACTTCAGACGCTTGGACAGCTTCTTGATCTTGGTTTCGGAGTTGGTTTGCGGAATTTCTTCACGCAGACGGCCAATCTCGTGTTCCAGGTCGATAGCGTGCAGCAGTTCACGGACAGCTTCAGCACCCATACGGGCGTCGAAGTCGTCACCAAACTCTTCCAGCGCTTCGAAGTACTGCTCGTCGTTCAGCAGCTGACCTTTTTCAAGGGTGGTCATGCCTGGATCGATAACGACATAGCTCTCGAAGTAGAGAACGCGTTCGATATCACGCAGGGTCATGTCCATCAGCAAGCCGATACGGGACGGCAGCGATTTCAGGAACCAGATGTGGGCAACCGGCGAAGCCAGTTCGATGTGTGCCATGCGCTCACGACGAACCTTGGCCAGTGCAACTTCAACGCCGCACTTCTCGCAGATCACACCACGGTGCTTCAAGCGCTTGTACTTACCGCACAGGCACTCGTAATCCTTTACCGGGCCAAAGATCTTGGCGCAGAACAGACCGTCACGCTCAGGTTTGAACGTACGGTAGTTGATGGTTTCCGGCTTTTTAACTTCACCGAACGACCATGAGCGGATCATCTCAGGCGAGGCCAATCCGATACGGATGGCGTCGAACTCTTCGACTTGACCCTGGTTTTTCAGCAAATTCAGTAGGTCTTTCAAGGCCTTTCCTCCTGGCGGAGCAGAGAGCGGGCAATCCTGCCCCGCTCTCGATTCGCGTCACGTGTTATTCGGTTTCCAGATCGATATCGATGCCGAGGGAACGAATTTCCTTGATCAACACGTTGAAGGACTCGGGCATGCCCGGCTCCATACGGTGATCGCCATCCACGATGTTTTTGTACATCTTGGTACGGCCGTTCACATCGTCCGACTTCACTGTGAGCATTTCTTGCAGAGTGTAAGCAGCACCGTATGCTTCCAGTGCCCAGACCTCCATCTCCCCGAAACGCTGACCACCGAACTGCGCCTTACCACCCAGCGGCTGCTGGGTAACCAGGCTGTACGAACCGGTAGAACGAGCGTGCATCTTGTCGTCTACCAAGTGGTTCAGCTTCAGCATGTACATGTAGCCAACGGTAACTGGACGCTCGAATTTGTTGCCGGTACGGCCGTCTGTCAGCTGCATCTGGCCGCTTTCCGGCAGGTCTGCCAGTTTCAGCATGGCCTTGATTTCGCTTTCCTTGGCGCCGTCGAACACTGGAGTGGCCATTGGAACGCCGCCACGCAGGTTCTTCGCCAGATCGAGGATTTCCTGATCGGAGAAGCTGTCCAGATCTTCGTTACGACCGCCGATCTGGTTGTAGATCTCGTCCAAGAAAGTACGCAGTTCAGCGACTTTACGCTGCTCTTCGATCATCCGGTTGATCTTCTCGCCCAGACCTTTGGCCGCGAGGCCGAGGTGGGTTTCAAGGATCTGACCAACGTTCATACGCGAAGGTACGCCCAGTGGGTTGAGGACGACGTCGACCGGGGTGCCATTGGCATCGTGCGGCATGTCTTCAACCGGCATGATCACGGAGACCACACCTTTGTTACCGTGACGACCGGCCATCTTGTCGCCCGGCTGGATGCGACGACGGATTGCCAGGTAAACCTTGACGATTTTCAGCACACCTGGAGCCAGGTCATCACCCTGCTGCAGTTTGCGCTTCTTGTCTTCGAACTTGTCGTCCAGCAGACGGCGACGATCAACGATGTAGGCCTGAGCCTTCTCGAGCTGCTCGTTCAGAGCATCTTCAGCCATGCGCAGTTTGAACCACTGACCATGCTCAAGACCGTCGAGAACTTCATCGGTGATGTCCTGACCTTTCTTCAGACCTGCGCCGCCTTCAGCCTTGTGGCCTACCAGAGCGGAACGCAGACGTTCGAAAGTTGCGCCTTCAACGATACGGAACTCTTCGTTCAGATCCTTGCGAATCTCGTCCAGCTGGGACTTCTCGATCGACAGAGCACGAGCATCACGCTCAACGCCGTCACGAGTGAAGACCTGTACGTCAATGACAGTACCTTTGGTACCGGTAGGTACACGCAGGGAGGTGTCTTTAACGTCGCTGGCTTTTTCACCGAAGATTGCACGCAGCAGTTTTTCTTCCGGAGTCAGCTGGGTCTCGCCTTTCGGAGTGACTTTGCCGACCAGGATGTCGCCCGCGCCAACTTCAGCACCTACGTAAACAATACCGGCTTCGTCCAGCTTGTTCAGTGCAGCTTCACCCACGTTCGGGATGTCTGCAGTGATTTCCTCAGGCCCAAGCTTGGTGTCACGTGCCACACAGGTCAGTTCCTGGATGTGGATCGTGGTGAAACGGTCTTCCTGAACCACACGCTCGGACAGGCAGATGGAGTCTTCGAAGTTGAAGCCGTTCCATGCCATGAACGCGATGCGCATGTTCTGACCCAGTGCCAGTTCACCCATGTCGGTGGACGGGCCGTCGGCCATGATGTCGCTACGCTGAACGCGATCACCCTTGCTCACCAGCGGACGCTGGTTGATGCAGGTGTTCTGGTTCGAGCGGGTGTATTTGGTCAGGTTGTAGATGTCGACACCAGCTTCGCCGGTTTCAACTTCGTCATCAGCAACACGAACCACGATACGGCTGGCGTCTACGGAGTCGATCACGCCACCACGACGAGCCACGACGCAAACGCCGGAGTCACGGGCTACGTTACGCTCCATGCCGGTACCTACCAGCGGCTTGTCAGCGCGTAGGGTTGGTACAGCTTGACGCTGCATGTTCGAACCCATCAACGCACGGTTGGCGTCATCGTGCTCGAGGAACGGAATCAGCGACGCTGCTACCGAAACTACCTGCTTCGGCGAAACGTCCATCAAGGTGACTTCTTCAGGCGCCTTAACGGTGAATTCGTTCAGGTGACGTACGGCTACCAGTTCGTCGATCAGGACTTTCTGGTCGTTCATGGTCGCCGAAGCCTGCGCGATCACGTGATCAGCTTCTTCAATAGCGGACAGGAACACGATCTCGTCGGTGACCACACCCTCTTTCACCACGCGGTACGGGCTTTCCAAGAAGCCGTACTGGTTGGTGCGAGCGTAAGCAGCCAAGGAGTTGATCAGACCGATGTTCGGACCTTCCGGCGTTTCAATCGGGCATACACGACCGTAGTGAGTCGGGTGTACGTCACGGACTTCAAAGCCTGCGCGCTCACGAGTCAGACCACCAGGGCCGAGTGCAGAGACACGACGCTTGTGGGTGATCTCGGACAGCGGGTTGTTCTGGTCCATGAACTGCGAGAGCTGGCTGGAACCGAAGAACTCTTTCACCGCCGCAGCCACTGGCTTGGCGTTGATCAGGTCTTGCGGCATCAGGCCTTCGCTTTCAGCCATCGACAGACGCTCTTTGACCGCACGCTCAACACGTACCAGGCCAACGCGGAACTGGTTCTCGGCCATTTCGCCTACGCAGCGAACACGACGGTTACCCAGGTGGTCGATGTCATCGACGATGCCTTTACCGTTACGGATGTCGACCAGAGTCTTCAGTACCGCGACGATGTCTTCCTTGCACAGCACGCCCGAACCTTCGATCTCGGTACGACCGATACGACGGTTGAACTTCATCCGGCCGACCGCAGACAGGTCATAGCGCTCAGGGCTGAAGAACAGGTTGTTGAACAGGGTTTCGGCAGCGTCTTTGGTTGGCGGCTCGCCTGGACGCATCATGCGATAGATTTCGACCAGCGCTTCCAATTGGTTGCTGGTGGAGTCGATCTTCAGCGTGTCGGAGACGAACGGACCGCAGTCGATGTCGTTGGTGTACAGAGTTTCGATGCGAACAACGCCGGACTTGGCAATTTTTGCCAGGACTTCAGTGTTCAGCTCGGTGTTGCACTCTGCCAGGATTTCGCCGGTAGCCGGGTGCACGATAACCTTGGCGGTAGTGCGACCGAGGACGTAGTCCAGAGGCACTTCCAGGGTCTTGATGCCGGCTTTTTCGATCTGGTTGATGTGGCGCGCGGTAATACGGCGGCCCGCTTCAACGATGACCTTGCCCTTCTCGTCCTGAATATCCAGAACCGCAATTTCACCACGCAGACGCGAAGCAATCAGTTCCAGGCTGAGGGTTTCGCCGCTCAGGTGGAAAACGTTGGTGGTGTAGAAAGCGTCCAGCACTTCTTCAGTGGTATAGCCGAGCGCGCGCAGCAGTACCGATGCCGGCAGCTTGCGACGACGGTCGATACGCACGAACACGCAGTCTTTCGGGTCGAACTCGAAGTCCAGCCACGAACCGCGGTAAGGAATGATGCGCGCGGAGTACAGCAGTTTGCCGGAGCTATGCGTCTTGCCGCGGTCGTGGTCAAAGAACACGCCCGGGGAACGGTGCAGCTGGGAAACGATTACACGCTCGGTACCGTTGATTACGAAGGTACCGTTCTCAGTCATCAGGGGAATTTCACCCATGTAGACTTCTTGCTCTTTGATGTCCTTGATCGCTTTGTTCGACGATTCTTTGTCGAAAATGATCAGGCGCACTTTTACCCGCAAAGGTACGGCGAAAGTTACACCGCGCAATACGCATTCTTTGACATCAAATGCCGGTTCGCCCAGGCGATAACCGACGTACTCCAGCGCAGCATTGCCGGAGTAGCTGATGATCGGGAAAACGGATTTGAAGGCCGCATGCAGGCCCACGTCGCGGAACTGATCTTTAGTCGCTCCCGCTTGCAAGAATTCACGATACGAATCCAGCTGGATGGCCAGGAGGTAAGGCACATCCATGACGTCCGGCAACTTGCTAAAGTCCTTGCGGATACGTTTTTTCTCAGTATATGAGTAAGCCATCAGCGTTCCCCAGCTTGGTCACCTGCTTGTTTGGCCCCTCCCGACGGGAGCAGCCAGAAAATCGTGCAAACCCCATGGTTTGCGCCACCGCATCGGGTGGTTACAGCGCCTTTATCAGCACCGACCCAGTCGGCTGCCAATAACGGAAAAAGGCCGGTGGCAAGAGCCACCAGCCATCAGCCTGTCGCTTGACGCTCGGGCTGGAGGAGCAAAGTCGATACTTATTTCAGCTCGACTTTAGCGCCTGCTTCTTCCAGCTTCTTCTTGGCGTCTTCAGCCGCTTCTTTCGAAACGCCTTCAGCTACAACCTGAGGAGCGCCGTCTACTTTCTCTTTGGCTTCTTTCAGGCCCAGACCGGTCAGTTCACGAACTGCCTTGATCACGTTAACCTTCTTCTCGCCAGCTTCCAGCAGAACAACGTTGAACTCGGTTTGCTCTTCAACAACAGCGGCGGCAGCAGCTGGACCAGCAGAAGCAGCGGCAGCGGATACGCCGAACTTCTCTTCCATTGCCTTGATCAGCTCAACGATTTCCAGAACCGATTTTTCGCCGATTGCGTCGATGATTTGTTCGTTAGTCAGAGACATGACTTATTTCCTGAATTGGGGGATAGCCTGGAGGCCATCGAAATAAACAAAAATACGCGAGAGAGGAAACGCTCAGCCTCAGGCTGCAGCAGCTTCTTTCTGGTCGCGAAGTGCCGCCAGAGTACGAGCCAATTTGCTGGTAGCGCCTTGAATCACGCTCATCAGCTGGGAAATTGCTTCGTCACGGGTCGGCAGGCTTGCCAGAACGTCGATCTGATTAGCTGCGAGGAACTTGCCCTCGAACGCAGCTGCCTTGATCTCGAACTTGTCCTGACCTTTAGCAAACTCTTTGAACAGACGAGCAGCAGCGCCCGGGTGTTCGTTGGAGAATGCGATCAAGGTCGGGCCGGTGAACACGTCGTTGAGAACACTGTATTCAGTGTCAGCAACAGCGCGCTTGAGCAGGGTGTTACGTACAACACGTACGTAAACGCCAGCTTCACGAGCCTCTTTACGGAGTCCGGTCATTGCGCCTACTGTTACGCCACGTGCATCAACCACGACAGCGGACAGAGCGACTTTGGCAGCCTCGTTGACTTCAGCGACGATGGCCTTCTTGTCTTCGAGATTAATTGCCACGGGTTTAACTCCTGCTTGTTACCGTTTCATTCGATCGAAACCGAATGTCGTTTTGGTGTCTGATTCGGTAAGGAACCGGGAGCACCATCTGCGTAGGCTTATGGTTTAAGACTTGCGTCGCCTACGGTCTTGGATAGCCCCCGCCAGGCAGGGACCCCAATCTTTCAATTGGCGCGAAAACAATCGCGCCAACCTTTGTCTTACGCGTCCAGCGAGCTCTGGTCGATAACCAGACCTGGGCCCATAGTGGTGCTCAGGGTAACGCGCTTGACGTAAATACCTTTCGAGGAAGCTGGCTTGATACGCTTCAGATCTGCGATCAGGGCTTCAACGTTTTCCTTCAGCTTGACGGCGTCGAAGCCCATCTTGCCAACGGAAGTGTGAATGATGCCGTTTTTGTCGGTGCGATAACGAACCTGACCAGCTTTAGCGTTTTTAACCGCGGTAGCTACGTCTGGAGTTACGGTACCAACCTTAGGGTTAGGCATCAGACCACGTGGGCCGAGGATCTGACCCAGTTGACCTACAACGCGCATGGCATCCGGGGATGCGATCACTACGTCATAGTTCAGGTCGCCGCCTTTCATTTCGGCAGCCAGGTCGTCCATACCTACACGGTCAGCGCCGGCAGCCAAAGCGGCCTCAGCAGCTGGACCCTGAGTGAACACAGCAACGCGAACAGTCTTGCCAGTGCCGTGTGGCAGCACAGTAGCGCTACGAACAACCTGGTCGGATTTACGCGGGTCTACACCCAGGTTTACAGCAACGTCGAACGACTCGCTGAACTTGACAGTCGACAGCTCAGCCAGCAGAGCAGCGGCATCTACAATGTTGTAGGCCTTGCCTGCTTCGATTTTGCCGGCGATAGCCTTTTGACGCTTGGTCAGCTTAGCCATTACACACCCTCCACGTTAAGGCCCATGCTACGAGCAGAACCGGCGATAGTACGCACGGCTGCATCCATATCAGCTGCAGTCAGATCCGCGTTTTTGGTTTTCGCGATTTCTTCCAGCTGAGCACGGGTAACGGTGCCAACCTTAACGGTGTTCGGACGAGCGGAACCGCTGGTCAGACCGGCCGCCTTCTTCAGCAGAACCGAAGCCGGGGTGGATTTGGTTTCGAAAGTGAAACTACGGTCGCTGTAGACAGTGATGATCACTGGAGTCGGCAGACCTGCTTCAAGACCCTGAGTACGGGCGTTGAAGGCCTTGCAGAATTCCATGATGTTCACGCCGTGCTGACCCAAAGCAGGACCAACAGGTGGGCTTGGGTTAGCCTGAGCGGCCTTCACTTGCAGCTTGATGTAAGCGGTAATTTTCTTGGCCATGAGGCACTCCAATTACGGGTTCGAACGCCTCGAAAGGCTCCCCGGTTACTTGCGCGTTTATCCCAGTGACGACAAAACCCCACAGCCTAGGGCTGCGGGGTTGGGATGCTTGTCCAGTTAGACCTTTTCGACCTGACTGAACTCCAACTCTACCGGGGTAGAGCGACCGAAAATGAGCACTGCCACTTGGATCCGGCTCTTTTCGTAATTAACTTCTTCAACAACGCCATTGAAATCAGCGAATGGACCGTCATTGACTCGCACCGTCTCACCTGGCTCGAAGAGAGTCTTCGGCTTAGGCTTGTCGCTACCATCAGCAACACGACGCAGAATTGCTTCCGCCTCTTTATCGGTGATCGGCGCAGGCTTATCGGCAGTACCGCCAATAAAACCCATCACCCGAGGTGTATCCTTGACCAAGTGCCAAGTACCCTCATTCATATCCATCTGAACCAGCACATAACCTGGAAAGAACTTGCGCTCGCTTTTGCGTTTCTGGCCATTACGCATTTCAACCACTTCTTCAGTGGGAACCAGAATCTCGCCGAAGCCATCTTCCATGCCAGCCAGCTTTACGCGCTCGACCAGCGAGCGCATCACATGCTTCTCGTAACCCGAGTAAGCATGCACAACATACCAACGCTTAGCCACGGGACACCCTTAGCCGACAATCAAGGAAACAAGCCAGCCGAGCAGGGAATCAAGCCCCCACAACAGCAACGCCATAACCAGAACAACAGCCACCACAATCAGGGTGGTCTGCGTGGTTTCTTGGCGAGTTGGCCAAACGACTTTACGAATCTCGGTGCGAGCTTCCTTAACGAGTACAAAGAAAGACTTGCCCTTCGCAGTCTGCAGGCCTACAAAGGCAGCTACAGCAGCAATGACAAGCAAAGCGAGTACACGGTACAGGATCGGCGAAGCAGAGTAATACTGATTGCCAACAACGCCAACAACCACCAAAGCGACAACTACAAGCCACTTGAGCAGATCGAAGCGAGAGCCTTGAGCTTCAGCTTTAGGAGTCATCTATGAAGATCCTGTGAAAAGAAAGCCAGACACACCAAGTGAATCTGGCAGGTCAGGAGGGAATCGAACCCCCAACCTACGGTTTTGGAGACCGTCGCTCTGCCAATTGAGCTACTGACCTAAAACAAAATCAGGCCGACCATTATGCCGGCCCGAAAAATACATTACAACCACTTACTCGATGATTTTAGCTACGACACCAGCGCCGACGGTACGACCGCCTTCACGGATAGCGAAACGCAGGCCATCTTCCATTGCGATGGTTTTGATCAGGGTAACAGTCATCTGAATGTTGTCACCTGGCATTACCATTTCAACGCCTTCTGGCAGCTCGCAGTTACCAGTCACGTCAGTAGTACGGAAGTAGAACTGTGGACGGTAGCCTTTGAAGAACGGAGTGTGACGACCGCCTTCTTCCTTGCTCAGAACGTAAACTTCTGCAGTGAACTTGGTGTGCGGCTTAACCGAACCCGGCTTAACCAGAACCTGGCCACGCTCAACATCGTCACGCTTGGTGCCACGCAACAGAACGCCGCAGTTCTCGCCAGCACGACCTTCGTCGAGCAGCTTGCGGAACATTTCAACACCGGTGCAAGTAGTAACGGTGGTGTCACGCAGACCAACGATTTCCAGCGGATCTTGAACGCGAACGATACCGCGCTCGATACGACCAGTCACAACAGTACCGCGACCAGAGATCGAGAATACGTCTTCGATTGGCATCAGGAACGGCTTGTCAGTCACGCGAACTGGTTCTGGGATGTAGCTGTCCAGAGTTTCAACCAGCTTCTTGACGGCAGTGGTGCCCATCTCGTTGTCGTCTTTGCCTTCCAGAGCCATACGAGCCGAACCGATGATGATTGGAGTGTCATCGCCCGGGAAGTCGTAGGTGGACAGCAGGTCGCGAACTTCCATCTCAACCAGTTCCAGCAGCTCAGCGTCGTCTACCAGATCAGCCTTGTTCAGGAAAACCACGATATACGGAACGCCAACCTGACGGGACAGCAGGATGTGCTCACGGGTTTGCGGCATCGGACCATCAGCGGCCGAGCAAACCAGAATAGCGCCGTCCATTTGAGCAGCACCGGTGATCATGTTCTTCACATAGTCAGCGTGACCTGGGCAGTCGACGTGAGCGTAGTGACGGATCTTCGAGTTGTACTCAACGTGTGCGGTGTTGATGGTGATACCGCGAGCTTTTTCTTCTGGCGCGCTGTCGATCTTGTCGAAGTCAACGATTGCGGAACCGAAGACCTCGGAGCAAACGCGAGTCAGAGCAGCAGTCAGAGTGGTTTTACCGTGGTCAACGTGACCAATGGTCCCAACGTTGACGTGGGGCAGGGAACGATCAAATTTTTCCTTAGCCATCGATATCACCCTCAACAGAAGAAATTAGACAAACAATATCAACCATTAAAACAAAGGCAGATATTTTCATATCTGCCTTGTTATATGGAGCTCTTGAGCGGATTTGAACCGCTGACCTCACCCTTACCAAGGGTGTGCTCTACCAACTGAGCTACAAGAGCGAAACACTTTGCACAACCTGCAAACTTGGAGCGGGTAGCGGGAATCGAACCCGCATCATCAGCTTGGAAGGCTGAGGTTCTACCACTAAACTATACCCGCGGAGCCTGCAGCTCACGCTCAAATCTGGTGGAGGGAGAAGGATTCGAACCTTCGAAGTCGTAGACGTCAGATTTACAGTCTGATCCCTTTGGCCGCTCGGGAACCCCTCCTAATCAGGCCGGCATTCTATACTATGCCAAACCCCTGTCAAGCATTTTCTCATTTAAAAACCTGAGCTTAGCTGCGTTGACACCGCCTCACATTGAAATCCTGTTTGGGTCTTCGCTGTGGAGCGGGCGCCATTCTATGCAAACTATTCAGCAGGTGCAACCCCCTCACACAGCATTATTTTATGTTTTAACTCATTGAATTCCTTGGAAAGGTTCAGCAGTTGCGCATCCCCCAACAAATGCTGGCTCTCAGGCGCAACAGACAGCCAATAACCAGTCCCAGGAGCATCCTTCGACGAAGGCTGCACATTAACGCCCATATCAGCCAAACGCTGCTGCAGCGCTGAAATCGACTCCTGTCGAGAGAAGCCACCCAGAAAGTGACACTCTTGGCGCCGCATGCCTTGCTTCTCTCGAATGTCACCAGTTGTCTCGCTCAGCAAACGAATATCCTGCTGCGCCCCCCGATACAAGCTAAGAGGCGTCACGTCCTTTGCCCGCAACGGCGCCTCCTGCTGATGCCAGACATAATAGAAAACATTGAGAACCAGAAGCAGGAGGAACAACCAACGCATACAAACCTCAGGACAAAGGACACGCCATAGCCAACCCCACAAACACCAGGTCGGGAACGATTCTGGCCTCGGGAGCAACACCTGCAACCAAATCGGCATCACCACCGGTTATAAAAACAGCGAAGTCAGCCCCCCAATAGGAGCGCGCCATTTCCAGCTGCGCCAATACGAACCCTCGCAACATCAATGAACACCCACGCTCTACCGCCTCAACGGTAGTCCGACCCGGCGCGTTACTGGACAGCGCCTGCTCGGCAGCCAAATCCCCATAACGAATCTTCCGGGTATGAGTACGCAACTGGTTACGCATCAGCGGCATTCCAGGACAAATAAAGCCGCCCAGATGCTCGCCATCAGCCGCGATAAAATCTGCGGTTACCGCTGTGCCAAAATCCAGCACCAGGCAAGCACCTCCTGAAGCGAGGTGAAACCCGCCCAGCATCGCCAGCCATCGATCCAGTCCAAGGCGCTCGTAGTCTACGTAACCATTTCTAACACCAGACATCTCGCGAGCAGACTCCGCGCGCATCACCGAAATACCGAACTCCCGCTCGATAATGTCGATCAGCGCGCCGGTTTCTTCGCCAGTCCTTACACTGACCAGTCGGCATTTACGCAGGGAAAGCCGATCAATCGCTCGCAAACTCTCAAGCAGCGCCAAATCAGAGTCGACCACCCCCTCGGAGATCAGGCCGCCGACCGTGGCATTCAGCACGCGCCATTTTATAAAGCTGTTTCCGCAGTCGAGCTCAAGAATCATCACGCAACCTCAGGCTGAGCTCACCACCACTGAATACTTTTTCCACGCCATTCACCCTCAAGCGCAGAGCACCTTGATTGTCGATTCCGAGCACCACGCCATCTATATGGTTGGAGCCTGCAATCAATGAAACCGATCGCTCCTGCCACAAGTGATTTGCCTCCCATTCCGCCCGGAGAACCGAAAAACCACCCATCTGATGACTCTGGATGTAGGCGTCCAGCTGATTACTCAGCTCAACCACCAAGGCATTACGATCGCAGCTATTGCCGGATTCAAGTCGAATCGAGGTCCATTGCTGATCGACTTCATCAGCAACCTGCATATTCACATTGATACCAATTCCCAGCACCACATGACAGACATCCGCCGGATCGCCAATCAGCTCTAGCAGTATGCCGGCGATTTTTTTGTTACTCACCAGCACATCATTGGGCCACTTCAAACCGGCATTAACCACGCCAAAGCTTCGCAAAGCCTGCATCACAGCCAAACCAACAACAAGGCTCAGGCCTTCGAGCTGGCGCATTCCACCATCGATTCGAAGAACAAGGCTGTAATACAGATTTTCAGCGAACGGGCTGACCCATTTACGACCTCTGCGGCCGCGGCCGGAAACCTGCCGCTCAGCAAGAACCAAAAACGGCGCTGAATTGCCCCGGCCAATAGAGCGCAATGCTTCGGCATTAGTCGAGTCGACCGAATCCAGAACGGTCACCGGCCAATTTGGTGCCACTGTCGATATCTTTAGAGAGTCGAGTAGCGTCAATGGCGATGCCAGCTGATATCCCCTCCCCCTGACTTTATGGATAGACAAGCCGAGCTCAGCCTCAAGATGCTGAAGCTGCTTCCATACTGCACTTCGACTTATTCCCAGGGCCTCGCCCAGATCCTGACCAGAATGGAAACGCCCATCCTTCAGAAGGTTCAACAACGTCAGCATGCAGGTCTCGCCTCACAATGAGGCCCGAATAATAGCCATGCCCCGGGCCGTTGCATAGAAATCAAGCAGATACATTTCCTGCGGGCAAAACAAAACCCCAACTGCTTTCGCAATTGGGGTTTTGGAATTTAATCTTGACGATGACCTACTCTCACATGGGGAAACCCCACACTACCATCGGCGATGCATCGTTTCACTGCTGAGTTCGGGATGGGATCAGGTGGTTCCAACGCTCTATGGTCGTCAAGAAATTCGGGTACTGAGTCGTGGCCTTGTGGCCTCGCTTCAGCAAATTGGGTATGTGACAGCTTTCGGTGTTTTGTGAACATCGAACTTTCGGTTCGTTTCGTCTTCACACACCGCAATCTGGTCTCTCTCGAGTTCGCAAATTGCTTGGGTGTTATATGGTCAAGCCTCACGGGCAATTAGTATTGGTTAGCTCAACGCCTCACAGCGCTTACACACCCAACCTATCAACGTCGTAGTCTTCGACGGCCCTTCAGGGAACTCAAGGTTCCAGTGAGATCTCATCTTGAGGCAAGTTTCCCGCTTAGATGCTTTCAGCGGTTATCTTTCCCGAACATAGCTACCCGGCAATGCCACTGGCGTGACAACCGGAACACCAGAGGTTCGTCCACTCCGGTCCTCTCGTACTAGGAGCAGCCCCTCTCAAATCTCAAACGTCCACGGCAGATAGGGACCGAACTGTCTCACGACGTTCTAAACCCAGCTCGCGTACCACTTTAAATGGCGAACAGCCATACCCTTGGGACCGGCTTCAGCCCCAGGATGTGATGAGCCGACATCGAGGTGCCAAACACCGCCGTCGATATGAACTCTTGGGCGGTATCAGCCTGTTATCCCCGGAGTACCTTTTATCCGTTGAGCGATGGCCCTTCCATACAGAACCACCGGATCACTAAGACCTACTTTCGTACCTGCTCGACGTGTCTGTCTCGCAGTCAAGCGCGCTTTTGCCTTTATACTCTACGACCGATTTCCGACCGGTCTGAGCGCACCTTCGTACTCCTCCGTTACTCTTTAGGAGGAGACCGCCCCAGTCAAACTACCCACCATACACTGTCCTCGATCCGGATAACGGACCTGAGTTAGAACCTCAAAGTTGCCAGGGTGGTATTTCAAGGATGGCTCCACGCGAACTGGCGTCCACGCTTCAAAGCCTCCCACCTATCCTACACAAGCAAATTCAAAGTCCAGTGCAAAGCTATAGTAAAGGTTCACGGGGTCTTTCCGTCTAGCCGCGGATACACTGCATCTTCACAGCGATTTCAATTTCACTGAGTCTCGGGTGGAGACAGCGCCGCCATCGTTACGCCATTCGTGCAGGTCGGAACTTACCCGACAAGGAATTTCGCTACCTTAGGACCGTTATAGTTACGGCCGCCGTTTACCGGGGCTTCGATCAAGAGCTTCGCGTTAGCTAACCCCATCAATTAACCTTCCGGCACCGGGCAGGCGTCACACCCTATACGTCCACTTTCGTGTTTGCAGAGTGCTGTGTTTTTAATAAACAGTCGCAGCGGCCTGGTATCTTCGACCGGCATGAGCTTACGGAGCAAGTCCTTCACCCTCACCGGCGCACCTTCTCCCGAAGTTACGGTGCCATTTTGCCTAGTTCCTTCACCCGAGTTCTCTCAAGCGCCTTGGTATTCTCTACCCAACCACCTGTGTCGGTTTGGGGTACGGTTCCTGGTTACCTGAAGCTTAGAAGCTTTTCTTGGAAGCATGGCATCAACCACTTCGTGTTCTAAAAGAACACTCGTCATCAGCTCTCGGCCTTAAGATCCCGGATTTACCTAAGATCTCAGCCTACCACCTTAAACTTGGACAACCAACGCCAAGCTGGCCTAGCCTTCTCCGTCCCTCCATCGCAATAACCAGAAGTACAGGAATATTAACCTGTTTTCCATCGACTACGCTTTTCAGCCTCGCCTTAGGGACCGACTAACCCTGCGTCGATTAACGTTGCGCAGGAAACCTTGGTCTTTCGGCGTGGGTGTTTTTCACACCCATTGTCGTTACTCATGTCAGCATTCGCACTTCTGATACCTCCAGCAAGCTTCTCAACTCACCTTCACAGGCTTACAGAACGCTCCTCTACCGCATCATCCGAAGATGATACCCGTAGCTTCGGTGTATGGTTTGAGCCCCGTTACATCTTCCGCGCAGGCCGACTCGACTAGTGAGCTATTACGCTTTCTTTAAAGGGTGGCTGCTTCTAAGCCAACCTCCTAGCTGTCTAAGCCTTCCCACATCGTTTCCCACTTAACCATAACTTTGGGACCTTAGCTGACGGTCTGGGTTGTTTCCCTTTTCACGACGGACGTTAGCACCCGCCGTGTGTCTCCCATGCTCGGCACTTGTAGGTATTCGGAGTTTGCATCGGTTTGGTAAGTCGGGATGACCCCCTAGCCGAAACAGTGCTCTACCCCCTACAGTGATACATGAGGCGCTACCTAAATAGCTTTCGAGGAGAACCAGCTATCTCCGAGCTTGATTAGCCTTTCACTCCGATCCACAGGTCATCCGCTAACTTTTCAACGGTAGTCGGTTCGGTCCTCCAGTTAGTGTTACCCAACCTTCAACCTGCCCATGGATAGATCGCCCGGTTTCGGGTCTATTCCCAGCGACTAGACGCCCTATTAAGACTCGCTTTCGCTACGCCTCCCCTATTCGGTTAAGCTCGCCACTGAAAATAAGTCGCTGACCCATTATACAAAAGGTACGCAGTCACCCAACAAAGTGGGCTCCCACTGCTTGTACGCATACGGTTTCAGGATCTATTTCACTCCCCTCTCCGGGGTTCTTTTCGCCTTTCCCTCACGGTACTAGTTCACTATCGGTCAGTCAGTAGTATTTAGCCTTGGAGGATGGTCCCCCCATATTCAGACAAAGTTTCTCGTGCTCCGTCCTACTCGATTTCATGACCAAGAGATTTTCGCGTACAGGGCTATCACCCACTATGGCCGCACTTTCCAGAGCGTTCCGCTAATCTCAAAGCCACTTAAGGGCTAGTCCCCGTTCGCTCGCCACTACTAAGGGAATCTCGGTTGATTTCTTTTCCTCAGGGTACTTAGATGTTTCAGTTCCCCTGGTTCGCTTCTTGCACCTATGTATTCAGTACAAGATAACCATCTTATGATGGCTGGGTTCCCCCATTCAGACATCTCCGGATCAAAGTCTGTTTGCCGACTCCCCGAAGCTTTTCGCAGGCTACCACGTCTTTCATCGCCTCTGACTGCCAAGGCATCCACCGTATGCGCTTCTTCACTTGACCATATAACCCCAAGCAATCTGGTTATACTGTGAAGACGACATTCGCCGAAAATTCGAATTTCTCAACTAAGAGAACTCACAAATTTTACCTTAGCCTGATCCGTTACCAGTGAAAGTAACGTTCAGTCTATCTTTCTATCACATACCCAAATTTTTAAAGAACGAACTAGTCAAAGACTAGAAATCAACATTCATCATCACAACGATGGAATGCTCATTTCTAAGCTTTCAAACTTTAGAAGCAGTAGTGGTGGAGCCAAACGGGATCGAACCGTTGACCTCCTGCGTGCAAGGCAGGCGCTCTCCCAGCTGAGCTATGGCCCCGTATTTCTACAGGCGTTTCCCACACAAAATTGGTGGGTCTGGGCAGATTCGAACTGCCGACCTCACCCTTATCAGGGGTGCGCTCTAACCAACTGAGCTACAGACCCAATTTCGGGCTGCTTCTTTCGTCTTCTTCAATGAATCAAGCAATTCGTGTGGGAACTTATGGAGCAGCTGATGTCGTCGAT